>QHSC01000250.1 GCA_003220345.1 Candidatus Rokuibacteriota bacterium | reverse complement strand
CTCGCAGGTTGTGGCTGGCGCGACGCGTTCCGCCACTTCCAGGCGGAGGCTCGCGCCTACACCTGGTATTCACCCAATGGCCGGAACGGCTTCCGCATCGACCAGGCCTTCGTCAACGCCGCCCTGCTCGCGCACCTGAAGGAGGCCGCCTACGTGTGGGGGGCTGCGGCGAGCCGCGGCCGGCGCAGCGCGCTGAGCGACCACGCAGCCCTGCTCGTCGACCTCGCGGAGATCTGAGCGCCCGCGAGCGCCTGAGGGGGTTCGGCGGTCTGGGTGGTGGGAAGAAATTCCTCGGTAAAGAGATCTACCGAGTAGAATTGATAAACCGAGGCCGCCCTTCAGGTCGATACGACCCTTTGATGTCCTGGCAGACATGCCCCTCGATGTTGCTGGGTGTCGATACCGAGAATCCCATCCGGAGGAGCTCGGGATACCTCACCCTTCACCGGGCGGGCCAAAGACGCCGTGAGCCGAATCGCCGATGCTTGGATCAGGTCGGCCTGTCGCCGCAATTTACAAAGGAGAGCGCGATTTCTGGAGCGCGCGTTCGGCACAGCGGATGCTATCCACTGGACCCGCTCCCGGGCCAGCCATGGAATAGCAACAGAAGGAGGCGCCCAGCCATGAAGCGCATTGCCGCCGAACCGACCATTCGCCGTAGCAAGATCGACGAGCTCGACAGCGACTTTCTCGCCGGCCTCGAGGAGCGAGACAGGCGGCTCTACGCGATCCTGAGCAAGACCACCCGCTATCGGAACATCCTCGACAACGAGATCAAGCACCTTCGCGCGGGCAGCGCTCCCGAGGTGATTCGGGCCTTCCTCGCCCAATGGGAGCCGCTCCGGCGCGAGATCAAGCGGCTGGCGCAGGACCTGTAGCGGGAGTGTAGTCAGCCAATCAGGGCTGCATGGCATCGACCCTCTGCGTTTACCCGAGAGGGGCGCCCGGTCCAGTGGCGCCGTCTCTCCCGGTGGGGTATCGTCGGGGCGACCCGGACCGCCATGAGCCAGCTCAATTCCAAGAAACGGGCGCAGTTGCCCAAGAGCGCCTTTGCCTACGTGGATTCGCGCGGCCGAAAGCGGCTGCCCATCAACGACGAATCACACGTGCGAAACGCGCTGGCGCGCTTCAACCAGGTGATCTTCGAGGACGAAGCGGCCAGAGAGCGGGCACGCACCAGGCTTCTCAACGCCGCCAAGAAGTACGGGATCGTGCCCGTCGGGTTCATGACCGGCCAGCTGCAGTCACAGATGAGCGAGGCGGTGGCCGGTCGATTGGTCATCGAGCTGGGGCAGGTCGGCACGCCGGGTGAGTTCGAACGGCGGCTGCGCTCGGCCCTCCGCGACCCCAGCCTCTCGGTCCTGCACTGGTCCGAATCGGCCGGCGCCTATCTCGACGGCGCCGGTCGGCCTGCCACTCTGCCGGGCGATGGAGCTGACCGAGCCGTCACGCTGCTCGAGCGACAGGGCCGCCCGATGACCGCCCTCGTGCACGACCGCGCCGTCCTCGCGAACCCGGACCTCGTGAAGACGGTGACCGCCGCGGCCACGCTGGCCGCCGAGAACGAGCGGCTGCGCGGCCAGGTCGAGGCCCAGGCCAGTGAAGCGCGAACCTTGCCGACCGGGCACGTGACGTTCCTCCTGACCGACATCGAAGGGTCGACCAGCCTCCTCCAGCGACTGGGCGAACGGTACGCGCCGCTGCTGGCCGAGGTCCGCGCAATCATCCGCAACTCCGTGGGTCGGCTGGGAGGCCGTGAGGTCGACGCCCGCGCGGACGAGTTTCTCGCCGTGTTCGATCGCGCGCCCGCGGCGCTCGAGGCCGCCCTCGAGATCGAGCGGGGCGTCCAGGGTCGAGCCTGGCCCGATGATGTCGGTGTGCGTATCCGCATCGGCATCCATAGGGGTCGCCCCACGCTGACCGATGCCGGCTACGTCGGTCTGGCCGTGCACACCGTGGCCCGGATCTGCTCGGCTGGTCACGGCGGTCAGATCCTGCTCTCGGCCGCGGCCCGGGACGGGGTGGGTCGGTCGCGGCCAACCGGTGTACGCTTGCGAAGTCTGGGCTCGCATCGACTCCGCGGCCTGCGCGAGCCGCAGGCCCTCTTCCAGGTGGAAGCCGCAGACCTGACGACCCATTTCCCACCGCTGCGCAAGACGTAGAGAATCCCTGGCCGGCGCGTCCGGCATCCCAACGGGAAAGGGTTCACGACGACGGGGAGGTGGACGATGACGATTCGATTGGACCACACCATCGTGCCCACGAAAGACAAGATCGCCTCGGCGAGGTTCTTCGCCGAGATCTTCGGATTGGCCGTCACGCCGGGTCCAAGCTACTTCGCGCAGGTGCAGGTCAACGAGAGCCTGACCTTCGACTTCTCCGACGAGCCGGAGGACTGGGGTGGGCCGGGCTTCGACCCGGGAATTGGTCAGAGTCTTCACTATGCCTTCCACGTTGGCGAGGCGGAGTTCGAGGCGATCTTCCGCCGGGTCGAGGCCAAGGGCATCGCCTACGGCAGCGAGCCCGACGACCACGCCAACGGGAAGATCAATACCCGCCGAGGCGGCCGTGGATTCTACTTCGAAGATCCCAATGGCCACCTGCTCGAGGTCATGACCGTGCCCGAGACGGGAAGCAAGCGAAACGGCTAACGCTAGGATCGGCCCTTGGTCGTGAACTGGCGCTCGTAGAGGTGGCGCAGCTCTTCGATGGTGCTCGCCTGAGCGGGCGATTTGTCCTCGCGCAAACGGGCGATGCGGGCGAATCGTAGCGCGAGCCCCGACTCATAGGTCGGGCTCTTCTGGATCTCGTTGTACTCCACTTCGACGACGACGTCGGGTCGCACCCTCACCGTGTAGCCGTCGTCCTCCGTGGCCAGCGCCCGCAGGCGCTCGGTCATCTCCGTGAACTCGCGGTCGGTCAGCCCCTTGAAGGTCTTGCCCACTTCCGCCCAGCCGTCGCCGTCGCGCACGGCCAGGTGATAGTTCGAGAGCCAGCCTACCCGTCGCCCCGAGCCGCGATCGGCGGCCACGATCACGCAGTCCACGGTGAGGGCGGTCTTGAGCTTGAACCAGCGCTTGCCCCGGCCTCCCGGCTCGTAGGTGCTCTGCAGCTGCTTGGCCATGACGCCCTCGTGACCGGCCGCGAGCGCGCGGGCCATGAAGGCCTCGCCCTCGCCCGCCGATGAGATCACGGACCGCTCGGCCAGCCGGCGTCCGCCCGTCACTCGCTCGAGCGCTTCCCAGCGCCGCGCGTAAGGCTCGTCGAGGAGCGAGCGCCCCTCGGCCAGGAGGCAGTCGAAGAGATGCAGCGAGAGGGGCACCGCGCCCGCGGCCGCCTCCACGCCGCGCACCCGGCGGAAGCGGCGCATCAGCTCCTGGAAGGGCAGCGGGCGGCCCGCGGCGTCGAGCGCCACCACCTCGCCATCCAGGATGAAGGGCGCGCCCCTCAGGTCGCGGCGGGCAATGTCCACGATGTCCGGCAGGCTGCCGGTGACATCCGAGAGGCGGCGGCTCCAGATCGCCACGCGCTCGCCGTCGCCATGGAGCTGGATGCGCGCGCCGTCGTACTTGTACTCCATCGCGGAGACGCCGCCATGCGCGGCGAGCGCCTCGCCGACGTCACCGGCGATCTCCGCGAGCATGGGCAGGAGGGGAACGAACACGCGCGGCCGCGCGGCCGACAGGGCCTGCGCGCCGCCGCCCAGGGCGAGGGCGGCGACGGCGGTGAGGTCGCCCGTGACGAGGGCGGCCCGCCGCACCGCCGCGGAGGCGACGCCGGCCGCCTCGGCGATGGCCTCGAGCACGAGGCCTTCCGAGAGGCCCATGCGCATCTCGCCGTAGATGACGCGCTGGAGGAGGTCCCGCTCGGCCTCCGAGGCACGCTCCGCCAGCTCCCGGAGTCGAGACTCGCGCAGACGACGCGCCCCCGCGCCGCCCGCCTCGGCCACGTCGCCGAAAGCCCGCGCGACGTCGGCCAGCGTGAGCGGTGTCGCCGGCGACGGCGTCGCGCCCGGCGCGGGCAGGCTGCGCACATTCAGGACGCGCGGGTCGGAGGCGGGGAAGGCGCGGCCGCTCAGATAGGTAACGGCCCGGGGCAGGTCCTCGGGCGACAGCTCACGCAGGTACTCGGCGACGAGGCGCCGCTTCTCGAGGCGGCTCCCGCTGGCCGCCACGCGCGCCCGCAGCATCGCCAGGTCGGAGAGGAGCGCCATGGGTCCATTATGCCCACGTCAGAACTTCTCCTCCGCGCCGCCCCCGCCGAACCTGCCGCCGCCACCGGCGAAGCCTTTCTCTTCGGGCGCCGCCGCGGGCGCCGTGAAGGCGGCAACGACGGGGACGATCTGGAGCGCGCGCTGCTGCCGCTCGTCAGCGAACAGCGGGTCCGCGGTGATGCCCGCGATCTCTCCCCCCGGGGCGCGCCGCAGCGCACGCTCGACGGCGAGGGCGAGGACGACGAGCGCCGCGCCGGAGAGCGCCAAGATCACCCAGAGGGGCGCCAGGTGAACATAGTGCCGGAGCGTGACGAGCGACAGGGCGAGCAGCACGACCCCGGTATCAAGGACGAACGTCCGGCGTGATCTCACGCCCCACATCAGGACGAGCAGCGGGACGACGGCGGTGGCGAGGGCGGTGGCAACGATGAGGCTCGGCGAGGGCGCGACACGCGCCGCGCCGAATCGCCCGAGATCCTCCAGCAGATGCTCATCGAAGGAGTAGACGTTGACGGCGGCGTACGCGGCGAGGATTCCCGCGACAACCAGGATGGCCGCCCCGCGCCGATGGGACGGTGCCCAGGAGGCTTCGTCCAGCCGACGGGCGGCCAGACCGGCCAGGGCCACCCCGACCAGGGCCCAGAGAACGCGCCCGTGCGGCAACCGCCCGAGGAAGAGGAAGAGCGAGATGGCCGCCGCAGCCGCATAGGGCGGACTTCCCCAGCGCCAGGCGCTCACCGCCCACGCGAGAACGCTCGCGAGGAGGGCGGTGTCGATGGCGTCGTCGAAACGCATGTTCAGCGTTTCCAGCAGGAAGAGGCTGAAGCCGACGAGGAGGAACACCACTCCGAGGAGCGATGTTGCGCCTGCCGCGCCCCGCCTCGCGCACTGTGGCAACGCTTCCAGCACCTCGGTCGCGACGAGGGACACGGCGGCAAACATGAACATCAGGACCTGAAGCCCCGCCCGGTCGGGTCGGAACGCGAGCGAGAGCGCGCCAAAGGTGCAGGCAACAACGGCGGCGACCATGCAGGCCGTCAGCACGCGCCACACCGCAGACGGCGTGATGCAAGGATCCGGGTACGCCTCCCGGATCGCCTGCTCGGTCGACGCGTCGACGGCCCCGGCCCGCCGCCAACCCTGCGCGGCCGCGCGCACCTCTGCGGCCCGCTCCCAGGCGACCGAGTCCGGCCTCATCGCTCCCTCATCCTTCGATGAGCGGCAAGGATGAGCACGAGCGCGCCCAGCCCCAGGACCGCGGCGAGAAAGAAGGGGAGACCGCTCACGTGGTGCCGAAACGGCTCGAACAGAAGCCGCAGGAGCCCGACATAGACGGCAACGATTCCCTGGGCGAAATAGAGGGAGCGACCGAGCGGGAACGAGAGCCACATGACCAGGCCGGCCACGACGAGGAGCGCGGCGAGCCAGACACCCCAGTTCAGCTCGCTGCCGAAGACGCCGGAGACGAGCCCGCCCAGGAGCAAGAGGAGCCCCGCATTGGCGAAGACCTCCTCGAAGTGGGCCTTGCGCTCGAGCCGGACGGAGAGCGCCGCGGCCGCCACGTAGAGCGCGCCGAGCACGACGGCGTTGACACGCAGGTTGACCATGTTGACCGCCGGGAGCGACCCCTGGATCAGGCTGATGGAGACGCCCCGCCATGCGGCCAGCGTGGTCAGGGCGAGGCCGAGGATCGTCCGCGAGTCCCACAGGTAGGCGCCGAGGAGATAGACCACCCCGACGACGAGGAGATGGTGTGGCCACTTGGGCCCGAGCAGGGTGAATTCCACCTCGACGTACGCGAGGTCCGAGGCGAAGAGGAGGAGGCCCAGGAGAAGGACGTAGTCGAAGGCCACGTTCGGGGAGGGGACCGCTCCCCACGAGAAGGGGGCCGCGTTGCGAGTCACCCAGACCAGGCAGGCGACTGCCGCGAGGGCGATGCCGCCCGCGATGGCCCACGGCCCGATGTCCTGGCGGTGTTCCTTGACGAGGAGCCCGACTCCAGAAGTGAGGAGGAGAACGCCCGCGTAGAGAAGCGCCCTGATCTCGAAGCGGACGGAGACGAGGCGCCGTCGCGCCACGCGGTCGAAGAGGGTCGCCTGCGCCTGCCCGAGGACATTGTCTCGCCTCAGGCGGGCGATCGCGCTCACGACGTCGGGGTTCATGTCCCGGCCGAGCCCGCCGTCCTCGGTGAAGGCCAGGGGAGTGCGGCCATGGGTCATGGTGCGACGGCAGCCGGGCGGGAGTCAACAAACGTGTCGACGCTTTTTCCGGTAGAATTCCTGCGACTCGGTCGTGATCCGGGACCAGAGGAGGCAAAGAGAGCCAATGGGCAAGATCGTCTTTGCGGGCGCGATGTCGCATGTGCTGGACCCCGAATACTATGACCGGGCCTGTGGGGCCGTGGGCCGCTCATCGTGGTCGCCGACGATCACCTCAACGCGTTCTCGTTCAACGCGGTGCCCGCGCTCTGCGTGCGGATCGGACGCGACGTCCAGCGGATGACCCAGGACCACGCGGAGGCGTTCGACAAGGTGCTGGAGCACATGCCGGAGCGCTACCCGCTCCACGAAGACCTCGCCAACGCGATCCTGGAGCAGGGCCTCGAGGCGGGCTTCGATCTCGCCCTCTCGTGGGAGGCGCCCGTCGATCACGCCTTCCTGAGCCCCGTCAACACCATGCACGGCGCGCGTCCGATCCCGCCCCTCGTGCCCATCTGGGTCAACTGCTTCGTGGCCCCGCAGCCCACGGCCCGCCGCTGCTTCGCCTTCGGCCAGCACATTGCCCGCGTGGTGGCGAGGAGCCCGTGGAGCGTCGGCATCATCGCCACGGGCGGCCTCTCCCACTTCCCCGAGCTGTCGCTGCCGCGGGTGGGCGAGACGGACACCGTGTTCGACCGCAAGCTCATTCACTGGATGGAGAGGGGCGAGCACGAGCCGCTCCTCGAGCTGACCACGGCGGAGCTGCACAAGGCCGGCGAGCACGAGTTCCTCAACTGGATGGTGCTGCTCGGGGCCGTGACCCCGGCCCGCGCGGACGTGCGCTACTTCGGCGAGCTCCGTCGCATCAACATGGCCGCCGTGGAATGGAGCCTTCCGTGAGCCGCTACGCGGTCAACAGCCTGCTGTACCGGCTCAAGAAGGAGCCGGACTTTCGCGAGCGCTTCACCGTCGATCCCGCCGCCGCCCTCGCGGGGCTCGATCTGACCGAGCCGGAGCGGTCGGCCTTCATCGCCCGCGACATGCGGAAGATCAACGAGCTCGGAGGCTATCTCCACCTCGTGATGTCCATTCCTGGCCTCGCCGCCCATTGAGGCACTGGGGCAATTTGCTTCGCCATACTTCGTTGCGAGCGGGCCGGCAAGCCCTCAACGTACACCCACGTACGCCTCGGGCTGCCGACCCGCTCGCGCCTCGTCTGGCTCGCAATTTGCCCCAGTGCCAGGCCGGCTGGACGGGACGGGCGTCGCGGGCTAGACTGGGCGCGACCGTGACGAAGGAGAGAACGCCATGACGATGGTCGCTCCCGGGGCCAAGGCCGAGCTCGCGGTAGAGGACGACGGCCCGATCCCGTACATGCAGCGAACGCGCGACTACTACGTCGCGCTGGGGTACGGCAACCCGTATCGCTGGGCCCACTTCGACGAGGTGCCATTCACGCCGCTGCGCACGCCGCTGAACCGGGCCCGCGTGGCCCTGATCACCACGGCGGCCCCGTATCAGCCCGATGCGGGCAACCAGGAGCCGGGCGCTCCCTACAACGCCGCGGCCAAGTTCTACCAGGTGTACTCGATCCCCTCTGAGAGCGTGCCCGATCTCCGGATCTCCCACGTGGGCTATGATCGCAAGCACTCCTCCGCCGCGGACATCCACGCCTACTTCCCGCTCGCGCGCATGAAGGAAGCGGCGGCGGCGGGCCGGATCGGGTCGCTCGGCCCGCGCGTGCACGGCGCGCCGACGAACCGGAGCCACCGGGCGACGGAGACCGACGCCGCCGACCTGCGGCGCCGGTGCCAGGAGGACAGCGTCGACGCCGCCGTGCTCGTCCCCAGCTGACCCGTGTGCCACCAGACCGTGAGTCTGGTCGCGCGGCACCTGGAAGAGCAGGGGATCCCCACCGTGATCATGGGCTGCGCGAAGGACATCGTCGAGCATTGCGGGGTCCCGCGGTTCCTGTTCAGCGATTTTCCGCTTGGCAACTCGGCGGGCCGGCCGCTCGACGCGAAGTCGCAGGCCCAGACCCTCGAGCTGGCGCTCCGCGTGCTCGAGAGCGCGCCGGCGGCGCGGACGACCGTGCAGTCGCCGCAGCGGTGGAACGGGGCCGCCTCCTGGAAGCGCGACTATCTCGACCTGACCAAGCTCTCCCCGGACAGCATCGCCGAGCGCCGCAAGGAGTTCGACGAGGTGAAGACCATCGCGCGCACCAAGCGCGAGGGGTCATGAGCAAGCCCTTCGCGGGTGTCCGTATCCTCGACTTCACCCGCTACCTGGCGGGGCCGTACGGCACCTACCAGCTCGCGCTTCTCGGCGCGGACGTCGTGAAGATCGAGTCGCGCGAGGGCGACGAGACGCGCGCCTCGCCCACCGACCGGGCGTGGGCCGCGCGAAAGATGGCGCCCTCCTTCCTGTCCATGAACGGCAACAAGCGCAGCATCACCCTCGACCTCCGGCGGCCGGAGGCCGTCGAGATCGTGCAGCGCCTGGCCGTGGGCGCCGACGTGGTGTGGGAGAATTTCCGCGGCGGCGTCATGGACCGCCTGGGGCTCGGCTACAAGGCGCTCTCGGCCATCAATCCCCGGCTCATCTACTGCGCCGTCTCGGGATTCGGCCAGACGGGCCCGGAGCGGACGACGGCGGCCTTCGACGGCAAGCTGCAGGCGATGTCGGGGATCATGTCGATCACGGGCGACCCCGCGAGCGGCCCTACCCGCGCGGGCTTCGCGCTCTGCGACACGATCGGCGGGGTAACGGCGGCCCTGGCCGTGGCCAGCGCCCTGTACCAGCGGACGCACACCGGGCGCGGGCAGCTCGTGGACGTTGCCATGCTGGACGCGGCGCTCGCCTTCATCGCCGGCCCCGTCTCCGAGTACACGGTGGCCGGCATCGAGCAGCGCCAGATCGGCAATGGGTCGGTGAGCCGGAAGCCCACGGCGAGCCGGTTCCGGGCGCGCGACGGCTACATCGTGCTTGCCGTGCTCACGGAGAAGCAATTCGCCGGCCTCATGCGCGCGCTCGGGCGCGCCGACGCCCTCGACGACCCGCGCTTCAAGGACTGGCCTTCGCGGACCGCGAACGAGCCGGCCCTGCGCGAGATCATCGAGTCCGCGCTCGCCACCGAGGACCCGCGGACCTGGGAGGCGCGGCTGACCGCGGCCGACGTTCCCTGCGGCTCCATCTGGAAGATCGACGAGATCGTCCACCACCCGCAGCTCGAGCACCGAGACGTGCTCCAGACGATCGACACGCGCTACGGCCCGATGCGCCTCGTGGGCGCGGGGTTCCGGCTCGAGCACGGCAGCCCCGGCCTCGACCGGGAGCCGCCCACCCTCGGCGAGCACACCGACGAGATCCTGAAGGAGGCCGGCTACGGGGCCGACGAGATCGAGCGGCTGCGAAGCGAGTCGGTCATCTGAGGGCAAGCCCGCCGCTCGGGGCGAAAGGGGCGCGGCTGACGGACCCGTTGTTTCGATCGGGGTGACCGGGCATCGGGCCGTCGCCGACGTGAAGCGGGTCCTGGCAGGGATCGACGAGGCCCTCGATCGGATCGAACATGCCTCGGCCAGGCGCCTGCTGCTCGTCATCTCGCCGCTCGCCGAAGGCGCGGACTGCCTGGTGGCCGAACGCGTCCTCGCCCGTCCCGGCGGCCGCTTGGTCGTGCCGCTCCCGCTGCCTCAGGAAGACTATCTCACCGACTTCACCACCGACGCATCGCGGCGGACGTTCCTGGAGCTCTTCGCTCGCGCGGAACGAATCATCCACCTTCCACCCGCGGCCACCCGCGAGGCCGCTTACGAAGCCGCCGGGCAGTATGTTCTCGAGCACTGCGATGTGCTATTGGCTGTGTGGGACGGTCGGGAGGTCCAGGGGGAAGGGGGAACAGGACAGATCGTGGCCCGAGGGCGCGCCATGGGCAAGCCGATTGTGATCGTGCGTGCGGGGAATCGGATCCCGGGAACGCGCGTGGCCACGTCCCTGGGTGAGGAGCAGGGCCGGGTGCTTGTCGAGCGCCTGACCGAGGAGCGCCGTGGTGATGGGTGAGGACGCTGGGACATCCTTCGGAGGGACGGAGAGGGCGGGCTCGCGATGGGCGGCCCTCGGCTGGACGCTCCTGGGTCCTGTATTGATTGTTCTCCTCGCGATTTCCGTGACGAGGTGTCCAAGTCATCTGACGCTCTCCTCCGGATGGGTCGACTGGCGTTATCCGGCCGTGATCGCGATCCTGGCGATTCTCCTCATCTGGGTCATGCCGATCGCGATCAAGCATGTCATCGTGAATCTTCGCCCTCGAGACTCGGACTGGCCTGAGGGAATCCCCTCGACTCTCCGATCCGTGGCGAGCCGGCCGGAGCAGATCCTGCCCGAGCTCGGCCACCTCACGGAGCGGCTGGAAATCTGGACGGCGAGAGCGTCGAGCCACCAGAGCGACTATCTCGCGCTGGGACGCCAGCTCATCGTCCTGTCCCAGCTCGCGGTGCTGTTCCTGAGCCTTCAGCTGGTCCTTGAGCCCGCGGCACCATGTGGGTTCCTTCTCATCCTGGGTGAGTTCGCGTGCCTGGCGCTGGTCCTTCGGGCGATCCTGCTCACCATGGGACCAACGAAAGAGTGGGTGCGGGCGCGCGTTCGGGCCGAGCTGCTTCGTCGTGAGCAGTTCCTTGCCGTGAGCGGCGTCGGCCCCTATCTGACCGCCGAGGATCTCGCGGAGCGAGTTCGCGTCCGGCTCCATGAGCTCGAGGGCGAGGAGCCCATGCATCTGCTCGCGCTTGCCGCGGACGGCGGGGCCTATCGGGAGCAGCTCGAGGATGCCCGGTTCGATGAGCACCAGGGCCGACGCGGAATGGCGCGGCTCGATCGAGGCGAGCAAGCCATGGTCGCCTATCTGGTCCATCGGCTTCAGGATCAGCTCGAATACTACGAGCGTCGCTCCCGCGAGCACCGATATCTCGAGGAACAGTTCGACAGCGGGATGAAATACGTCCTGATCCTTTCCTTGGCAGCGGCCGTCGTCCATCTGGTCCTGCCATTTCTGCCGCACGGCGAACCGCTGCCACCATGGCTCCACAAGACCGTCGATGTCCTGGCCATCGCCCTGCCCCCGCTCGGCATCGCCCTCTACAGTCTGCGCGGGCTGTACGAGTGGCGACGGCTCAGCAGGGCCTACCACGATCAGGCCAGGACTTTGCAGAGGATGCGGGACCAGCTCCTGGAGCTGCACACCCGGCTCCCGCACACGCCGCCGCCGGCTGAGTTCGTGATGGTGACGCCCACCGTCTCGGTGGAGGCCACCGTCCTGGACACGCGGGCCATGACCGAGCTCGGTGAGCTTGAGTTCAAGTTCAGGCGGCTGGTGCTCGAAGCGGAAGAGCTGTTCGCGGCCGAGCTGCGCCAGTGGTACGTGCTGATCCGCGCTGAGCACGCGCCCGGGCCCATCTGAGCATTCCCGCCTCGGGCGGCGCGAGCCCGTCAGCGGGCGGGGCCGTCACCGAGAAGCTGCTCGATCCTCTTCACCTCTTTGTCCAGGTCCGGGAGGGCAGCATTCAACTGACGAAGCTTCCCGAAATCCTCGAGCACGGCTTGCTGGAAGGTTTTGGAGTCGGGGCGATTGAAGGCCTTCTTGTCCTTGTACCCGCGGTAGAGCTCCTCGGCCCTGTCGTACTGCTTGGTGAACAGATAGCCGTGGGCCAGATTGGTCTTGATCCAGACCGCGTCGGGATCGAAGCGCTGCGCCTCGAGGGAATGCTGCACCGTCCGTTCGGGATGCCCGTTGAAGAGCTCGGTGAAGGCCAGGCCGCCCAGAATGCTGGCCAGTTTTCGTTCTTCTGCCTTGAGGTCGCTGTCCTTTTTCTTTCCATCCTTGATCAGGTCCTGCATGGAGCGACGGAGGTCCCGCCGCACCGCCACGCTCTGCGTGTACGCGTCGACGGCGTCCCTGAACCGTTTCTGCTCGCGGCGAAGGGATCCCAGCTGCTCGTACACGAGGGCCAGGTTGTCCTGAAACCCGGCATCTTTGAGGAGGTCGATCGCTTCGATGATCGCTTCGCGCTGCCTATCGTAGGCGGCCTCGGCTCGATCCAGGTGACCGATCGCTCGGTGGCTATCGCCTAACCCCTCATACGCATACGCGAGCGTCCGACGATACCAGCTCACGCTGGGAGACTCGCCCACCAGCTCGACCGCCTTCTGACGGCTATCGTCGAATGCCGCCAGGGCCCGCCCCCGGTCACCGAGCGCCAGCTCGAGGTAGCCGATATCCCGGAGGGCGATCGCTACTTCCTGCTTGGCGTCTCGATTGTTGTAGGAGGGAAGTATCCGGGCCCGGCTGGCATCGAGCACGAGGGTCTCGCGCGCCCGGAGCGCCCAGCGGTAGGCGTCGAGCGCGTCGGTGTAGCGTTTCGCCGCCTTGTGCGTGTCGCCGAGCTGCTTGAAGCCGGCCGCCAGCCTCTTCCAGAGAGCGACGGACTCGTTACTCACGTTGACAGAAGTGGTCCGGGCCTTGTGATAGTACTGCCGTGCCTCTTCCAGCGCGTCCTGGTTGAGCAAAGCCGCCGCGAATAGAAGATAGCTGTCGAATAGATGGCGGCGAAGATCTGGAAGCAGGTCGGATTTGTCGGGGGCCACTTTGACCGCCTCTTCGGCCTTTGCCACGGCGGTCGCGTAGGCCTGGCGGATCCGCTCAGGATTCTTGGCGTCCGTCTCCAGGGTCCCGATGACCTGAAGGAAGAGACCCCAGATCTTGAGCTGTTGCGCGCGCTCCTCGTCGTTGGCCGGCGTGCTCTGCTCGATGACGGCCATGCCGTGAGCGAGCGCCTCCCGGGCACGGTCGCCATCCTTGAGCACCCGGTAGGTTATGGACGCGAGGGCAAAGCCCGAGGCTACGGAGCGCTGCGTGCCGAAGTCCGTGAGGTTTTCCTGCTGGAGTTTTCGCGCTTCCGCGACGGCCTTCTCCAGCTTGCTTCGCGCCACGTCTTCCTTGCCCAGCCCCGACCAGGGTGCCCGCATGCTCTCGTTGTCCTTGAAGGCCGAGTACATGCTGTCGGTGAGCTTGGCGAGGAGGCTCAGGGCCGCCTCCTTTTCGGCATCGGTCCTCTGCTCGGCCGCTCGCGCCCGGGCCGTCTCGCTGTTGGCCTTGGCCAGGGCCGCTACGGCGTTCTTGCGCTGGCGCTCGGCCTCTGCGGCTTTGGCCGTGGCTTTCTCTTCCGCCTTCTCGGCTTCCGCGGCTTTGGCCCTGGCTCTCTCTTCCGCCTTCTGGGCCTTCTCGCGCTCGGCCGCCGCCTGCCCGAGAGCGTCCTTGGCATGCTGCTCGCCCCGGCGGGCCGCCTGCAGCGAGGTCCAGCTGAACACGGCGAGGGCGGACATGACGAGCGCGACGGCCGCGGCCATCGTGAACACGGCACGACTGCGCCGGAGCTTGGCCCGGACCGCTGCTTCCCGCTGCTCGGCCAGCTGCACCGTTTCCGTCTGACGGCGCAGGTCACGGCT
>QHSC01000083.1 GCA_003220345.1 Candidatus Rokuibacteriota bacterium | reverse complement strand
CGTGGCGTGGATTGGCATAGGCGTGCAGGAAGACGATCGCGATCGACGTGACGCCCGCCTTGACGAGCGTCGCGGCTCGAGCTTCCAGCGCGCGGGCATCGAGCGGGCGCCGGACGCTCCCGTCGGCCTGGACACGCTCGGGCACCTCGAGGCGCAGGTGGCGAGGCACGAGCGGCTCGGGCTTGGTGATGGCGAGGTCGTAGAGCTCGTACTTCCGCTCGCGCCCGATCTCGAGCGTGTCGGCGAAGCCCTCGGTGGTGATGAGCCCGGTCGGCGCGCCCTTCCGCTCGATCAGGGCGTTGGTGAAGAGCGTGGTGGCATGCACCACGCGCGTAAAGGCGGAAGGCTCGAAGCGGCCGCTGGCGAGCAGCGCCGCCACGCCGGCGGCCACTGCGCGCGCGGGGTCGTCGTGAGTGGTGAGGACCTTGCGGCTCATCTGGCGGCCCGAGTCGTGGTCGTAGACGACGATGTCGGTGAAGGTGCCGCCGATATCGATCCCGAGCGAGTACTGGGCCACGAGACTACTTCAACCGCAAGTCTTCCGCGGGCGCCGAGTATCCGTAGCCAGGGATCAGCCCCGCGCCCGGCTCGGCCACGCGCGGGCCGACGCCCCAGATGAAGGCCAGGTCGTAGATCGGGATGTTGATCACCTGATCGTGGATGATCTTCTGGATCTGGTGGAGCTGGGCCTCGCGCTTCTTGGGGTCGAGCTCACGTCCCTGGCGATGATAGAGATCGTCGATCTCTGGCACGCTGCCGTACGCGTAGATCCCGTTCCTGGTGGCGTAGGGCTCGAGACGCGTCGCCGCATTGCCGAACGTGGCCGTGATGACCAGGATCACGCCGCGGAGCTTCTTCTCCCGCCACTGGGTGAAGTAGGTGGCGCGCTCCATCGTGCGCGTCTGCGTGCGGATGCCGACCGCCTGGAGATAGCCCTGGATCGCCTCGGCCATGGAGTTGTAGGGCGGGAACGGATAGAAGTCGCCGCCCTCGAAGCCGTTCGGGTACCCCGCCTCGGCCAGGAGCTTCTTGGCCCGCGCGGGATCGTAGGCGGGCGGCTCGTACGCCACCGCGTTCTGAAAGATCCGCGGGACGAAGTTGCCGGTGAGGCGCGAGAAGCCGAGCGTCTCCGCCTTGTTCACGGCCTGGCGATCGATGGCGTGGCTCGCGGCCAGCCGCACGCGCCGGTCGTGCCAGGGAGACTTCGGATCCCACTGCTCGGTCAGCTCGAGCCAGAAGGCGCCCGAGAGGAGCGGCGCCACCACCTTGTATCCCGGCGCCTTCTGCAGCGCCTCAGCCGTCGAGCCCGTCAGCAGATAGACGATGTCCACCTCGCCGGCCCTGAGCGCCGCCGCCCGAGTCGTCTCCTCCGGCATCGAGCGCATGACGAGCCGCTTCACCGAAGGCGCCTTGCGCCAGTAGCCGTCGAAGGCCTCGAGCACCAGCTCGACCCCCGGCTTGAAGGAGACCACCTTGTACGGGCCGGCGCCCACGGGCGCCGTCTTGAAGCCGTCGTCGCCCACCTTCTCCACGTACTTCTTCGGCACGATCCATCCTGCGCCCGAGGCCGTGGTGCCGAAGAACGTCATGAAGTCCGGCCACGGCTCCTTGAGGACGAAGCGCGCCTGCGTCGGCGAAACGGCCTGCACCTCCTTGACCTTCTCTTTCAGGAGGGTGGCGCTGGCGCCCTTGTAACGCTCGAAGGAGAACTTGACGTCCTCCGCCGTCACGGGCTCGCCGTTGTGGAAGCGCGCGTTCTTCCGGAGGTTGAACGTATAGGAGAGGTGATCCTTCGACTCCTGCCACGACTCGGCCAGGCTCGGGGTCAGGACCCCCGCGGGCATCGGCTTCACGAGGGCGTCGTGCACGGCGTAGAGGACCATGAACGGTGTGTTGAAGGCCTCGGTCTCTGCCGGGTCGAGCCACTTGGGCGCCAGCGTGACGTGCAGCCCCCACCGCAGCTCGCCCTCGGCGGCGAACGCGGGCGGGATGCATACCATCAAGGCAAGGAACAGGCTCAAAGCGGGGAGCAGGCTCAAAGCGAGGACACGGCGGTGCGCGCTCAATGAAGTCATGGCGAAAACCCTAGGGCGACGACAGGGAAAGGTCAAGTCGGAAAGCCCGGCGCCTCGAGCACTCGCCTGGCCTGGACGAAGTGGTTCTGCTCGTGGACCACGATGATCCGGTAGGCGTCCATCAAGCTGTAGGTGATCAGCGAGAGGATGGGCGAGGTGATCGTGATCCGCTCGAGTTCAAGTTCCCGTGTCGCTTTCATCTCTTTCACGAGACGTTCCTGCTGATCGAGAAAGGCGCCGATGATCCCCGGATCGATGGCAGTGCTCGAAGGAAGGAATTGCGGGCGCGCCTTCACCTTGCGGCCCGAGTCGGGCTGAAGAGTCTTGATGATCATCTTACCGAAGAGCGCTGGGAGCCAAGGCATGCTCTCGAGGAGACGCGGGCGCTTCCTGCCCTGCCGGATCTCCTGGATGATCGGAAGGTATGGACGATTCGCGATGATCAAATGATCAAAGCACTGGCCGATGCTCCAATCCCCTTGGCCTGGCTTCCAGTTGATCTGCGCGGCGGAGAGCTGCCCGAAGATGCGCCGTGTCTCGTCCGCGACGAGGCCCGCCTCGGCCACTACGGCGGAGAGATCAGCCTTATGAAGATCGTAGTTCATCGAGCTTCGACTTCCCACAGGCCAGGATAGAGAGTCACGAACCCGAGCTCATTCACCTTGAGATGTGCCTCGTAGGGCACGCCGGGAGCCTGGTAGTCGTACGTGTCCTGGGCCAGCCGCCGATACCGCTGCTCCAGGCGCTCCAGCGTCAACTCGGGGAAGGCAAGCCACGCCACGGGCACGTCGGCCGTACCACCCGGCGCGGCGAGGATGGTGACGTCGACACGCTCCGTGCCCCACGATCCACGCACGCGCGCGCCTCGTGAGGACCAGCGCGCATCGGCGTCCACCTCGTAGCCGAGCGCGCACGGGCGGCCGTCCAGGTTGAACACCGCCATGCCCGACAATCGCCAGCCGTCGTCCAGGGCCACGAGCTGACAGGCATCATGGCCCGGCACATCGAGGCGGCGCCACAGAATCGTATGTTTCACGGTGCGTTCCGGCGAGCGGTCGATGCCCGCAAGGTAGCACGGGCGGAAGCGTCGTTGCTGGAACGCCCTCACGTCGCGCCTCAGGTTGACCGGGTCCGGACCCCGTGCTAGAACCGGGTCTACCCCCAACCGCATCGCGAGGAGCACGAACGGAGGACCGCTCATGGATCTGAACTACACGCCCGAGGACATCGCTTTCCGCAAGCAGGTGCGCACGTGGCTCGAGGGCAACCTGCCGCGCAAAGAGATCCGGACGCTCGACGATCGCCTGGGCTGGCACCGCAAGCTCTACGAGGCCGGCTATCTCGGCATGGGCTGGCCGAAGGAATACGGCGGCGGCGGGGCGCGGCCCATGGAGCAGGCCATCGTGGCCGACGAGCTGGCCCGGTCGAAAGCGCCGGCGCCCGCCAATAGCCTGGGGATCGGCATCGTCGGACCCACCATCATCGTGCACGGCACCGACGCTCAGAAGAAGCGCTACCTCAAGAAGATCCTGACGGCGGAGGAGCTCTGGTGCCAGCTCTACTCCGAGCCGAACGCGGGCTCCGATCTCGCCGCCTTGAAGACCTCGGCCGTCGATCAGGGTGACCATTTCGTCGTCAACGGGCAGAAGATCTGGACGAGCGGCGGCAAGGTCGCCCACTGGGGCCTGCTCCTCGCGCGCACGGACACCAAGGTGCCCAAGCACAAGGGCATCTCCTGCTTCCTGATGAACATGCGCCAGCCCGGCGTCGACGTCCGCCCCCTCAAGCAGATCACGGGCTCCTCGGAATTCTGCGAGGTGTTCATGACCAACGCGCGGGTGGAGAAGAGCGATCAGATGGGCAAGCTGGGCGAGGGCTGGGCCATCGCGCAGACCACGCTGGGCTACGAGCGCGGGGGCCGCGCGCTGGCGCGCGTGACCAACTACGCCTCGATGCACTCGCGGCTGGTCGAGGCGGCCAAGAAGATGCGCCGGCACGGCAAGCCGCTGATCGAAGACCCGCTGGTGCGCCAGAAGATCGGGCGCATCTGGGCCGAGATCGAGGTGGAGCGCTACCAGGCCCTCCGCACGCTGACGCAGCTGGAGCGTGGCGAGCATCCCGGCGCCGGGGGCTCCCTGACCAAGCTCTCGTACTCCGAGCTGGAGAAGCGCTACATGGAGCTGGCGCTGGAGATCCTCGGCCCGTACGGCCAGCTCACCGAGGGCGCGCCCAAGGAGTTCCAGCTCGAGATCGACACGGCGGTGGGCGAGCAGGGCTCCTGGGCCTACGCCTATCTCTGGTCACGTGCCGGCACCATCTATGCCGGCTCCTCGGAGATCCAGAAGAACGTCATCGGCGAGCGCATCCTCGGCCTTCCGAAGGAAACCCGCGCCGATCGGGTGGGAGGCAAGGCGTGAACTTCTCGTTCAGCGACGACCAGGTCCTGCTCAAGAACTCCGTGCGCGCGGCGCTGGAGGAGCATTGCAAGTCGTCCCACGTCCGGGCCATGGCCGAAGACGGCAAGGGCTATAGCGACGAGCTCTGGGGCGAGATGGGCAAGCTCGGCTGGCTCGGGCTTCCCTTCCCCGAGGAGCACGGCGGCGCCGGGCTCGGCCTGGTCGAGCTCGCCATCGTGCTCGAGGAGATGGGACGGGCCGCGTATCCCGGGCCCTTCTTCTCCACGGTGGTCCTCGGCGGGCTCGGGCTCATGCTCGGCGGCTCCGCGGAGCAAAAGGACAAGTGGCTGCCCGCCATCGCCTCGGGACGCGCGCGGATGACGGCGGCGCTGCTCGAGGAGCATCTCGACTGGGAACCCGCCTCCACGACCGCGAGCGCGACCAAATCGGGAAGCGGCTGGATTCTCTCCGGGGTGAAACGCTTCGTGCCGTGGGCGCACGTGGCCGATGTCATCCTCGTGCCCGCGCGCTCCGCCGAAGGCCTCTCGCTCTTCCTCCTGGACCCGAAGAGTGTCGGCGTCACGCTCTCACCGATGAAGGGCATCGATCTCACGAATCGCTGGTCGGAGCTGCGGCTCGACAAGGTGGCGGTGGGGGCCGAAGCCATCATGGGCCAGCCCGGCGGCGCCGCCTCCCTCCTCGAGTCCCTCCTGCGTCGCGCGGCCGTGTGCGCCTCCGCCGAGATGCTGGGAGCGGCGCGCCGCTGCCTCGACATGAGCGTGGAGTACGTCAAGGTGCGCGAGCAGTTCGGCCAGCCCATCGGCTCCTTCCAGGCCATCCGGCATCGGTGCGCCGAGATGCTGCTGGAGGCGGAGAACGCCCACGCCGCGGTGTACTACGCGGCCTGGGCCCTGACGGCGGGCGCGGAAGACGCCGCCGTCGCTTCCAGCATCTGCAAGTCCTACGTCAACGAGGCCGCGCGCCGCGTGTGCGGCGATGCCATCCAGGTGCACGGAGGCATCGGGTTCACCTGGGAGTACGATCTGCACCTGTACATGAAGCGGGCCAAGGCCCTCGAGCCGCTCTACGGCGACACCGAGTACCACCGGGAGCTGATCACGCGCCACGCCATTTCTGCCCGCTCCTGACATGCCCCAGGCTCGGGGCCCGCTGGACGGCATCACGGTCGTCGACCTGACGTCCTACATTGCCGGCTCCTACGCCGCCATGATGGTCGGCGACCTCGGCGCCCGCGTCATCAAGGTGGAGGCGCTCGAAGGCGACGCCTTCCGCGAGCTGCACGGCTTCTATGGGTGGAATCGCGGCAAGCACTCCATTGCCGTCAATCTCAAGGACCCGGCGGGACGCGCCGTCATCCACCGCCTCTCCGAGACGGCCGACGTGGTGATGGAGAACATGCGGCCTGGAGTCGTCGAGCGGCTCGGCGTGGACTACGAGACGCTTCGCCCGATGAACGACAAGCTGATCTACTGCTCGATCAGCGCCTTCGGACCCGAGGGGCCCGAGAGCGAGCGTCCAGGCTACGATCCCGTCTTTCAATGCCTGGGCGGGGTGATGACGTTCCAGGGCTTCGGCGGCCCGCCCCAGTACGTGCGCATCCCCGTCACCGACTACTACACGGCGGCCCTGGCGTGTCAGGCCGTCCTCGCCGCCCTCTTCGTCCGCGAGCGCACGGGGCAGGGCCAGCGTGTCTGGACCTCGCTCATGCACGGCATCCTCGCGCTCCAGGCTGGCAACTTCGTCGACTGGCCGGGGCGCGAGATCGTCTATCGCGATACGCCGACGTACCGGCTTTACCGGGCGGGCGACGGCGAGTGGTTCTTCCTCGCCTGCGGCAACCAGTCGTTCTGGGTCAAGCTCTGCAAGGTGCTGGGCAAGCCCGAATGGGCCGGCGATCCCCGCTTCGCCTCGTGGTTCGGACGGCGCGACAATTCCGATGCGCTCACCCCGCTGATGGAAGAAGCCTTCGCCTCGCGTCCTCGCGGCGAGTGGGTGCGCATCCTCACCGAAAGCGATATCCCCTGCGCCCCCACGCAGCCGCTGCAGGCGTTCATGTCGCACCCCGCGGTGCTACATCACAACATGGTGGTCGAGTACGAGCACGCGGAGCTGGGTCGCCTCAAGATGATGGGCCTTCCCCTCCGCTTTTCCGAGACGCCCGGGGTCGATCCGGGGCCGCCGCCGCTCCTCGGCCAGCACACCGCCGAGGTCCTGCGCGGGGCGGGCTACCGCGACGGTGACATCGCCGATCTCCACCGTCGCGGCGTCATCGCCGGAAAGGATCTGTAAGACGATGTTCGAGCCGAGACACTGCCGAGTTGCCGCAGGCACGAGAGTGTGGAAGTGCGAGGTAAGCACTGAAGGTGCGAGCCGAGGGCTGAGTAGAGTGCGAGGGCTGAAATGAGTGACAAGGTCGTTCGCTACGAAGCGCAGGACGGCGTGGCCCTCATCACCCTCGATCGCCCCGACGTGCTCAACGCGATGAACACCCAGATGCGCACCGAGCTCTTCGAGATCTTCACGCGCTTGCGCATGGACGAGTCCGTCAAGGTGGTGGTGGTGACGGGCGGCGGCGATCGCGCGTTCTCCGCGGGGGCCGACATCCGCGAGTTCCTCGAGCCGCCGACGCCCACCCACTTCCGCGAGTCGCGCAGGCGCCTCGACTTCCGGAGCGAGATGGACCGTTGCTCCCAGCCCATCATCGCCGCCATTCGCGGCTTCGCCCTCGGCGGCGGACTCGAGTTCGCGCTGGCCTGCGATATCAGGGTGGCCGCGGAGGATGCCCAGCTCGGCCTGACTGAGATCAACCTCGCGATCATTCCCGGTGGGGGCGGCACGCAACGGCTGCCGCGACTCGTGGGGCGAGGCAAGGCGCTCGAGATGATCCTGACGGGGATGCGCGTGCCGGCCGCCGAGGCCTTGAGAATCGGCCTCGTCGAGCGCGTGGTGCCCGTGTCCGAGCTGATGCCCGCGGCCCAGGGGCTGGCCCGCGACATCGCGGCCAAGGCGCCGATCGCGCTCCGTTACGCGAAGGAAGCGGTGGTCAGCGGCCTCGGCCTGCCGCTGCAGGACGGCATCCGGCTCGAGAACGATCTGGCCACGCTGCTGCGCACCACGGAGGACCGCGTGGAAGGGGCGCGCGCCTTCGTCGAGAAGCGCAAGCCCAAGTGGTCGGGTCGGTAGCGCCTCACCAGTCTCCCGCGTACTTGACGCGGTACGGGGCAACCATCCCCAGCAGTCGGCTGCGCCGGAGCTCCACGAGCTGGCGCGTGTGCAGGTTGTCGTGCGCAACCCAGGACGCCAGGAGATCACCGGCCCTGATGGGTCCGAAAGGCGCCGAATACTCGGCATCCCAGTTCGGTTCCGAGAGGCCATGCAGCCAGGTCAGCGAGCTCTCGCGCTCGGTCAGCAGGCCGTCAAGCGCTTGCACGAGGTCGCGGTCATTGTACTTGCGCGTCGTGACCCAGCCCGCCGGATCGATCGTCGGCCAGCTCGAAGCCGGCCGATGCAGCGCGATGTCCAGGCGTGGGCGGAAGTCCTCGCGCTCCTCGTCGTAGAGGTGACACACGACTTCGAGGATCGACCACGTCTCAGGGGTGGGCTTGAAGCGCGCTTCAGCCTGGGAGACTCCCGCCACGAGCTGACGCACGATCTCCACGCCGTAGGCCAGCTCTCGGCGGAGTATCGCGGGCTGCATGGCCTGCGCGGCTAGAGCCGGTGGGCTATTGAGCGGGCGCTTTCGGCGCCACCGACACGCCGCGCGCGCCCGTCCGCTCGATCGCTCGAGCCACCAGCCCCGAGGCCTTGGCTTCCTCGACGAAGCCGCGCAAGTACTGGACGCCCGCCTCGCGACCCTTGGGAACACCGACGGCCTGCTGCACGCCGAAGAACTGGCCATCGAGGATACGGGATCCCGGGTGCTTCGCGGCAAGCCCGATGAGCCCTTGCCTCAATCCCGCCAGCGCTTCCACCTTTCCCGTGGTGAACAGCTCGATGGCCGCGTCGCCGTTGGGCGCCCGGACGAGCTGGGCGCGCTTCAGGCCGCGGCTCAGGAAGAGCTCGTAGGCCGCCCGGGCCGGGGCCGCGACCCGCACCCCCTCACGGTCCACGTCCGCGATGGTGCGGAGGGGCGACCCCGCGGGGACCAGGTAGGTCGCCTCGATCTCCAGGTACGCCGCGGTGAAGCTGATCTCTCCCGCCCGCGCTGGATCGGCCCCGAGGAACGCGATGTCCCACGTGCCGGTCGGCGCCGCGTCGACCATCTTGGCCACGCTGTCGTAGGCGATGATCTCCGCCGGCACGCCCAGCCGTTGCGCGAGCTCGCGCATCAGGTCGATGGCCACGCCTCGGGACTCGCCCGTCGCCACGTCCTTGACGGCGAGGATGAAGTTCCCGTAGTTGACCCCCGCGCGCAGCTTGCCCGTCGGAGCGAGGTCAGCCCGTGCCGCCGGAGGAACCTGAGCCATGGCCACGGCGAATGTTAGCAGAACTACACCGACATGTCCCACGGCAATCCAAAGGACAGTCGGGCTCACGATCCGTCGAAGGCTCCAAATCATCTACGGTCACCTCGCCAGATGGTAGCAGGACACATCGTTCGGTTGACCGTCGCGCGGGCCGGCGGTAGCATTCCCGCCCGGATGCCCTTCGCGTACTTCGAGCGACTGAGCCGGCGGCAGCAGGGCATCTATCTCCGCAGCGAGAAGATCACGCAGGTAGCGCTGCCGGGGGCGTCGACCCTCCGGCCCCTCGTCAGGGAGCTCCGGTCCGCGCTCGAAAGCGATGACCGCGCGCTCACGGAGTCGGCTGCGCAGCTCCTGGCGGGCGGGATGGTCCGTGCCCTCCGCGTGCCCCCCGTGCGGGTCAAGGTGCTGGCCGCGCGACCGCACGCGAAATGGGGCGAGCTGCACGGGCTCTACGAGACGGCGAAGCGCCCGGGCCTGCCCCCCATCATCACCCTCTGGATGCGCACGGCCCGGCAGAAGCGGGTGGTCGCCTTCCGCACGTTCTTGCGGACGCTGCTGCACGAAATCGGGCATCATCTCGACTACACTCTGCTGCGGCTCGGGGATTCGTTCCACACCCAGGGCTTCTATCAGCGGGAATCGCATCTGTTCCATCAACTGGTCACCGACGGAGGGATCCAGATGGCAAGCCTCGACGAGCAGATGGCGCGCATGGAGCGGACCGCCCACGACTTCGCCGCCGCCATCAAGGGCGCCTCGGACGCGCAGCTGTCCAAGCGCCCGGACGACACGAACTGGTCGGCGAAAGAAGTGGTCTGCCACGTGCGCGACACCGAAGAGTCCTTCATGATCCGCTTCCAGACCGTCATGGCCATGGACGAGCCCAAGTTCCTGGGCATCGAGCCCGACCGCTGGGCCATCGATCGGCAGTACTCGCGAAACGACGTGCAAGAGGCGCTCGAAGCCTTCCGGGCGCGCCGCGACGAGTCGCTGAAGTTCCTCCGCGGGCTCGCGCCCGAGCAGTGGGAGCGCGGCGGCGTGCACGCCACACGCGGGCGCATGACCGTCAAGGACTTCGTCGGTCTCATGGCCTGGCACGACGACAACCACCTCGACCAGCTCAAGCGCGCCCTCGAAGGCAAGGCCTGATCAGGCGGTTCCGAGCCGCGTCCGAGGGGTGCCAAGGGAGCGCAAACGCGCTAGAATGCGCGACGGTCCGGCCGACGGTGTCCGGGCGTGGAGTTCTTCACGGCTCGACCCGCTCACACCAAAGGAGACCCGCATGATGATGAAGCTCCGCACCCGCAAGGCTCTCTTCGGCGGCCTTGCCGCCCTGGCCCTGCTGCTCGGCGCCGGCCTCTACGCCGTCGCGCAGCAGACGATGGAGGAGGCCAAGCGCGATCGCGCCGTCTCCATGGGCGGCGGCAAGTTTCACGTTCTCGCCGCCACTCTCGAGACCACGCAGTGGGGCTGGCTCGATCCCAAGGAGCCGCCCAAGCTCGTCGTCAACTCGGGCGACACCGTGGCCGTCGAGACCATGATGCACGCCCACAACAAGATCCAGCCCGGCACGACCATGGACGAGATCGTCGGGCTGCGGAAGGCCAATCCGGGCGGGGGGCCGCATTCGGTCACGGGACCCATCTACGTCAACGGCGCGGAGCCCGGCGACGTGATGGAGATCCGATTCCTCAAGATCGTGCCCAAGGCCTTCGGGGTCAACTTCAACCTGCCGGGCAAGGAATTCCCCACGATCGGCGCGCTCGCGCCCGAGATGCCCGACGGGTTCATCAAGTACTTCTACCTCGACTGGGAGAAGCGTTCGGCCGAGTTCAAGCCGGGCATCACGATAGATCTGCAGCCCTTCCCCGGCACCTTTGCCGTGGGCATCGACCCGAAGGATCCCTCGCCCCGCAAGGGCGGCTCGACCGATCCCATGGCTCCCGTCTCCACGCTCCGGCCCTGGAAGAACGGCTCGAACATGGACATCAACGAGATCCAGGAGGGGTCCGTCCTGTTCATCCCCATCTTCGTCAAGGGCGGGCTCGTGTGGACGGGTGACTCCCACTGCCGCCAGGGTAACGGGGAGGTCAACCTGACCGCGCTTGAGTGCTCGTATCGCGAGATGGTCATGCAGCTCATCGTCCGCAAGGACATGAAGCTCGAGTGGCCGCGCATCGAGACCAAGACCCACTGGATCAGCACAGGCTTCGACGAGGACCTCAACAAGGCCATGGTCAACGCGGTCCGCGAGGCCGTGGACATGCTGGCCGCGCAGAAGACGGTGCCCCTCAGCCGCTACGAGGCGTACTCGCTCGTGTCGATGGTCGGCGACTGCCGGGTCAGCCAGGTCGTGGACGTCCGCAAGGGTGTGCACTGCATGGTCCCGAAGTCGGTCTTCACCGCCAAGAAGTAGGCTGGTGCTGCGGGCGCTCCTCGGCGCCGCCCTCGCTTTCTGGGCCGCCGCCGCGGCTGCATGGTGGACCGCCGCTCCCGCGTGGGGCGGCGGCCCGCTCGCCGTCGTGGCCACCTCCACAGATCTCAAGGCGCTCCTCGAAGAAGTGGGCGGGGAGCGCGTGCGCGTGGAGGCGCTGGCGCCGCCGGGTCAGGATCCACACACCATCGAGGTGACACCGGGACGCCTCGCCGCCCTGCAAGGCGCCGCCCTCATCGTGCGGGTCGGCCTCGACCACGAGCCGTGGCTCGCCCCCGCGCTGCGAACCCTTCGGGGCCGGCGCGTGCCGCCCGCGGACCTCGACTGCTCCAGGGGCATCGCGCTCCTCCAGACCGAGACCGCGCGCGTCCGCCCCGAGCGAGGCGAGCACGTCCATGGCTTCGGCAACACGCACTACTGGCTGGATCCCGAGAACGCGCGCCCCATCACCGCGGCCATGGTCGCGGCTCTCGGGCGACTGGCGCCGGAGAACCGGACCGGCTTCGAGTCCCGTCGCGCCGAGTTCCTCAAGCGCCTCGACGCCGGCCTCACGCGCTGGAGCGCCGCGCTCGCCCCCTATCGCGGCGCCAAGGTCGTCGTCGTGCACGAGAGCTGGCCGTACTTCGCGGGGCGCTTCGGCCTCCAGATCGTCGCGGCCGTCGAGCCGACTCCCGGTGTCCCTCCCTCGCCCGCGTATCTGGCCTCGCTGATCAGTCGAATGAAGCAGGCGCAGGTGCGCGTGCTCATCGCCGAGCCCTATGCCAGCGCCTCGCTGGTCGAGCAGGTCGCCACGCGAAGCGGCGCGCGGATCGCCCGGCTGGCGCCGTCCGTCGGAGCCGACCCCGAGGCGCGTGACTACGTCGGCCTCATCGACCTCGACGTCAAGCGTCTCGTCGACGCCTTCTCGGGGCGCTGATGCTGGAACTGTTGTGGCTGCCCTTTCTCGCCTGCCTCGTGCTGACGGGCATCCACGTCTACCTGGGGCTCCACGTGCTCGCCCGCGGCGTGATCTTCGTCGATCTCGCCCTCGCCCAGGTGGCCGCCCTCGGCATCACGGCCGCGTTCCTGGCCGGGCATCCGATCCAGAGCGAGGCGGCCTACTGGTACGCGCTGGCCTTCACCGTGTGCGGCGCCGCGCTCTTCTCCCTGACGCGCATGCGCCGCGCCGTCATCCCGCAAGAAGCCGTGATCGGGATCGTGTACGCCGTCTCCGCCGCCATCACCGTGCTCGCGGTGGACCGGGCGCCCCAGGGCAGCGAGCACATCAAGCAGCTCCTCGTGGGGAGCATCCTGACCGTCACGCCCGCCGAGGTGGTGAGGCTCGCCGTGCTGTACGGGCTGATCGGCGTGCTGCACGTCTTGATCCGGCGCCCGCTCCTCGAGATCTCCTTCGACCCCGAGGGCGCCCGCGCCCGCGGCCGCGCCATGCGCGGATGGGACTTCTGCTTCTACGTCACCTTCGGCGTGGTGGTGACGAGCAGCGTGCGCGTTGCCGGCGTGCTCCTCGTCTTCTCCTACCTCATCGTCCCCGCCGCCGTGGCCGCCCTCCTCGCCGGCTCCGTGGCGCGGAGGCTCGTGACGGGCTGGGCCCTCGGCTTTCTCGTCAGCGTGCTCGGGCTCTGGGCGTCGTTCGCCTGGGATCTCCCCACGGGCGCCGCCGTCGTCGCCACCTTCGGGGCGATGATGGCGGGCGTCGCTCTCGTGCGGGGCGGGCTGGGTCTCGCGCGCGGAGTACGCGAGCGTGGCTGGGAAGCCTTGCGCGGCGTCGGCCTGGTCGGCTGCTGCGCCCTCGGGCTCGCGGGGCTGCTCCTGGCCGCCGTCCCGCGCATGGATCACCACTGGCTGAACTGGCTCGAGGAGGCCGTGCCGCCCATCGAGCTCGCGTTTCTCACGCGCGGCGAGCGCCAGACCTGGCACGAGAGCCGCGAGGCCCTGGCGCGGGCACAGGCGGAAGTCCGCCGCCTCACGACGCTGCAGGAGGACGTGCAGTGGGGGCGGGCCAAGCTCACGGAGGATCAGCAGCAGCGCCTGCGCCAGTTCCTCGCCTCCCGGGGCGAGATCAGCGCGGGCGACCGCTTCGTGCTGCGGACGCTGCGCGCGCACGCCCGCGAGCGCCAGCGCTTCTGGCTCGGCGTGCCCCTCCTGGCGCTCGGCACGCTGGGCGCGCTCTGGCTCGCCCGCGGCCGTCGAAGGGACGCCTCGGCGTAGCCTGTTCGCCCGTGAGCCTGTACAATCGCGGCGATCGCTGCCCCGGGCGGTCGAGATAGACGAGGCAATCCACGAGGTGACGAAGCGGCCACGCAGTGGGGAGGCGCTCATGGACAATGGCGTCACACGTCGCGCGTTCGTGATCCACATGGGAACAGCGGCCGCGCTTCTCGGCGGCGCCGTTCCGGTTCCCGCGCAGACCGCGCCGGCGCCCGTGCCCGGCAAGGAAAAGCTGATCGTGCGGAGCCCCCGCCCCATCAATCTCGAGACTCCGTTCGGACAGCTGGGCGCGGACATCACGCCCACCGAGCTCTTCTTCGTCCGGAACAACTACGACGGGCCGGAAATCGACCCCGCCCAGTACGCCCTCAAGGTGGACGGCCAGGTGGATAATCCCCTCACGCTCCGGCTGGACGACCTCAAACGGATGGAGCAGATCACCCAGACCCTCACGCTCGAATGCGCGGGCAACGGCCGTAGCTTCTACTCTCCCAAGGCGCCCGGTCTCCAGTGGGAGAACGGCGCGGTGGGCACCGCCGTCTGGAAAGGGGTGCGGCTCGCCGACATCCTGCGCCTGGCCCGGCCGCGCCCCACCGCGTCCCACGTGGTGCCCGACGGCAACGACACGCCCCCCACGCCGCAGGCGCCGGACTTCATCCGGAGCCATCCGATCTGGAAGGCCATGGAGCCGCATACGATGGTCGCCCTCGAGATGAACGGCCGCCCCGTGCCGCACCTGCACGGCGGGCCGGCGCGACTGATCGTCCCGGGCTGGATCGGCTCGGCGTCGATCAAGTGGCTGATCCAGCTCACGCTCGCCGACAAGGAGTGGGACGGTCCGTTCATGCAGCGAAGCTACCGCTCGCCGCGCGCCGAGGATCCGAAGCACACGTACTCGCTGCAGTCACTGGAATGCAAGTCGCTCATCATGAGCCCGCTCGACGGCGCCAAGATCACGGCCGGCGCGCAGGCGATCGCAGGCTACGCGTGGGCGGGGGAAGGCTCCGTCACCGGCGTGGACATCTCGGTGGACGGCGGCAAGACGTGGACGGCGGCTGCGCTGATGGGCCCGGCGATGCGCTACGCCTGGCGCCGCTGGGAGTTTCCCTGGCCCGCCGCGGCCGGGACGCACGTCATCATGGCCCGCGCCACCGATTCCCTCGGCCGCGTGCAGCCCGGCAGCAAGTCGCGCGACCCGCAAGGCTACCGCTGGAACGTGATCCACGCCGTTCGGGTCGATGTGGCGTAGTCGCCTGGCGCGGTCGCTGACCGCGCTCGTGCTCGGAGGCGCGCTGGGCTGGGGAGGAAGCTGGGTGGCCGGCCCGCGAGATCGCGTCGGCCCCCCCGGCGTGTGGGCACAGGACGCGAACCCCCTGCCGCGGGACCGTGATCAGCAGATGGTGACCGGGCGATGCATCATCTGTCACAGCCTCGAGATGATCGCCCAGCAGCGGCAGACACGCGAGGAATGGGCCGCCATCGTCGATCGGATGATCACCTACGGCATGCCCGTGCAGCCCGGCGAGCGAGAGCGCATTCTCGCGTATCTCGCGAAGCACCTCGGCCAGTGACTCGCCGCCCTCGGCCCGGCGGTCTTCTCAGTCCTCGCGCGGAGGAATGTGATCGCGCCGACGCGAGCCACTCGACGCCGGCGGTGAGAACGCGCATAGTTGACACATCACACGTCCCTGCGGAGGCCAGCTGATGGGCGAGATCACGTTCAACCCGATGGATGCCGAATTCATCGCCAACCCGTATCCGACCTACCACCGGCTGCGCGCCGAGGAGCCCGTCCACCACAACCCCCGCGGGTTCTGGGTGCTGACACGATACGAGGACGTCCTCGTGGCGTTGCGCGATCCGCGCTTCGCGAAGGAGGCGATCGCGGCATTCGTGGCCGCACGGCTCGGATTCGCCCCGCCCGGCATCGGCCTCTCGATGCTCGACCGCGATCCACCAGACCACACGCGACTGCGCGGCCTCGTCAGCAAGGCCTTCACGCCGCGCGTGGTGGAGGTCTTGCGTCCGCACATCCAGCGGATCGTCGACGGGCTCCTCGAGCGTGTGGAGACCGCAGGCTCCATGGACCTGATCGAGGACTTCGCCTACCCGCTGCCTGTCATCGTCATCTGCGAGCTCCTCGGTGTTCCCGTGGAAGACCGAGATCGCTTCAAGCAGTGGGGGCTCGATATCGCCCGCGGCCTCGATGCGATCTGGCTGCCTCCGGACTCGGAAGTGGCGGCGAGGAGCATGGCCTCGCGCCACGCGCTCAGCGACTACTTCCGCGCGCTCATTGCCGAGCGCCGCGCCTCACCGCGTGGTGACATGCTCTCGGCTCTCATCGCCGCCGAGGAAGCCGGCGACACGCTCAGCGAGGATGAGCTGCTCGCCACCTGCATCCTGTTGCTCGTGGCCGGACACGAGACCACCGTCAACCTGATCGGCAACGGCACTCTCGCGCTGCTCCGCCATACCCACGAGCTCCGGCGGCTGCGCGAGAACCCCGGGCTGATCGCGAGCGCCGTCGAGGAGCTGCTACGGTACGACGGCCCCGTGCAGCGTACCGCGCGCATTCCGAGCGAAGACGTCACCATCGGCGGCCGCACGATCGGCAAAGGCGAGCTGGTCCTGCCCTTCATCGGGGCCGCCGACCGTGATCCGGCCCAGTTTCCCGACCCCGACTGTCTCGACATCACGCGCGCGGACAATCGTCACATCGCCTTCGGCTGGGGAATTCACTTCTGCCTCGGCGCCCCCCTCGCGCGCATCGAGGGCCAGATCGCCATCAATGCGCTGCTGCAGCGGATGCCGAAGCTGGCCCTGGCCACGGACACGCCCCAGTACCGCCAGAGCTTGACCTTGCGGGGCCTGAGCGCGCTCCCGGTTTCGTTCTAGGCGGTTCAGACTGCGACCACGGAAGCGGGGACGTCGACCACGTTCTTGTAGTTGGGATCCCGGCGCAGCTTCCAGATGAAGGCATCCACGATGAAGTGGTGGATGTTGATGACCGCCACCACCAGCAACGTCGCCCGCCCGATGTCGTAGCCCGCCAGCCAGTAGAGCTGCGGCCAGTTCTGGAAGAGCACGAAGCCCAGGACGAGGCAGGTGCCGTAGAAGCACGCCGCGTGGTAGAGCCAGCCGTGCGCGCTGACGCCGAGCCGCTCCTGATCCTTGATGTGGAAGACGAGCACGATGGCGAGGTACTGGAGGCCGTGGAAGACGGTGGCCCAGATGAAGGCGTCGAACCAGTTGAAGGCCGTCCACCAGATGGCATTGGAGAAGATCACCACGAGGCTGATGGCGGGTAGCGTGATGCCGCGCTGTCTCCGGAGCCAGAGGAAGGCAGCGATGGGCACGACCAGCGAGAGCACGGTCAGGGTCTGGCTCAGCGCCGCGCGCAGCGGGAAGCTCGCGAAGAACCCCGCGGGCAGGACGAGTCCGAGCCCGCCCTGGGGCTGGAGCAGCGTCCAGAAGAACGGCAGCAGGCACGTCCAGCGAATCAGGGTGCGGTCCATGGGCGCGAGCGTGGTCCCGGACCGGTAGGCGTACATCACGCTCAGGCCATACGCCTGCGCCGAGTAGTGGAACGGCGACCAGAGAAAGTAGAGGGCGAAGAAGTAGCGCCCCGCGGGCTCGCCGAGGGCGACCACGGCGCTGACCACGGCGATGGTGACGACGGGAAACGCCAGGGTGAGGAAGGGCCAGGTGCGCACGGCGTCGGGCTTGGTGTACAGGCGCACCGTCGAGGCGGCGAAATGCGCCCAGTTGGACACGAGCAGGACCCAGAAGAGATCCGCTTCGTTGTAGCGGACACCCGCGCCGTAGATGATGCCGCCGGCGATCCAGCTCACGATGCCGCCGATCAGCAGATAGTCGAAGAGCGGATTGACGAACATCTTGCCGGGCCGGAGCAGGCTGGAGGGGGCAGTGGGGGCGACGGCGCCTTCCATGATTCCACCCTAGCACAGCACTTCAGAGAGCCGAGCACGCCTCCAGCGTGGGCAGGTAGTGCGGGGCGTCGGCGAAGCCGATGGGGCGAATGGCCGGCAACGTGAGGCCCGCCGCCCGGTATTCGGCCACGAGGGCCCCGATGGTCGCGACGTCCCCGACGGCGCCCAGCCCCTGGGCGAGGCGATCGGCCATGGCATCAGGGCGCGGGGCGCGGTCCCATGCCGCGATCTCGGCGCCGAAGCCGCTCTTTTCGAGCATGGCGCGGTAGAAGGGCAGGGCCAGATAGCGGGCCAGCTCCGTCTTGAAGGCCGCCATGCCAGCCGCCCTGTCCGCGGTGAGCGCGGCCGGCACCGACGCGACGATCTCGAAGCCCTCCATCGTCTTGCCCGCGCGCTCGCGCCCGCGGCGGATGGCCGGCACCGCGTGGTCGCGCACGTAGGCGGGCGCGCAGAGCCAGAGCACGGCGCCATCGGCGACCTCGCCCGCGAGCTCGAGCATGGCAGGCCCGAGCCCGGCGAGATAGATCGGCGGCGGCGAGGGCAGGCGCGGAACGCCGCTCTGCCAGGCGACGCGATAGCGCGCGCCCGTATGCTGGACGCGGCCCCCGAGACCCTGGCGGAGCGCGGCGACGTACTCGCGCATCACCTCCAAGGGGCGCCCCATGTCCAGACCGAGCGCGCCCTCCATCATCGGGCGATGACTCACGCCGATGCCGAGCCGCAGCCGACCTCCCGTCATCTCCTGGAGCGTCAGCGCCTCTTGCGCCATGAGCACGGGGTGCCGCGGGTAAATGGGAATCACGCCCGTGCCCAGCCCCACCCGGGGCGCCACGCGCGCGTAGGCCGAGAGGACGAGAAGGGCGTCACGGCCGAGGCCATGGGTCACCCACACGCTGTCGTAGCCGAGGCCGTCCGCGCGGCGCGCGCAATCGACGGCGGCCGCCAGATTCGCGCCCGGAGAGAGAAAGACCGCGGTGCGGGCCACCGCTCAGCCTCGCGGCCGCACGCCGAGACCGGCGAGCTGGACCCGGAGATCGTCGCCCTTGTCCAGCCGGAAGAGAACGCCCGCCATGCCGACCTGCCGGGCCGCCTCGACATTGGTGTCGAGGTCGTCCACGAACACACAGTCGCTGGGCGGTATCCCGAGCCGCTCGGCGGCCATCACGTAGACGGCCGGCTCGGGCTTGGCCATGCCCACCTCCGCCGAGCAGACGATGTCGTGGAAGAGATGGTGGATGGCCATCTCGCGCTCGAGGCGGTCGCGCAGCGAGCTGTCGGCATTGCTCAGCACCCCGAGCTTGTGCGAGGCGCGCAGGTCACGGACGAGGCTCAGGTTGGCCTCGATGGGACCCTGCGCCCGGCGCCACTCATCGTGCAGACGTGGGAGAGGGTGGCCGGCACGCTCCTCGAGCGTCCGGTGCGCTTCCTCGAGCCAGGCCTGACGGTCGCCCCGGCCCCGCTCGATGTCTCGCCAGGTGTCGCTGCGGTAGAGGGTGTCGAACACGGACGAGCGCGGCAGCCCGTGCGCCTGGTCGAGGGCGCGGGCGACATCCCAGCGCATGTCCCAGAGAACGCCACCGAAGTCGAAGATGATGCCGCGCAGGTTAGTACTTGTTGCCCTTCTGGCGAACGGGGATGGACGGCGCCTTGACGGCCGGCCCGACATCGCCCGAGAGCGGCAGCCAGCCCTTGTCCCTCAGGCAGGTCTCGTCGAGTGACTTCTTCTTCGGTGTGCACTCGATACGGTCGCGCTCGAAGTCGGCCGCCGTGTAGTCGACGTTCGGCTTGTACCACTGCTTGTCGGTGGCCGAGCCGCACGCCGATGCGATCAGGATGGCGACCGGCACGAGGAGGGGCAAATATTTCACGGCGCGATGATACCATGCAGCCGGAATGCTCGACACCACCATCGCCGGCAGCCTGCCCAAGCCTGCCTGGCTCGCCGCGCCCCGCACGCTGTGGGCGCCGTGGCGGCTCGAGGGGGCTGCGCTCGAGGAAGGCAAGCGCGACGCGGTGCGCCTGGCCCTTCGCGATCAGGAGGCGGCGGGGATCGACATCGTGACCGACGGCGAGCAGACGCGCCGGCACTTCGTGTGGGGGTTCGTCGAACAGCTCGAGGGCGTGGACTTCTCGAAGATGGTCACCATCGGGATCCGCGCCGACCGCTACAAGGCGGAGGTGCCCACGGTGGCGGGACCGCTCCGGCGCCGTGGCCCCATCCACCGCGACGAGGCGCAGTTTCTCCGCACCGCGACGGGGCGCCGGATCAAGTTCACCATGCCCGGTCCGATGACGGTGGTGGACACCATCCACGACGCCTACTACGGCAGCCGCGCCAAGCTCGGCCTCGCCATCGCCTCGCTCATCAACGAGGAAGCGCGCGAGCTCGCCGCCGTGGGCGTGGACGTGATCCAGCTCGACGAGCCGGCCTTCAACGTCTACATGGACGAGGTGCGTGACTGGGGCATCGAGGCGCTGAACCGGGCGGTGGAAGGGCTTCCCTGCCGGACGGTCGTCCACATCTGCTACGGCTACGGGATCAAGGCCAACACGGACTGGAAGAAGACCCTGGGCGGGGAGTGGCGGCAGTACGAGCAGACCTTTCCCCTGCTCGCGGCGAGCCGGATCGGCGGCGTCTCTCTCGAGTGCGCCAACTCGCGCGTGCCCATCTCCCTGCTCGGCCTGCTCGGCGACAAGGACGTGCTCGTGGGCGCCGTCGATGTGGCCAACGAGGAGGTGGAGACGCCCGCGCAGGTCGCCGCGGTCATCCGCGAGGCCCTGCGTCACGTGGCGCCGTCTCGACTCTTCCCGTGCACCAATTGCGGCATGGTGCCCCTCGACCGCGAGCTGGCCCGCGCCAAGCTCCACGCCCTGGGCGCCGGCGCCGCCCTCGCGCGCCAGGAGCTGTCCGGGCCTCGTTGACAGTCGAGTCACGATCCGCTAAGGTGCGCCCCGCGTGGATTTCCTCGTCGACGTTCTCACCGGCCGCTACTCGCTCGATGCGCTCATCCAGTGGGGCGGCTACATTCTCCTCGTGGCCATCGTCTTTTCCGAGACGGGCCTGCTCATCGGGTGCTTTCTCCCCGGCGATTCGCTCCTGATCACCGCGGGCCTGCTCGCGTCGGCAGGCCATCTGAATATCTGGTGGCTGAACGGGCTGCTCATCGCCGCGGCCATCATCGGGGACAGCGTGGGCTACGCCATCGGTGTGCGCCTGGGGCCGCGCATCTTCACGCGCCAGAAGTCGCTCCTCTTCAATCCGAAGCACGTCGAGCGCACCCACCGCTTCTACGAAAAGTACGGGCCCAAGACCATCGTCATCGCGCGCTTCGTGCCTATCGTCCGTACCTTCGCGCCCGTGCTGGCCGGGGTGGGCACCATGCAGTACCGGCGCTTCCTCTTCTACAACGTCGCGGGAGGAATCGGCTGGGTCGCCTCCATGACCTGGGGCGGCTATTGGCTCGCCCGTATGTTTCCGGCAATCTTTGCCCGCATCCACATCCTGGTCATCGTGATCATCGTGCTCTCCTGCGTGCCCATCGCGATCGAGATCTACCGCGAACGCCGCAAGGCGGCCAAGCAGCGAGCCTAGTCCCCTAAGAGAGCTCCGCAGGCGGCGGAGAAAGGTCCAGATGCGAGGCGGCGCCCGAAGGCGGCAGGTGAGGCGTACTCCCTGTACGTTGAACCTGCTGCCGAGGGCGCCAACGAAGCAGATGGGCCTTTATCCGCCGCCTGCTAGGCGATCTTGATGATGCCGGGCTCGACCTGATCAAACCGCGTGGCCACCTCGGGATCGTGGCCCACCACCACGCGCTCCTTCGCCCCCGCCAGCGCGTCGATCTTCTCGAACCCCGCGAGCATCTGAGGCAGGTTCGTGATGATCTGCACGGGGTCGCGCCGCTCGATGTTGCGATAGAAGTGCGAGGCATCGGAGGTCAGCACGACCGTGCCCTTGGCGGTGGGCACCGAGACGACCTGGAGACCGGCCGTGTGCCCGCCTACCCAGTGCATGCGAATGCCCGGCATCACCTCGGTCTCGCCCGTGACGAGCTTGACGCGCCCGCTGTAGTTGAGCCGCACGACCTGGGCGAGCGACTCGGGGATGGCGAAGGACCGGTAGTTCTCGTGTTGCCCCGCGATGCCCGTCCAGAACTCCAGCTCCTCGCGCTGCATCCAGAAGGTGCTGCCGGGGAAGAGGCTATAGCCGCCCCAGTGATCCCAGTGCAGATGCGAGACGAGCGTCACGGGCACCTCGGCCGCCTTGACGCCGACCTTGGCCAGCATGTCGGCGGGACTGACGAAGGCGCGCAGCTCCTTGGCCTGGGCATCGGCGGCCGTGCAGCCCGTGTCGACCACGATCGGATGCGCTCCGCCCAGGATGACCCAGATGAAGAAATGGAGAGTGAGCGGCTTCTGCGAGGCTTCGCGGAAGAAGAACTGGCTCTCCTTCGTGTCCCGCTCGCCGTACTTGAGCGCGTAGATCTGGTACGTCATGGACTCTCCTGTGAGGAGCTATCGCGTGAGAGGCACCGTGAAGCGCTGGAAGAAGCGCCACATCTCGACGTTGGCGTCGACGAGGGACGTCGAGGGACCGAGGAGACGCGGGAGATAGTCCGGAAGGCCGCCGGGCCAGACGTGACCGGCGCCCGCGAGCTTCCACAGCACGACCTCGCCGCCGTCGCGGCAGGGCCCCCAGACGTACCGCGTCGCTGTGTGCCCCGCCTCCTTCGTTCCCGCCTGTCCCTTGAGCTCCGCGGTCACGCGCGATTCTTCCGGGCACCCGATGGTGGCCGCCCACTCGCGGATGGTGGGCTCGACGGCCGAGTGCAGCACCTGCGACGTCGTCATGGGAAATGGCGGGCCGAGCCCGCCCCCGTAGAGCGCGCGCGGGTCATCGACGCTATGGAAGTGCATGACCGAGACGGGCCGCGCCGGTTGCCCGACTTTCAATACCCTGGCCCCGGCCACGGGGGCGATGGCCGCCACGCGGTCCGAGGCCTCCACGGCGAGGCGCCAGGCCATCATGGCGCCATTCGAGAGCCCGGTGGCGTACACGCGCCGCCGCTCGATGGGCTGGCGCGCCTCGAGATCGCTCAGGAGGGCCAGGGTGAAGCCGACATCGTCCACGCGATTGACGACCGAATAGGCGCAGCACGTGCCGGCATTCCAGGTCAGGAGCCGGTCGCTCATGCGGCCGGTGCCGTCCGGATAGACGGCGAGAAACCCTTCGACGTCGGCCACCGGATCCATCCGCGAGTACTTCTGCTGATTGTCCGCATTCCCGCCTCCGCCGTGAAAGCTCAGCACGACGGGCAGCGGCTGGCCGTCGCGCGCGGCCGGGGGCACGTGGACGATGTAGGCGCGCGGGCGGCCGTCGTGCTGGAGCGAGACGCGATGGTTGCCCGGCTCGAGCCCGGCGGCCGCGGGGGCGGGAACGAGCAAGGCCACGACGAGAGCCAGGAGCGCGCCCTGTCTCACAGCGTGCGCTCCATCCAGATGTCCGCGCGACGATTGTCGTTGTAGGTGGGGATCTCGCGAAAGTCATTTTTCCGGTAGAGCCTGACCGCGGCTGCCATCCTGGCCTGGCTGTCGAGGCGCATCGTCCGGCAGCCGAGCCGCCGACCTTCATCGAGACACTTGTCGAGGAGCTCCTGGGCCAGCCCCCGGCCGCGGGCGGTCGGACGCAGCCACATGCGTTTGAGCTCGGCCACTCCGGACTCGAGGATGCGCACAGCCGCCGTGCCTACCACCTCCCCCGTCTGGTCGATCACCAGGAGCAGCACGCCCGCGCAGCCATCGTATTCGTCCTGCCAGTGGGCGATGTCGTGATCGAGGCCTTCGGCATCCAGCGTGTCGCCGATGTGGTCGAGGTATGCGGTCAGCTCGCGCCTGACCGTCGCCGCGTCCTCGGGCCGGGCGCGGCGCATGGTGAAGGCCCCGCTCATGTCCTCTTGCGCGCGTGCGAGGCGAGACCGCGGTCCCAGAGGTACTCCGTCTCGCCGCCCTTGCGGGCGACCCAGCGCGAGAGGACGAAGAGGAGATCGCTGAGCCGGTTGACGTAGGCGATGGTCCACGGGCTGATCGGCTCCACCCGGGAGAGGGCGAGCACCTGGCGCTCGGCGCGCCGGCACACCGTGCGCGCCTGGTGGAGAAAGCCGCCCACGCGGCCGCCGCCGGGAAGGGTGAAGGACTTCAGCGGCTGGAGATCCTTCTGGCACTGATCCATGAGCGTCTCGAGAACCTTGACCTCGCCTTCGCCCACCCGATGCATGCCCTCGTAGACCGCGTCATCGGGCGTGGCCAGCTCGCTGCCAAGGTCGAAGAGCTCGTTCTGGATCTGACGAAAGATCCCGTCGAGCCAGCGGTGCGCCTTGCCCTTCTTCAGGCGCTCCGCATTGAAGACCCGCGCGAGCCCGATGATGGCGTTGAGTTCGTCGACGGTGCCGTAAGCCTCGATGCGCGGCGAGTCCTTGGCGACGCGGCGACCGCCCACGAGCGCGGTATCGCCCTTGTCGCCGGTGCGAGTGTAGATGCGGGTGAGACGAATGGGCATGTCCGCGGTCCTCCTGCGAGGAGGCTAGCACATTGATACACTGGGGTCATGGCCGACTGGCAGGACAACCTGGTGGAGTCGCGCGAAGGCATGGCGGCGATCTTGAAGGACACGCGCCGCATCGCCGTGCTCGGCATCAAGACGGAGGCGCAGAGCGATCAGCCGGCCTTCTACGTCCCGCAGTACATGGCGGAGGCCGGCTACGAGATCGTCCCCGTGCCCGTGTACTACCCCGACGTGACGGAGATCCTGGGCGAGCCCGTCTACCGCACCCTCGCGGAGATTCCGGAGCCCGTCGACATGGTCAACGTCTTCCGCCGCTCGCGGGACATCCCGCCTCATCTCTTCGATATCCTGGCCGCGAAGCCGAAATCCGTCTGGCTCCAGCTCGGCATCCGGAATGACGAGGTGGCCGAGACGCTCGCGCGCGCCGGCATCAAGGTCGTCCAGGATCGCTGACTCATGGTCGACCACCGGCAGCTCTGCCGGTGACCGCGGAGAGGAGCGGGGCGGCCCCCGTCAGCTCGGCAGCATCGAGATGAACTGCCGAGCGAGTCGCGGACCCGTCGCCTCGTCCTCGTGCTTGAAGAAGACGAAGGCATCGCGCCACGCCTGTGACGTGATACGCGCGCACCATGCTTGCAGGTCGGCCGTGGTGTACTCGACACGACGCAGGCGCAGGTAGCCCCAGCCCGCCGTCGCCTGGAATGGCATCTGGGCCTCGTCGGTATCCGCGACGCACAGGGCGACATCGCGCCCCCGCAGGGCCTCGTAGACTTCGTCGTCGTACCACGACTCGTGCCGGACCTCGAGGGCGACGCGCCGATCCGTGGGCACTTGAGCGAGGAACGTGGTGAGCCGCGCCATGTCCTTCTTCAGGTTCGGCGGCAGCTGGAACAGCAGCGGGCCAAGGCGCGGACCCAGCGCCCCCGCCCTCTCGAAGAAGAGCGCGGCCGGCGACTCGACCTCCTTCAGCCGCTTCCTGTGCGTGATGAGCTGGGGCGCCTTCAGCACGAACGTGAAGGCGTCCGGAACCTGCTCGGCCCAGTCCCGGAGCACGGATTCACTCGGCATGCGATAGAACGTGTTGTTGATCTCCACCGCCTGGAGCTGTGTCGCGTAGTAGCGCAGCATGTCCTTCGCCTTGATGTCCTTCGGATAGAAGCTCCCCTGCCACTCCTTGTAGGCAAACCCGCTCGTCCCGACCAGCACCTTCATGGCTACCCCCGCCAGGATCAACGTTCCAGCCTTGGCATCCTCAGGCCATGCAGTATATCGACTCCGGGCGTCGGCGCCACGTTGTGCTCGGTCAGGGCAGCGGGAACGTACTACCGGGTAACTTGCGCCGTCATGCCCCTTTGGGAGCACCCGTGCGATGCCATGACCACTCGAGCGGGCAAGTGAGGACGGCCTAGATTGCTGACCTGTTGGAAGAAAGGGGAGCCGCGCCCTCATGGCACGTCGGTTGCTCTCCGAGTACCTCGTTGGGCGAACTCGATGGCTTCTGACAACCATAGACTTCCAGGCCATGGCAGACACACGGAGGATAGGTAATGCCGAGAGCGAAGCGGATGACCGCGGTTTTCGGAAGCATGCTGCTCGTGGGCGCGCTGATGGCGGGTGCCGCCGGCGCCCAGTCCAGCCCTGACACCAACAAGGACGCGACGTCGCAGCAGCAGGGCCAGAGCCAGCAGGGGCAGCAGGCTCAGCCGGCTCAGCCGAACCCGCCCGCGCAGGTCGCGCCCGGCTCGGAGTCGAAGTCCGAGTCCCGGACGGACTATCGCTCCGACACGAGGTCGGAGCGGGTCGTCGAGACGGAGCGGGGCAAGATCCTCGGGATGGACCCGACGTTCGCCATGATCGTCGGTGCCGTGCTCTTCATCGTCATCGTCATGGCCATGGTGGCCATGAGCCGGAAGAGCTCGAACACCACCGTGGAGACGCGTCGCACGATGTAAGGCCGCCGGGTCTCATCGGGGGCGCGCGCTCGCTCTGACCCTGGTCGGTGGTCATCGGCGCGGCGCGATCGCCCTCGATGAGGCCCAGCACCACGATTTGCTGAAGCCTGCCGTCGGTCAGGGGCTCGCTGGGCCGAGATCCTTGAGAAGGACCTCCCGGCCGGTCCGCGACGATTCGTAAATGGCCATGACGATGGCGAGCGAGACCCGTGCGTCCTCGCCGGTCAGCACGGGATCTCGATCCTCGCGGATGGCCTCGACCATGTCCTGAAGCTGGACCCGGTGGCGAACCTGCGGATACGCCCACGGATCATCGATGTCGCCGATGGCGAAGCGCTTCTCCACATCCGGCACCGTCTTTCCGCCCACGTTCCAGAACAGGATCTGGTCGTACTGGGCATTGGCGACGATGGTCCCGTTGTCTCCGTGAAGCTCGAGCCGCGACTTGAGAGCGGGCTTGATCGACGACGTGCTCTCGATCACGCCCATGGCCCCGCTCTCGAAAGACACCAGCGCGGTGGCCGTGTCCTCGACCTCGATGGCGTGCTGCGCGGTGGCCACACGGCCGATCACGGAGCGCACCGGACCCACCACGTGCTGGAGCAGGTCCACGATGTGAATGGACTGGGTCATGAGACAGCCCCCACCCTCGAGCGCCTGCGTCCCTCGCCACTCCGCCGAGTTGTAGTAGGCGGCCGTCCGGCTGGACTTGTCCACGGCATCGGCGAGAAAGACCCGGCCGAGCGCGCCGGATTGCACGGCTTCCTTCAGGCGGGCGGCCACTGTGCCGAAGCGCATCTGAAAGATCACGCCCAGCTTGGTCCGGTTCCTTCGGCAGAGGCGGATCATCTCATCGGCGCGCGCCAGGCTGACGTCGAGGGGCTTCTCGACGAGGATGTGCTTGCCCGCTTCGGAGGCGGCTCGCGCCACTTCGAGATGGGTCCCCGTGGGCGTGAGGACGCACACCACGTCCACGTCGGGATCCCGGCAGAGCTCGCTGAAATGAGTGTAGGAGCGGGGCACCTCCCACTCCCTCACGAAGGCCTGGAGCCGCCCGAGATCGCGAGAGCAGACGGCGGCGAGCCGAGCGCCCCTGACCTGCCGTAGCTCCTTGGCGTTAAATAGCCCGGCCATGCCGGTGCCCACGAGGCCGAATCCGATCGTGCCGTCTTTCACCGTGGCTCCTTCAATGGAGGATCTTGTCGAGAAACGCCCGCGTGCGCTCGTTCTTCGGATTCGTGAAGAAGTCGCCGGGGGCAGTGTCCTCGACCACGCGACCCCCGTCCACGAGGACCACGCGGTTGGCCACGGCCCGGGCGAACCCCATCTCGTGGGTGACCACGACCATGGTCATGCCCTGCCTGGAGAGCGTCGTCATGACCTCCAGCACCTCGCTGATCATCTCGGGATCGAGAGCCGAGGTGGGCTCGTCGAAGAGCATGACCTCGGGACGCATGGCCAGGGCCCGCGCAATGGCCACGCGCTGCTGCTGCCCTCCTGAGAGCTGCGTGGGATAGGCCTCCGCCTTCTCGGGCAGGCCGACGAGCGCCAGGAGCCGGCGCGCCTCGGCCGCCGCGGCTTCGCGGCCTTCGCGGAGGACGTGCAGGGGCCCTGCCGTGATGTTCCCGAGCGCGGTCAGGTGGGGAAAGAGATTGAACTGCTGGAAGACCATGCCGATCCGCCGGCGAGCGTGGGCCACCTCGGCGTCGCGCAGCTCCACGAGACCGCGCGGCGTCTCGCGATAGCCGACGAGCTCGCCGCACACGCGGATCGATCCTCGCTCGATCGCCTCGAGGTGATTGAGACAGCGCAGGAACGTGCTCTTGCCCGAGCCGCTGGGCCCGAGAACGACGATCACCTCCCCGCGGCGCACCTCGAGATCGATGCCGCGCAGGACGTGGTGGGAGCCGTAGAACTTGTGCACTCCCCGCGCCTGGACGGCGGGCTCGCCCGGAGGCATCAGCGCGCGTCCTGCTCGAGCAGCGTACGGTCGATGATCCGGCGCGGCGGCTCTCCGGAGGAGCCGTACGGCCGACCGAAATGGGCCTCGAGGCGACGCTGCACCACGCCCCACAGGCTCGTCATGGCCAGGTAGTAGCAGGCGGCGACCACGAAGATCTCCAGCACCTTGAACTCGAGCTGGATCAGCATCTGCGAGCGCCGCAGCAGCTCCTCGAGCGAGATCACCGAGGCGAGCGACGTGGTCTTGAGCAGCCCGTTGAAGTTGTTGCCGAGCGGCGGCAGGATCACCCGCGCCGCCTGGGGCAGGATGACCACACGCAGCATGGTCCAGTAGGGCATGCCCACCGCGCGCGCCGCGTCGAACTGCCCGCGCGGCACGGAGAGGATGCCCGCCCGGATGATCTCGGCCAGGTAGGCGCCCTCGTTGAGTCCCAGCCCCAGGAGAGCGGACTGGATCACCGTCAGGCGTATGCCGAGCTGGGGCAGCCCGGTATAGATGATGATCAGCTGGACGAGGAGCGGCGTCCCCCGCATGAGCCAGATGTAGAACCGCGAGAGGTCCCGCGGCAGCCTGTGGCGCGACATCCGCATCAGCGCGGCGCCGAGCCCCAGGGTGAGTCCGATGACCATGACGGCCACGGACAGCCACACCGTGGTCCACGCGCCGTCGAGGAGATAGAGGTTGAACAGGTACTTGCGGAACGCGCCCCAGTCCCAGCCCGACATCAGCGCGCCAGGCGCCTACGGAAGATCGGGGCCCTTGAGCTCGAGGGTCCTGCCCGCCATCTTCGAGACGCCGTAGCGGTCGAAGAGCGCATCGTAGGCGCCGTCGGCCTTCATGTCGTTCATCACCTTGAGCACGGCCTGGGCGAGGTCCTTCGATTTGGCCGCAATGGTGGCGGGCGACCCGGCAATACCGGACATGGCCCGCTCGAACTCGGCCTTGTCCTGGTAGAACTTGGCCACGGCATCCACGCTGACGACCGCCTCGACCTGTCCCGCGCGGAGCGCCTGATAGGAATCCGCGAACGTGTTGAAGGTCCGGATGTCCATCGGCTTGGCGCCCGCCTTGGTCTGCTCCTCGTTGATGCGGCGGATCTGGCGCTCCTCGTAGCCGCCGATCTCCACGGCCACCGGGCGTCCCGCGAGGTCCGTCGGCTGCGCGAGCTTCTTGGGATTGCCCTTGGGCACAGAGATGCTGATCGCCTGGAGCTCGTAGGGAATGAGGTACATGAGCTTGGCGCGCTCCGGCGTGAAGAAGAGGCCGGTGACGATCAGGTCCCAGCGCCCACCCTGCAGGCCCGGGATGTGCGCCTCGAACTGCACGTTGACCCAGTTGATCTCGAGCCCCAGCCGCTTCGCGATCTCGTTGCCGAGCTCGATGCGCATGCCCTGGAGATTGCCCTTCTCATCGATGAACTGCACGGGAGGCAAGGTCGCGTTGGTGGCGACCACGAGCTTACCCGGGCGCACCACGGCAGGCGGCGTCACCACGGGCCCCGTCGGATACTTGGCGCTCTGGGCGTGCGCGACGACCGCGGGAGTTGCCAGCGCGGCCAGGGCGAAGAAAAGGGAAACCAGGCGCCGTCCGGAGATTCTCATCGGCGTCCCTCCTGAAGGACGTGGGGATGACTGCTCAATGTGTCCAGCCCCGGCGGGACGACGACGGCGCTGGCGCGTCAGAGGGCCTCACTTAACTACCACGAATCGGCCGACAAGGTGTGAGCGCAGCATCCGTCATGGCCTCCGCGACGGCAACACGGGTGTGATCCCGCTGATGCTCGAGAAGTGGGTGGCGAGCGTCTCGGCGAACCGGGAGGCATCCAGCGGATTGGCGGCGCCTGCCTCGTCGCGTCGCCGCGATTCGGCGGCACGGATGAGGGCCCGCATCGCGCCCAGCGCCTCGTAGTAGGCGAGCGAGCGCGGGTCGATGGGTCGGCGGCGCCGGTAGCCGGCGAGATAGCGGTTGACCATGACGATCCGCGCGCGCGCGAGAAGCCAGCGCAGCGGCGCCGGCAGGGCCGAGAGCTCTATCGGCGCGAAGCGCAAGATGATGCGCGTGGTGGCGACATCGTACGCCGGCTCGGCGACCACGACGTTCGGCCAGTCGATGACTCCGGTGACCGCGCCTCCCGAGAAGAGAATGTTGTGCGGGTGAAAGTCGCCGTGACAGATGACCCGGCGAGACTGCTCCGGAGGCCGCTGCTCGACGAGCCAGGCCATGGCCGGACGAAGCCCGTCCAGCGCGCCACGGGCAATGCGAGCCTCGAGCTGAGCGAGGTGGCCCTCGAGGGTGATCACGTCGCGGCTCATCGCCGGCCCGCCCGTCGCGCGCGAGTCCCGGCCCTCCTCGTCCATCGCCCGCAGCAGCGTCTCCGCGTCGAGCGCGTGCAGTCGCAGCTGCGTCTCGACGAGAACCCGGCTCAGGTTGAGATAATGGGCCTGGAGCAGGGACGCCCCGGGCAGGCGCTCCATGATGAGAAACGCGCCGCCGAGCGGGGCGGCGTCCGGGCACGCAAGGAGGACCCGGGGCGCGGGGTAGCCGAGACCGGCGAGGGTATTCTGGGTCACGCGCTCGCGCAGCACGCGCGCGGGATCGTGCTGCGGAGCGAGGAGCCGCAGGATCAACGGTCCCGCGAAGGCGGGCGCGGCGCCCCGCAGGCGGAAGGCAAAGATCCGTGTGTCGAAGCCCCCGCTGATCGGGGTCAGGGGCTCCGGGAGCTCGAGGCCGCGCTCATCGAGCCGCGCGCGCAGATAATCCAGGAGCGCCGAGGCAAGATCCCCGCCCCGGTCCATGTGCGGACTCCGACCTTCCCGAAAGACGCGTCGGGCTTATCCGACCTGCTTGTGCACGAACTCGATGATCCGCTCGATCGCCTTCGTGGAGGCGGGCGAGCCCGCTTTCCGGGTGATGAACCCCTCCGTCTCGCCCTCGAAGAGCTCCAGCTCGAGCTGGCCGCCCGCCTTTCGGTAGTGCATGACGAAGCGGTCGAGGTCGACGCGCGGATGGGCGGCGTCGTTGGTGCCTTGCAGATAGAGGACGGGGGGCAGCTCGACCTTCTCCCCGCGCTCGAGAGCGAGCACCGGGTTGCCCTCGGCCATGGCGTTCTCGGTCTGCCAGTACTGATCGTGGCAGGGCAGCACGCGATCGACGATCTCCGGGTACGGTTGGCCACCCGCCTTCAGCTTCTTGGCGTAGTGGTACCGCGCGAGCGGATCGATGACGGACGAGCACATGATGACGCAGCGGACGGTGGCGTCGACCGCGGGCGAGCCGGCGGGAAGCGGGAGGGCCGCGTAGCGAGGGTCGTGCGGCCGCATCCCGCCCAGCATGGCCTGGTGCGCGCCGCTCGAATTGCCCATGGACCCGACCATGTCGGGGCGACTGCCCAGCTCGACGGCCTTGGTCTTGAGCCAGCGGATTGCGTAGTTGATGTCGGCGAACGATCCGGGGTATGCCGCGTCCGGCGGCATGCGGAAATCCAGGGCCGCCACCACCACACCGCTCTTCGCCAGCGGCTCGTTGATCGCGGTGTCACCCAGCCGGTCACCCCGACACCAGGCGCCCCCGTGCAGTTCGACCATCAGCGGAAAGGGTCCGGTACCCCGCGGCTTGAAGAGTCGCGCGAGAAGCGGCTTGTCTCCGTGGCGGAGATACTCGATGTCCTGGACGTCGATCTCGTAGGTCCCGGGGGTACTCGCCGTCATGATGGCTCCTCTCAGAAATGGTGACCTGTTTCCGCCGCCATACGTTGCACCTCTCGGCGGGCCTCGTCAAGGTCCCCCCGGGCGGAAGGCGCGACGGCGCGCGGACGGGACGCCGAGCTCAGTGCCGCTTGAAGAACTGGACGGCGCGCTCGTGCTTGAGAGCGGCTTGGCGTGTCGCGAACGTTCCCAGATTCCGTCTCCGGCCCGTGCGCGGATCCTTCTTCCTCGAATACAGACGATACTTTCCGGATGGCAGCTTCCTGATCATCGCGTGTCTCCTCTCGGGCGCGCCGTCAGGACGCGCCGGTCAGCTCTCTAAGGAGCATTTTCCCATGCGACCACTCGCCGAAGCCAGCGTCGGCGTTGATGTGCCCGGCCCGCTCGAGCACCACGAAGCGGCTGCCCCAGGACCGCGCGAAGAGCGCCGCGCGAGCGAGCGGCGAGAACGGATCATCGCTGCTCGCCACCACGATGCTCGGGAACGGAAAGCGCACGAGAGGAACGGGGCTGAAGTCGCGCACCTCGTCGGGAGTGTGGGCGGGCGAGTCCACGTCGGCCGGGGCCACGAGCAGGGCGCCCTTCACGCCGCCCTCTGATCGCGTCACCCAGTGGGCCACCAGCGAGCACGCGAGGCTGTGGGCGACCAGGACGGGAGGCCCCTCGCATTCGGCGACGTGGCGGGCCAGCGTGTCGAGCCAATCCTCGAGCCTGGGCAGCATCCAGTCACGCTGGATGACCCGGCGACAGGCGGGATCCTCGGCCTGCCACAGGCTCTGCCAGTGCTCGGGGCCGGAGTCGCCGTAGCCGGGAAGGACGAGCACAGGCGTGGTGGTCACGAGACGCGGGCCGCGCTCAGCGACGGCGGCGAAGCTCGGCGAGCGCGGCTTCGACCAGCGCGCCCTCGTCCGGACCGAGGGCGCGTCCGCCGAAGCGGCACCCTTCATAGACAGCGGTCAGCCGCTGCAGCGGCTCCGCGAAGGCGGGCGCCTCCTCGGCGACGCGCTGCCGGAACTCGCGCGCGGTCTCCCCCGCCCCGCGGCGGAAGCCGCGCCGCCTCAACGCGCGGAGGGCCTGGAGGTAGAAGCGCGGGCTGCCCGGGCCCCGCGCGTGCCCTGCCGCGCTCGGCCCCCCGCGCCAGAGAACGACCAGAAGGGCGAGCACGGCCACCGCGGAGACCACGACCACGGCGCGGGGCACGCTTCGCAGCGATTCCCGCGATTCCTTGAGCCAGGCGCTCCAGTGCATCACCTCGCGCTGGGCGGAGGCGGCCACCCCGATCTGGTCCCGCAGGCTCCAGTTGACGACGTAGCGATACCAGCGCATGCGGAGGGCGTCGAGGTGGAGGGCGAAGAGATTCGGTCCGAACTGCGCGCTCTCCAGCTCGGCGCGCGGGGATGGATCGAGGGAGACCCAGCCCGCGCCGTCGAAGTAGGCCTCGACCCAGGAGTGCGCGTCCTTGAGGCGCACCATGAAGTAGCGTCCGTAGGGATTCCACTCTCCTCGCTGAAAACCGGCGACCACTCGCGCGGGAATGCCCAGGCTGCGCAGCATCACGGCCAGCGAGGCAGCGAAGTACTCGCAGTTGCCGGAGCGGCGCACGAAGAGGAACTCCTCGAGGGGCTCGAGCTCGCTCTGCTGCTTGATCACGAGGGTGTACTTGAACTGGGTGGAGAGGTAGTGATTCAGCTTGAGGGCGGCCTCGTAGGAGCTTCGGCTGCCCGCCGTCACCTCCCGCGCCAGGGCGGGGATGCGCTCGGCGAGCGGCGGAAGCTGGAGATAGCGGGCCTGCGCGGCCGTGGCCGCGCGCGGCCCGCCCTCGCGCAGGCCCCGCGGCGGGGACATCTCGAGCTCCGAGTCGACGGTGTACTGGAGGCGGGCGGAGGGCGTGGGCACGGTGACGCTGCCCATGTCGTCGAGCCCGAGCGCGCCCCCGCGCAATTCGACGCGGAGCGCCCGCGGCGCCACGAAGACCGCATCCGTGCCGATGGGGTCGAGGAAGATCTCCTGGCGGACGATGGGCCCGGTGCCGCGCGGAGCGGCGATGGCGAACTCGCCCGTGGCCTCGCGACGCAGGAGGAGACGCTGACGCTCGCCCGCCGTCCACACGCGACCATCGAAGGAATCGAAGACGAGTCCGCGCCACCGGAGATTGGGCAGGCGCTCGGGGTCCTTGAGGTCGTCGGGGAATCGCACACGCATCACCACGGTGGTGTCGGTCTCGATCTCGCCATAGGCGCCGAGCTCCACGTGGTCGGTGAAGCCCGAGATGCGCCGCCCCAGCTCGGCGCGGAAGGGCAGGGTGGCCTGGCCCACGCGCGGGATGATGAAGAACATCATCCCGGCCAGCGCGAAGGTGCCGGCCGCCGCCACCAGCGAGACGCGGAAGAGGGGGCTCCGCGGGCCGATGCCGCCCGCCGCCACCTCGGGGCTCGCCCCCGCCGAGAGCGAAGCCTCCGAGACGAGGTGGTGGAGGATGAGCATCCAGGTCCCCAGGATGAGAAAGGCGATGAAGACGAAGAGGAAGCTCACGTTGAAGGTGACGGCGGAGGCCGCCACGAGCATGAAGAACGAGAGGAAGCCCGCGTCTCGCAGGTCCTTGAGGGAGCGCCGGCGGAAGAGTCGGAGGAGAATGAGAAAGAGCAGCAGGTGGACCATGCCGTCCAGGATGGTCTGCGCGAGATAGAAGAGATCGAGGACGATGGCGATGGCCGCGGTCACGATGAGGGCCCAGCCGAGGGTGGGGCGCACGGGCAGGCGCTCGCGCACCTGATCGATGCACCAGTTGCCGAGCAGGGCGAGGGCCACGATGGCGGTGCCCAGGGGCGCGAGGAGCCCGGCCAGGGCGAGGGCCCCCACACCCGCGCACACGAGAAGATAGGTGATGAGCCGGAGGGCCAGGAGCGCGCGCATCAGCCGAGCTCGATGTGGAGCTCGCGGAGCGAGCGCCAGCCCCGCGCATGAGTGTCGGGGGCGGCGCGGAACGCCCCCGGGTGGTAGAGGGCGAGGGCGGTCAGGATGCGCCGTGACTGCCCCGGTCCGCGGCCGAGAGGCACCACGATCCCGCGCCCGACCAGCTCCACGCCCGAGCCGGCGCGGATCAGATGCACGGTGGCGGAGGCGGCCTCGGACAGCGCGGCTTCGAGCCGGGCCGGATCCTGCGCGCCCGTGCCCCGGAGGACGATGCGCGTGTCCTCGGTGGTCTCGGCCTCCATCTCGCGCACGACGAGCTGCTCGGTCTTCGCGCTCGAGCGCCAGTGAATGTGGCGCGGATCGTCGCCCGGCCGGTAGGCGCGGAGATTGTAGAGATCGTGGCCGCGCCCGCGCCGGCGCGCCGAGGCCGTGCCCGAGCCCACGAGCCGCTGAAGCGCTTCGGCCGAGATGGGCTGGACGGCGGGGAACACGAGCACGTCTGCCTCGAGCATGACCCGGCTCGCCTTGACGAAGAGGCCGAAGGGAAAGCGCGTGGTCAGCCGGATGCCGGCCAGCCGGTGGCGGCCGCGCGCGGGCAGGGTCACCTCCCAGGTCACGAAGCGCTCGGCGCCCGCCTCGAGCCTCGGCACGTAGATGAAACGGGCGGGGCCGCCGCGCGCAAGGAGCTCGAGGGTGACGGAGTACGAGGTGAGCCAGCGCTTGCCGTTCTGGACCAGCGCGCCGAAGAGGGCGGGCGCGCCCGCATAGATCTCCTCGGGAATCTCGGCCTCCAGGTGCACGCCGCGCATGGACTGCTCCGAGAGCACGCCGGACACGACGATCAGGCTCAGGAGGAGCGAGACGAGGAGATAGAGGAGATTGTTGCCGGTGTTGATGGCGGCCACGCCGAGCCCGATGACGACGAGCAGGCACCACCAGCCGTCGCGGGTGGGCCAGATGGTCCGGCGCGGCCGGAAGGGCCGCCACCACCATTCGCTGTCTCTCCAGGTCCGCTTCGGGACCCACCTCATGGCAGCCTCGGGATCAGCGCGGGACGGGTACGTCCTGGACGATCGATCGGAGGATCGCCTCGCCGTCCATGCCGCTGCCCTGCGCCGTGCGGCCCTTGAGGAGGACCCGGTGCGCGAGAGCGGCGACGGCCAAACGCTTCACGTCGTCGGGCACGAGGTAGTCGCGGCCGTCGATGAGGGCATGGGCGCGGGCCGTGCGCAGGAGCGCCAGCGATCCGCGCGGGCTCACCCCCAGCGAGAGCAGCGGGGAGACACGGGTGGCCTCGACGAGGGCCATGAGGTAGTCGAGCACGGACTCCTCTGCCCGCACGCCTTCGGCCTCTTCCTGGAGCGCCAGCACCTCGCGTCCATCCAGCACGGGCACGAGCGTCTCGAGGCCGGGCGAGCCGGCGCCGCGCAGCACGGCCTTCTCGTCGAGAGCGCCCGGATAGCCGATGCGGATTCTCAGGAGAAAGCGGTCGAGCTGAGACTCGGGCAAAGGATACGTGCCCTCGTGCTCGCGTGGATTCTGGGTCGCCAGCACCATGAAGGGCTGGGGAAGCGGGTAGGTCGAATGATCGAGCGAGACCTGCGCTTCGTTCATGGCTTCGAGCAGGCTCGACTGCGTCTTGGGCGTTGTGCGGTTGATCTCGTCGGCGAGCACGATATTGGTGAAGAGCGGCCCCGGCTTGAAGACGAACTCGCTCTTGGTCGGCTCCCAGATGCTGACGCCGATCACGTCCGAGGGCAGCATGTCGGAGGTGAACTGGATGCGCTGGAAGCCGGCGCCGATGGAGCGGGCGAGGGCCGCGGCCAGCGTGGTCTTGCCCACCCCGGGCACGTCCTCGATGAGGATGTGGCCGCGGGCGAGCAGACCCACCACGGCCAGCCGCACGGCCTCGGGCTTGCCCACGAGGGCGCGGCTCACGTTGGCTTCGAGTCTGCGGATGAGGTCGAGCGAAAGGGACATAGATTTCCACCATATCACGGAGCCTCCGCCCGCCAAGCTTCCGACGGCTCGCGTCCGAGGAGGGCCCTCCGCACGGTGCGTCGCGATCTCCCGGCGCCAAATCGCATAGTTGCCGGGCACGGATTGTCTTGACAGGTCGTGGCGCCTTCAGTAGAAATGGCTCGCCCGCCACGAGGCGGGCAAACCCACGTGCCGCATTCATCCGTCGCCCGACGCTACGCGCGCTTCACCCTCGGCCTGGCCCTGGATGACGTCCCCGCGCCCGTCGTGGACAAGGCGAAGCAGCTCGTTCTCGACATCATCGGGAGCTGTCTGGCCTCGTCGCAAGAGGAGTTCGGCCGGGCCGTCCTGCGAGCGACCGAGAGCCTGGGCGGGCTCCCCGAGAGCACCCTCATCGGCGCCGCCGCCCGCGTGGGCGCGTCGCATGCCGTGCTCGCCAACGGCACGCTCGCCCACGGCCTCGACTTCGACGACACGCGCGAGGATGCGATCGTTCACACGGGCTCGGTGGCCGTGACCACGGCCCTGGCCGTGGGCGAAGCCACGGGCGCCTCCGGTCGCGCCGTCCTCGAGGCGGCGATCGCGGGAGTCGAGGTGATGTGCCGCGTGGGGCTGGCCGTGCCCGGTCGCTTTCACGCCCGCCACTATCACCCGACCTCCCTCGCGGGAAGCTTCGCGGCGGCCGCCGTCGCGGGCCGGCTCCGCGGACTCACGGAAGACCAGCTCGTCTCCGCCTTCGGGATCTGCGGAAGCCAGGCGGGCGGGATCATCGAATACCTGACGGACGGCTCGTGGACGAAGCGGCTGCATCCGGGCTGGGCCGCCCATGCGGGCGTCGTGGCCGCGCTGCTCGCGCGGTCCGGCTTCACGGGGCCGGAAACGGTCTTCGAGGGCGCCCACGGCTTCTACCAGGCCTTCGCGGGCGGCCACGACGCCGCGCGTCTGGACGAGCTGCTCGGCACGCTCGGGCGCGCCTGGGAGCTCCTGGAGCTGACCTTCAAGCCCTACCCGTGCGGCTCCATCGCGCAACCGTACATGGACTGCGCGCTGAGGCTGCGCGAGCGGCACAAGATCCAGCCCGAGCAGATCGCCCAGATCCGCTGCCGCACCGCGGAGGGACCTCTGCCCCGCCTCTGGGAGCCCCTCGCGGCGAAGCACAAGCCGCCCAACGGCTATGCCGCGAAGTTCAGCCTCCCCTACCTGCTCGCGGTCATCCTCGTCAAAGGCCGCGCCGGACTCGCCGAGTTCACCGACGAGGCGGCGCGGGACGAGGCGGTGCTGCAGGTGGCCTCGCGCGTATCGTACGAGATCGATCCGAGCATCGACTACCCGCGCCAGTTCATCGGCGACGTCACCATCCGCCTCGACGACGGGCGGCTGCTCGAGGAGCGGCAGGATCGCCCACGCGGAGGCCCCGACCTGCCCATGACCTGGGAGGAGATGGAGGCGAAGTTCCGCGGCAATGCCACCCTCGCCGTCTCCGAGGCGCGGGCCGCCCGCGTCGTCGAGGCCGTGGCCCGCCTCGACCGGCTGGAGCGCCTCGCCCCCTTGATGGAATCTCTCACCGCCTAGGGGAATGCCCATGCGCAAGCTTCTCGTACTATCGGTGCTCGCCGCCTTCTTCGCTGCCGCTCCCGCCTGCGCCCAGGACGCGCGCGTGGAGGCGGCGAAGAAGGAAGGCAAGGTGGTCTGGTACACCTCGCTCGCCCTCACCAGCTCGGAGAAGGTGGCCAAGCTCTTCGAGACGGCCTACCCGGGGATCAAGGTCGAGGTGCAGCGCACGGGCTCCCAGCGCATCCTCCAGCGGGTGATGCAGGAGCTGCAGGCCAACATCAAGAACGTCGACGTGATCCACACCTCGGACGCGGGGCACTACGTGCTGCTGAAGGAGAAGAAGCTCCTCATGAAGCACACGCCGGCCGGCGTCGACCGCTTCCCCGCGAGCTTCAAGGACAAGGACGGCTACCACTACGGCCTGCGCGCCACCGTCACCGTCATCGCGTACAACACCAAGGCGGTGTCGGCGGCGGAGGCACCGCGCACGTGGAAGGACCTGCTCGACCCCAAGTGGAAAGGCAAGCTCGTGACGGCGCATCCGGGTTACAGCGGGGTCATCGCCACCCACGTGCTCGCCCTCGTGCACCTCCACGGCTGGGATTACTTCAAGCAGCTCGCGCAGAGCAAGCCCATGCTCGTCCAGTCCGCGGTGGATCCCTCCGGCGTGGTCGCCTCGGGGGAGCGGCCGGTGGCGGTGAACGGGGGGGACTACACCTTCTACCAGATCAAGAAGAAAGGAAACCCGGTGGAGATCGTCTACCCCAAGGAGGGCGTGCCTCTCGTCATCTCGCCCACCGCCATCGCGATCTTCGCGCCCCATCCGAACGCGGCCAAGCTCTTCACGGACTTCCTCTTCAGCCGCGAGATCCAGCAAGTGCTCGCGGATACCGAAGGCCTCTACACGGGGCACCCCGAGGTCAAGTATCCCGCCGACCGGCCGAAGCTCAGCGAGCTCAAGCTCCTCCTCGTCGATCCCGAGGAGCTGGAGAAGCGCAACGAGGAGATCAAGACGCGCTTCGTGGAGTTCTTCGGGGCCTGAGACCCCTCGCGATGGCGCGCGAGCTGACGGTCACCGCACGCCCCCTGCCCTCGCGGCTCGAGGGGCTGGACCGCTCCGCCCCCGTCTGGATCATCGCCGCGGCCGCCCTCCTGCTCCTCATGCTCCTCCCGCTCGCCTGGCTCGGCTATCTGAGCGTGAGCGGCGAGGGCGGTCTCACCCTCGCGCACTACGCCCGTGTCTTCACCGATGCCCGGCTCCAGAAGGCGCTCTGGAACACCGTGGTCCTCGCCTTCTGGTCGGCCCTGCTCTCGCTCGCCATCGGCGCCCCCATGGCGTGGCTGACCGCGCGCACCGATCTTCCGGGCAAGCGCGTCATCCGCGGCCTCGTCATGGCCTCCTTCGTGACGCCGCCCTTCCTCGGCGCCTTTGCCTGGGTCATGCTCGCGGGCCCCAATGCCGGGTATCTCAACAAGCTCTACCGGGAACTCACGGGCGCCGAGACACCCCTCCTCAATATCTTCACGATGCCGGGGCTGATCTTCGTGGTCGCCCTCTACACCTTTCCCTACGCCTACATCATGATCGTGAACACGCTCGAGCTGATCGCCTCCGATCTCGAAGAGGCCGCCTCCATCCTCGGCGCGAGCCGCCTCTGGGTCGCCCTCACCGTGACCCTGCCCATGGTCGCCCCCGCCATCCTGAGCGGCTTCATCCTTTCCGTGCTCCAGGCCCTCGCCCTCTTCGGCTCTCCCGCCATCCTCGCGCTGCCCGCGGGCTTTCACACGATCACCACGCAGATCTGGGCGCTCTTTCAGTACCCGCCCAAGGTCGAGATGGCCGCGGCCTTCTCCGTGCCCCTGCTCCTGGCCACCGCGCTGCTCCTCTTCCTTCAGAAGAGGCTCCTCGGGAGGCGCGGCTATGCCGCGGTGGGAGGCAAGGGCGGGCAGCGCCATCAGATCGCTCTCGGCCCCTGGCGACAGCCCGCCCTCCTCGCCTGCCTCGCCGTCATGGCCTGCGCGATCTTCTTGCCATACGGAATCCTGGCCAAGGCGGCCTTTTCCCGCGCGTGGGCGCAGCCGCTGACCTGGGACAACGTCACGCTGGGAAACTGGTCGTTCACGTTCCTCTCCGTCTCGACCCAGACCGCCATCGTCAACACCCTCGAGCTGGGCATCCTCACCGCATGCGTGGGCGCGGGGCTGGCCACCCTCCTCGCCTACATCACGAACCGGCGGCTCATCGTGGGCCACCAGCTCCTGGCCTTCCTCGCCCTCGCGCCCGTGGTCATCCCGGGCGTGGTCCTCGCCGTCGGGCTCTTCATCGCCTACACGCGGCCGCCCTTCCTGCTCTACGGCACCTTGTGGATCCTCTTCCTGGCCTATCTGACCAAGGAGATGCCCGTGGGCTACTCGCAGTCCGACGCGACCTTTCGCGGCATCCATCCCGAGCTCGAGGAGGCAGGGCGTATCCTCGGGGCGGGGCGCCTCCGCGTGCTCGGGGAGATCACGGCCCCCCTCGCGCGAAGCGGCATCATCGCCACCTGGTGCTTCATCTTCATCGGAGTGATCCGCGAGCTGTCCGCCTCCATCCTGCTCTTCACGCCGAACACCAAGGTCATGTCCGTGGTCATCTTCGACCTCAAGGAGGAAGGTCAGTTCGGCGCCATCGCCGTCCTCGGTCTCTTCATGCTCGCCGTCACCTTCCTCGCCGTCGTCCTCATGCAGACCCTTCTCGGGCGCGACGTGCTGGGAGCGCGCCCGTCGGGCGGATCGGGCTAGCCGCGCCGTGCCCGGCGTGAGCATCCGGGGGCTCCACAAGCGCTACGGCGACGTCGCCGCCGTCGATGGACTCGACCTCGACGTGAAGCCCGGCGAGCTGGTGGCGTTGCTCGGGCCGTCGGGCTGCGGCAAGACGACCACCCTCCGGGTGGTGGCGGGCTTTCTCTCGCCGGACCGCGGCGAGGTGTGGGTGGGAGACCGCTGTCTCTCCTCGCCCGCCACGGTCATCCCGCCCGAGCGGCGGCGGATGGGCATGATCTTCCAGAGCTACGCGCTGTGGCCGCACATGACCGTCGCCCAGAACGTCGCGTACGGGCTCCGCTTCAACGGCGTGCCCAGGGCCGAGCGCGAGGGGAAAGTCACGGAGATGCTTCGCGTCGTCCAGCTCGCGGGCTACGAGCAGCGCTACCCGGGCGAGCTGTCGGGCGGCCAGCAGCAGCGCGTGGCCGTGGCGCGGGCCCTCGTGGTCGAGCCCGAGATCCTTCTTCTCGACGAGCCGCTGAGCAATCTCGACGCGAGCCTGCGCGAGGAGATGCGCTTCGAGATCCGGCGGCTCCACGAGACCTTCGGGATCACCACCCTCTACGTGACGCACGACCAGAGCGAGGCCATGGTCATCTCGGACCGGGTAGCCGTCCTCGACCAGGGGCGCGTGGCGCAGATCGGCACGGCCGAGGAGCTCTTCGAGCGCCCCCGCACGCGCTTCGTGGCCGAGTTCATCGGCAAGACGAACCTGATCGAAGGGACGGCCGAGCGCTCGGACACCTTCGTGCGGGGCCCGCTCCGTCTCCGTGTCTTCGACGCCAACCTCACGCCGGGGCCGGTGGTGCTCTCCATTCGCCCCCACCAGATCGCCCTCGGGCCCGCGTCGCTCGCCCCGCCCTCGAGCGCGGGAGAGAACGTGCTCCGCGCCACCGTGCTGCGCGCGAGCTATCTCGGCGATGCCGTGGACTATCAGGTCCAGCTCGACGGCGGCGATCTCGTCCTCCGCGTGGCGGGGCCCATCACGCGCCGGTTCCGCCCCGGGGACGCCGTCGTCCTGACCGTGCTGCAGTGCTCCGCGGTCAGGCTCTGAGCTCCCGCCCCGCGCGGGCCGCTAGATCGTCACCCCGTAGGACTCGTCGAAGAACGCCCCCGTGATGTAGGCGGGCGAGGCATAGGCGAAGCCGTTGTCGCCCCAGGCCGGGCCCCAGCTGTTGCGGATGATGAACCGCCCCGTCGCCGTGTATCCGACGACCGCGATGGCGTGACCGCCCCGCGCCGTCTTCGGCAGGGGCGTGTCGAGGTTCCCCTTCGTGCTCGTCGCGTCGTCCCAGGTCTGGTCCACGTTCAGCCCGGCCAGGATGGGGCCGTGCGCGGCGAGCCAGGACTGCCACTGGTTGAGATTCTTGCGAAGATTGAAATAGGAGGCGATGCGCAGCTGGGCGGCCGCCGCGTAGAAGGCGTTCTCGCCGCCCGTATACATCAATGTGGTGATCCTGAAGGGAAGCATGGCGAGGGTGGCCACCCCGAACTTGCGGCACACGTCCATGGCGCCCTTGAGCGAGGTGCCGGCTTCCTCGACGAAGCTCTCCGGCCGCAGCGTGTACTCGTCCGTCTCCTTGGAGGCCATCCAGACGTAGCGTGGCGAGAGCATCTGGGACTTCTTGAGCTTGTCCGCCGCCACCATGTGATAGCGCACGACGCCGTCCGCGGAGGCCCAGCCCACGCATGAGCCGGTCTGGCCCTGATCGCCGACCGTCCACCAGGGCTGCCGGAGATCCACGGTCGGAGGCAAGGCCGCCACCGCGCCGAGGGCGCCCGCGGCCACCGCATCCTCGTACTTCCAGTCCTTCTCCGTGCCCTTCGAGGGCACCAGGTTACAGATGCGCTTGACCGCTTCCGCCTTGCCTTTCTTCCGCACCTTCTTCGTCGCTTTCGCCCTCTTCACCACCATGACCGTCTTCACGAGCCGTTTCTTCTTCCTCGCCATCGGTCTCTCCTTTCGCTCCGCGACCAGCGGAAAGGCACCTCAAGCGATGCCGCGCTCACGCGCTGGTTACACGCGGATTGCACGCACATTAAGAATCGAGCCTCCGACCCTGTCAACGAGATTCCTGGACGCGGAAGGCCTTGCATGGGTCTGGTACCATCTGGGTCACAGTTCGTAGCCTTTGTTTCGCGAGAACACCTCCTGCCTACGCGGTCCGTTTCTACACATGCGTGCTCGAGGGCTATCGCAGGGAACGGGCGCGGTTCAAAGCTGTCCGAGGACCCGAACGTTAACAGGAGGGACTCGAGCGCCTGGAGATGAGCCGGCATCTCGCCAGCACAGGCGTCCTCGGGCAAATCCGTTGCATTGCGGTCAAGGCGCTGGGTTGACCCGCACGAAGTCAGGCTGAACGGTTGACGCATGTGGCAAGCGGGCCAGCTTCTCCTATTTGCTACCTCGACTGGGGAACACCTGTGGTTCCACCCATGCGAGAGTATGCCATCCAGGGGGAACCTTACGTAGGGCTTCGCTCCGCCAGGCCCTTAGAGAGGAAGGCCCTCATGACGCGCAAACGCATGGTGCTCGACCGGCAGGGTCGACGAGCACCACTAGCTCGAGCCCCTGATCAATGTACGGGTGCAACAATCTCTACCGAATCGTTCTGCCTCTGGCGGGATGGAAGCGTGGTTATGGGCGTGTCGCAATTCCTTCCAAACCGTGACCAACCTAGGAACATGCCCGTCCTATCCTCTGTTGAAGACGCGATTCCTCAAAATGGCATTGGGTTTGCGTTGCTGCACGCGGGCGATTGTCTGGAGGTCCTCCTTGTCAAGGAAACCGACAGGGCGGTACGAGTGGTCAATCGCGGGTACTTCTTGAGCTAATCGGGCCACCGGTCGTGAGGGTCCGAAGACTGGGGAGGAGGTGCGCTTCAACATAACCTTCACCGAGCCCTTTGACTTGCCAGCAGATCACTATTCGGAGGCGCAGGTGTTGTTCAGTGATCCCAACCAGCATTCGCTGACTGCAGCGCCAACGGCAACGCCGTTCGACACGTGATGTAGCGGTTCACGCCGGGCGTATCTACAGACGGAGGGCACTAGACCATGCGCATAATTGCATCTGGCCTTGCAGCCGCGGGGCTCACCCTCGTTCTCAACGTAACAACAACCGCCGCGGCGCCGATCACCTTCTCGGCTTCGGGAAGCTCCCCCGCCGGAATCCAGGCCACGGTCGATGCCTATCGGGCCGACCTCGGCACCTTGAACCCGAACGTCGCCGGCTCCTTCGGCAGCGGCCGGCGCGAGATCAACTGGGACGGCGTGCCGGATGCGTTTTCGGCTCCGAACCTGTTCCCCCCCAACTTCTTCAATACGAACTCTCCGCGCGGCGTCGTTTTCACGACGGGGGGCACCGGCTTCCAGGTGAGCGCCACCGCGGCAAGCGGCACGCCGGTCGAGTTCGGCAACATCAATGCCACCTATCCTGGCTTGTTCCAGACCTTCTCTGCACAGCGGCTGTTCACCGCGCTCGGCAGCAACGTGCTCGACGTGAACTTCTTCGTTCCGGGCACCACCACTCCGGCGCTGACCCGCGGCTTCGGCTCCGTGTTCACGGATGTCGATCTCGCAAACACCACGAGCCTGCAGTTCTTTGACGCGAGCAATACCTCGCTCGGCACCTTCTTCGTGCCGGCGGGTACGGTTGCCAGCGAGAGCCTATCGTTCTTGGGTGTCGATTTCGGCAGCAACATCGTCTCGCGGGTCCGCATCACCAGCGGCAACGCCGCGTTGGGACCGAATGAAGCGGGCGCACTCGACCTCGTGGTGATGGACGATTTTCTTTTCGGCGAACCGGTCGCCGCCGTGCCCGGGGCCTCCACACTGATGCTGCTCTTTGGGGGGCTGCTCGGTCTGGGAGTGATGTGGCGGTGGAGGAACGCTTAGCCAATTCCATCACGCGAGATCTAGGATCAGTCCGCGGCCCTCACTCGACATAAGCCGTGGGGCGTCCTCGGTCAGCGAGAGGCGGGCTCCTGTCCTGGCGCAGGAGATCTGGTGTCTGATCGGCTTATTCGCGGGACGAGTACCGGGAATCCGCGCGCAATACCGTGAGCTCTCGCGGTATTGCGCGCGATTCTGCTTGACTTGCCGCAGCCCCTGCGGCATCGTCGCCGCACTCGCGGCAGCGCCGGGAATCCATGCCTGCCAAGACCGGAAGCTCTTTCTTTCGTGGAACATACGTGATCCGGTGAGGAGGCAAGGATGCCGACCGATGACCCCCGCCCGGCACCCGTTCGCTATCGCGTGACGCGACGCGACTTTCTGAAGCGCGCGGGCGTGGCGACGGTGGGCATGACGCCCCTCGTGGCCGCGGCGAGTCGGACGCGGGCCTCGGCCGAGACCTCCTCCCCTTACCCGGACTGGATGCCCCCCAGCACCAAGCCGCCGAAGCGCGGCAAGACGCTCGTGCGCGCCTCCGCCTGGGACCCGCCCGTGCTCGATCCGCGGCTCACCAATTCCGTCGGACTCTTCCAGATTGCCTCTCTGACGAGCAGCCGCCTCGTGCGCTACCCGTTCTCCGACGAGGCGGCCAACACCACCGACCTCACCCTCAAGGGCGATCTGGCGGAGTCATGGCAGGGCAGCCCCGACTTCCGCGTCTGGACCTTCAAGCTCCGCAAGGGCGTCAAGTGGCACAACGTGCCGCCGCTGAACGGGCGGGAGCTCGTGGCGCAGGACATCAAGTTCTGCTTCGAGGCGTACGCCAAGGAAGGGGTGCAGTCCTTCACCTTTCAGGAGATCGAGGGGATCGAGACCCCCGACAAGTACACGGTGCGCGTGCACCTCAAGATGCCGAACACGATGTTCCCGCAGAACCTCGCGGAGCCCGTGTCGGTCGTCTTCCCTCGTGAAGTTCTCGAAGAGGATGGCGACCTGAAGAAGCGGATCGTGGGCACCGGTCCCTTCATCCTCAAGGAGCACACCCGGAAGGTCCGCGTGGTGCTCGTCCGCAACCCCGACTACTTCGACACGGGCCGCCCCTACGTCGACGAGTACCACATCCTCTCCACGCCGGACGCGGCCACACGTCTCGCGGCCTTCCGCTCCGGGCAGAGCGACATCCACTTCGTGGCCAGCCTGGCCGATGCCGCGGCCATCCTCAAGACCACGCCGGCCGCCGCGGTGCAGGAATACAAGACGGTGCAGACGGTGTTCGGCCTCGCGCTTGCCCAGGACAAGCCGCCCTTCAACGACGTGAGGGTTCGGCGGGCCATCTCCATGGCCATCGATCGTCAGAAGCAGGTCGACACCCTGTACGGCGGGCACGGCATCCTCGGCTGGGGCATTCCGTATTTCTACTTCCAGGACAAGATGCCCACGGCGGCGCAGCTCGGGCCCTGGTGGCAATACAAGCCGGCGGAGGCCAAGAAGCTCCTCGCGGAAGCCGGCCACCCGAACGGATTCGAGTCGACCCTGTTCTACTACGAGTACTTCCCGGAGATGACCTCCCAGGTCCAGCTCGTCCAGCAGGATCTGAAGCGCAACCTCAACATCGAGATCAAGATCAGCAAGCTCGACTACACGACGTTCTTCGGCCGCTACGCGGACGGCAAGTGGGACGGGATGGCGTGGGGATTCAAGACGGGCTACGCCACGGGCCTGGACGAGCAGACGTACCAGTACATGCACTCGAAGTCGACGAAGAACTACTGGCGCTTCGCCGATCCCGTCATCGACGAGCTGGTAACCAAGCTGCGGAAGACGCCCGACCGGGCCGAGCAGCGCACCCTCACCAAGAAGGTCCTGGAGCGCGAGCACGACCAGGTCCTGCGCATGTGGATGCCCTACGACGCCGGCTTTCTGAGCTGGCAGCCGTATCTGCGGAATACCGGCTCGCTCGCCCTCCGTCGGAACGATGGCTATGGGGCCTCGACGCTCGCCCGGCTCTGGATCGACAAGTAGGCGGGCGCCCGGCGGGCGTGGCTCCGCGCGCGCAATGCGTGCGTGCCCCCCACACCTGGTCGCGCTCGGCGGGGAGCGCCCATGTACAAGTATGTAGCGCGCCGGCTCCTCCTCTCGATCCCCGTCCTCATCCTCTCCTCGCTCATCATCTTCGGGCTGATGCGGGTGATGCCGGGCGATGCCCTGACCGCCTTGATGGGAGAGTCGGGAAACGTGGGGCCGAAGGAGCTGGAAAAGCTCCGGAAGGATCTGGGGCTCGACCAGCCCTACTACAAGCAGTACCTGATCTGGGCCTGGCAGATGGTGAGCTTGAATCCGGGCTACTCGATCTTCACCAACGAGCCCATCGAGGTTGCCCTGAAGAAATCCATTCCCGTCACCCTCGAGCTGGCCGCCCTCGCCATGATCCTGGGGCTCTGCATCGCCATTCCCGTGGGCGTGCTCTCCGCCATCAGGCAGGACCAGGCCTCGGACTACACGGGGAGAATCCTGGCGATCTCCGGTCTCTCCATGCCGGATTTCTGGCTGGGGACGCTGGTCATCACGTTCGCGGCGATCTGGTTCCGCTGGATGCCCCCCCTGGGCTATGCCAGCCTGTGGGAGCATCCGTGGACGAATCTCCAGCAGTTCCTGCTGCCCGCGGCCGTGCTCGGGTTTCGCCTCTCCGCGGCAACCATGCGCATGACCCGCTCGACGCTGCTGGAAGTACTGCGCGAGGACTACGTCCGCACGGCCTGGGCCAAGGGCCTCGGTGAGCGGATCATCATCTACAAGCACGCGCTCAAGAACGCCCTCATTCCCGTCATCACGCTCGTGGGAGGCCAGTTCGGCACCTTGCTCGCGGGCACCGTCATCGTGGAGACGATCTTCGCCCTCCCCGGCATGGGCCGCTTGACCGTGGAGGCCATCCTCTTCCGCGATTATCCGATCGTGCAGACCAACGTGATGCTGGTCGCGATCACCCTGGTCACCCTGAACCTGCTCGTGGACTTGACCTACGCGTGGCTCGACCCGCGGATCCGCTACCAGTGAGGAGCTGAGGCGCCCATGGCCATCGCAACCGCGCCCGGACGGACCTTCGACGAGCGAGAAGCCGTCGAGGTGCGTCGGGGGCGGGCCCTCTGGACCGTCATCAAGCGCAAGCCGCTGGGAATGGCCTCGGCCGCCCTCATCCTGCTCCTGGTCCTCACCGCGATCTTCGCCGACGTCCTCTCGCCCTACGATCCCCTCGCGGCCCAGCCCGAGATCCGCCTGGCCGCTCCGAGCTGGGCGCATCCCTTCGGGACCGACGACATCGGCCGGGATGTTTTCAGCCGCGTCATCCACGGCAGCCGCATCTCGCTGTGGGTGGGGTTGCTCGCCGTCGGCATCGGCACCTTGGCCGGCACCATCATCGGACTCGTGTCGGGGTACTGGGAAGGACGGCTCGACATGATCCTCCAGCGCGTCATGGACGCGCTCATGACCCTTCCCGGGCTCATCCTGGCCCTGGCCATCGTCTCCGTGCTGAAGCCGAGCACGACCAACGCCATGCTCGCCATCGCCGTGGTCATCATTCCGGGCAACTCGCGCATCGTCCGCGGCGCCGTGCTCTCGGCGAAGCAGAACCGGTTCGTGGAGGCAGCCCAGGCCATCGGCTGCCGCGATCTGCGCATCATCGGCACCCACATCCTGCCGAACGTGACGGCGCCCATCCTCATCATCGCGTCGATCTGGCTCGGCAACGCCATCCTCATCGAGGCGTCCTTGAGCTACCTCGGTGTGGGCACGCAGCCGCCCACGCCCTCGTGGGGACTCATGCTGAGCAGCACGGGCCGCGCCTTCATGGAGCAGGCGCCGTGGCTCGCCATCTTCCCGGGCCTTGCCATCAGCCTGGCCGTCTTCGGCTTCAACCTCTTCGGCGACACCCTCCGCGACGCCTGGGACCCCAAGCTCCGCAATCGCGCTTAGTCAACTCGGAGGGGGCTTTGCCCCCCTTCCGAACCTCCCCCCATTCCGATTGCGCCGGCGAAGCCGGCGCTCGAAGCGGAACGTTCTTGGCTTAGTGGAGCACGGAAAAGATCAGGGCGTCCTCTCTCTGCCCGCTCGAGCCCACCGCGGGTAGGGGGAGCAGGACGAGGGGAATCCTCGACCCCAGCGCCACGCGCCCGAGATACCATGCGCCGATCCGGTCGCGAAGCCCCGGTCGAGGCTTCGCGGAAATGGCGATCAGGTCCGCTCCGAACACCTCGGCTTCGATGGAGAGCTCCCTCCCGAGCCGCCCGAAGCGGATCGTCGACTCGACGGGCACGCCATCGAGCTCTCGCACCAGCCTGGCCAGCCGCTCCCCCACGTCCGCGCTGATACGCGCCATCTCACGGTCGGTGTCCGACACGACACGGTCGTGCCTGTCCACGCGAGGAGCGGGGATGGGGGCGATGTAGAC
>QHSC01000249.1 GCA_003220345.1 Candidatus Rokuibacteriota bacterium | reverse complement strand
CCGAAGCGGCTCTCGGCCTTCTCGCGTATCTCCTCCGGATTCGGCACCTCTACTTCAGGCATTTGGCAGCAGTGTCTCCAGCGGCCGCCGGCGGTTCAGAAAGGGTCCAGATGCGAGGCGGCGCCCACCGGCCGCAGGTGAGGCGTACTCTCTGTACGTTGAACCTGCGGCCGGCGGGCGCCAACGAAGCAGATGGGCCCTTTCTGGACCGCCTGCTAGTGGTCGTTGTGCTGCTTGCCCATCTCTTCCTTCATCGCCGAGCGACCCGCCTCGAAGGCCGAGAGGAGCCGGTTCCGCTGCTCCTCGACGTACTCGCGGCCCTTGTCGAAGAGATCGCCCGCGCGACCCTGCGCCTCCTCCGCCACCTCCTGCGCCTTCTTGAACCACTCCTGGCTGTGCTCGCTCAGGAGCTCGCGCGTCTCCGTGCCGCTCTTGGGAGCGAGCAAGAGCGCCGCGGCCGCTCCCGCCACCGCTCCGAGAAAGAACCAGCCCAGATAGCCCGCCGCGTCCCCACCACGTTCGTCCACCATGACCTCTGTCCTCCTCGCCCGCTATCTCGTGAGCCGTGAGAGAAAAACGCTGAGACCCGTTTTGGCGCCCGAGGCCACACCGCTGATGCCCTTCAATGACGTCAGGCTATTGGCCACGCCGATGATCCGCGCGACCTTCAGGGAGATGTCCTCGACCCGACCGAGGATGCCGTTGAGCCGCTGAACGCTTCCGTTGGTCGTCTGCGCCACCACGCGCAGGTCTCCGGCGAGCCCCTCGATCTGGCTCGCCAGAGGCCTGATCTCGCGCTCGACCAGCTGCAGCACGATCTCGGCGCGCGCGGCCGTCCGCTTGAAGCTCAGCAGCGTCGCCACGATTGCCACGGTGAGGACCACGGCGCAGAGCACCAGCACGGTCTGGGCCACCGGCGTCATAGGCGCGAAGTATGGCAGAGGAGCCCAGGCCAGTCAAACGAGACGTGGAAAAGCTCGCGCATTCATTGACTTTCCCGGAGCCCGGCCACTATACTGCCCGCAGGTCTGAGGCGCGCTTCACCAGGCGCCTCGAGGAGCCTGCTCCCATGTCCCTCCAGGATCGCTTCGAAGAGCTCCATCGCCGGAACGAGGCCGCCGAGCTCGGCGGCGGCGTGGAGCGCATCGAGCGGCAGCACAAGGCGGGGAAGAAGACGGCGCGCGAGCGCCTCGAGCTGCTTCTCGACAAGGGCTCCTTCGCCGAAGTGGACCGCCTGGTCGTGCACCAGACCCAGGACTTCGGCATGGAGGCGCAGCGAATTCCCGGCGACGGCGTGGTCACCGGCTCGGGACGGATCCACGGCCGTCCCCTCTTCGTCTTCGCCCAGGACTTCACCGTGTTCGGCGGCTCCCTCTCCGAGGCCTACGCGCGCAAGATCTGCAAGATCATGGATCTCGCCATGAAGGCGGGCGTGCCGGTGATCGGGCTCAACGATTCGGGCGGCGCGCGAATCCAGGAGGGTGTCGTCTCCCTCGCCGGCTACGCCGACATCTTCCTGCGCAACACGCTCGCCTCGGGGGTGGTGCCGCAGATCTCGGCCGTCATGGGCCCCTGCGCGGGCGGCGCCGTGTACTCGCCCGCCATCACCGACTTCGTCTTCATGGTCAAGCACTCCTCGTACATGTTCGTGACCGGCCCCGATGTGATCAAGGCCGTCACCCACGAGGAGGTGTCTTTCGAGGAGCTGGGCGGGGCCGCGACCCACGGGACGACCTCGGGCGTCGCCCACTTCGCCGCGGAGGGCGAGGAGGAATGCCTGGCCCTCATCCGCGAGCTCGTGACCTTCCTGCCGCAAAACAACACGGAGGACCCGCCCGTCCGCCCGACGAGCGATCCCGCCGACCGCGCGGACGAGGAGCTGCAGACCGTCGTGCCCGATCTGCCCAACCGGCCCTATGACATCAAGGCCATCGTCCGACCCGTGCTCGACGAGCGATACTTCTTCGAGGTGCAGGCAGACTACGCGCCCAACATCGTCGTCGGCTTCGGGCGGCTCAACGGCCGGCCCGTGGGAATCGTGGCCAACCAGCCCGCGCACCTCGCCGGCTGCCTCGACATCAGCGCCTCCCTCAAGGCCGCGCGCTTCGTGCGCTTCTGCGACTGCTTCAATATCCCGCTCGTGACCTTCGTGGACGTCCCGGGCTTCCTTCCCGGCACCGCGCAGGAGTTCGGCGGCATCATCAAGCACGGGGCCAAGCTGCTCTTCGCGTACTGTGAGGCGACGGTGCCCAAGCTCACCGTCATCACGCGCAAGGCGTACGGCGGCGCCTACGACGTCATGTCCTCCAAGCACATCCGGGGCGATCTCAATCTCGCGTATCCTACCGCCGAGATCGCCGTCATGGGACCGGACGGGGCGGTGAACATCCTCTACCGGCGGGAGATGGACGCGGCCAAGGATCCGGCCGGATTCAAGGAGGAAAAGACCCGCGAGTACCGCGAGAAGTTCGCCAACCCGTACGTGGCCGCCGAGCGCGGCTACGTGGACGAGGTGATCGAGCCGCGGGACACACGGCGCCGTCTCATCCAGGCCCTCGAGGTCCTGCACACCAAGCGCGACTCCAATCCGCCGCGCAAGCACGGGAATATCCCGCTATGACGCCCGACGAGAAAAAGCGGATCGAAGACGCGCGGCGCGCGTGGGAGGCGCGGACGCTCAAGCCCGCCCTCGACAAGACGCCCGATCGTCCCGGCTTGTTCGCGGGTTCGGACGGCGCGCCCCTGGAGCGGCTCTTCACCCCGGAGCACACGGCCGCTCAGGACTATGTCCGCGACCTCGGCTTTCCCGGCGAATTCCCCTACACGCGGGGCGTGCAGCCCACGATGTTCCGCGGCCGCCTGTGGACGATGCGCCAGTACGCGGGCTTCGGCTCGGCGGCCGAGACCAACCAGCGTTACCGCTACCTCCTCGCGCAGGGTCAGACGGGGCTCTCCGTGGCCTTCGACCTGCCCACGCAGATGGGCTACGACGCCGACCACCCCATGGCCCGGAGCGAAGTGGGCAAGGTCGGCGTGTCCATCGGGGGCGTGGAGGACATGGCGGAGCTCTTCGAAGGCATCCCCCTCGATCGGGCATCGACGTCGATGACCATCAATGCCACGGCGGCCATCCTCCTGTGCCTCTACATCGCGGTGGCCGAGCGACAGGGGATCCCCGCCGAGAAGCTCTCGGGAACGGTGCAGAACGACATCCTGAAGGAATACATCGCGCGCGGCACCTACATCTATCCGCCCGCTCCCTCCATGCGGCTCATCACCGACATGTTCGCCTTTTGCAAGGACCGGGTGCCGCGCTGGAACACGATCTCGATCTCGGGCTACCACATGCGCGAGGCGGGGTGCACGGCCGCGCAGGAGGTGGGCTTCACCCTCGCCAATGCCGTCGCCTATGTCACGGCGGCGCAGGCGGTGGGACTCCGCGTCGACGAGTTCGCGCCCCAGCTATCCTTCTTCTTCAACGCCCACAACCACCTCCTGGAGGAGATAGCGAAGTTCCGGGCCGCCCGGCGTCTCTGGGCCCGCATCATGACGGACCGGTTCGGGGCCCGCGATCCGCGCTCGGTCATGCTGCGCTTCCACGCCCAGACGGCGGGGAGCATGCTCACCGCCCAGCAGCCCGAGAACAACATCGTCCGGGTCACCGTGCAGGCCCTCGCCGCGATCCTCGGCGGCTGCCAGTCGCTTCACACGAACTCCATGGACGAAGCGCTGGCTCTGCCCACGGAAAGCGCGGTGCGGACCGCCCTGCGCACGCAGCAGGTCCTGGCCTACGAGTCCGGGGTGGCTGACACCGTGGACCCCGTGGGCGGTTCCTTCGCCGTGGAGGCCCTCACGCGGCGCCTCGAGGAGGAAGCGGAGACCTACATCGCCAAGATCGATGGGCTCGGCGGCTCTGTCAGCGCCATCGCCTTCATGCAGCGCGAGATCCAGGAATCAGCCTATCGCTATCAGCAGGAGGTCGAGTCCAGGGCGCGCATCGTGGTGGGCGTCAACGACTTCGTCCTGGATGAGCCGCCCCCCGGCCATCTCTTCGAGGTCAACCCCGCGGTAGGTCAGGCCATGGGAGAGCGTATCGGGCGTCTGCGCGCCTCCCGGGACGCGGGCCGCGCCGCGCAGGCCCTCGAGGCCATCGACCGAGCCGCGCGCGGCCGGGACAACCTGATGCCCCTCATCCTCGACGCGGTGCGGGCGCGGGTCACCCTCGGCGAGATCTGCGACTCCCTGCGGACCGTCTTCGGTGTGCATCAGCCGTCCGTTGTTTTCTAGGACCCTCACCCCGGCCCTCTCCCCTGGAGTGGGAAAGGGCCGCGGTTCGAGCCGAGACGCTGGCCGCTCTTCGATCCGAGCGGCAAAGCCGCGAGGCGAGGCCTGAGTGAATCCCAGAGGCGTGGCAGTTCGAGCTGAAGAGCGAAGCCCTGAGGCGAGGGATGAGTAGATGAGTGGCGAGGTGAGGGCTGGGCCAATGAGGGGATGGGTTGCTGCGACACTCGTGACGTTTCTCATTTTCGTCGTCCACGTGCCGGCCCAGGCGGGCATCGCCGACCAGGTCGGCGCCACCTTCGGCCTCATGCTCCAGGACGTGGTCAGCGCCTTCCCGCCCGTGGAGGGCGTCGTCGTCCAGGTGGCCGGCGACCATCTCTACATGGACCTGAGCAAGAAGCAGGGCCTGTTGCTCGGCCAGGAGTTCTTGGTCTTCCGCAAGGCCGGGGAATTCCGACATCCCTTCAACGGCAAGGTTCTCGGCCGCTACGAGGAGATCCTGGGCTACGCGCAGGTGCAGCGCGTCGAGGAGGGATTCTCCGAGGCTCTCTTCGTCCCCGTCGAAGGCAAGGACAGGCCCAAGCCCGAGGACGGCGTGCGCATCACGCGGGGCCGGATCAAGGTCGCGGTCGCCCCGCCCACCGATCTCACCTCGAACAAGGCGGACCTGAGGCGCGTGGCCTTCATGCTTGCCCTGGCCATGGATCAGACCAAGCGATTCCTGAGCGTGGACCCGGGCCACGTCAGCGAGATCCTCCTCAACAGCAAGACCCGCTCGGAGGAGCTTCTCGTGCGTCCCGACCGCGCGGTGGCCCTGGGGAAGCCGCTCGAGGTAACGGGCTGGCTCGTGCCCGTTCTCCTGGAGCGCCGCGGTGTCACCTACCTCGACGTCACCTGGGTCTCGGCCGTCACGGGGACGGCGCTCTTCTCTCGGCGGATGGCGATCACGCGCGCCGATGGGGCGGGCGAGCAGCGCTTCCCGTGGGAGCCCCGGCCCGAGGATTGAGCCTGTCGAATCTGCTATGCTCAGGAGGCTTATGAGCGTTCGTGCGCCGCTGCACCTCGTGATCGCCCTCCTGGTCGTCGGCGTCACTCTCAGTGCCTGCGGCGCGACAACCCTGCGCGAGCTCGCGGGCCTGCCCAAGGTCGACGATCCGAGCGTCGAGATCAAGGCGGCCGAGCCCAAGTGGCTGCTCATCAAGAATCCGCGCTTCCCGGACATCGCCAGCGAGCCCGAGTACATCTGGGTCGAAGAGGACAAGATCCCGACCACGATCGGCACCCTCGTGTTCGGAAAGTCGAGCCTCATCGCCTCGCCGGAGATCGTGGCCAAGTACGGCGCCCCGCCCGGAGGCGGCCGCATCAGCCCGCGTCAAAAGGTCGCGGTGGCCACCGAACCGACCGCCCCGCCGGCAAAGGGGGCGGTGAACACGACAGGCAAGGGCGGCACCCAGCCGGCGGCCGCGCCCCTCCCGACCAATCGGGGCTTCGTCGTCTTCGTCGACACGAGCCGCGTCGTCATCGATCTCAACGGCAAGGACGGGGTCAAGCTGGGGGCGCAGGTCAGCGTGCGCCGAGACAAGATCGCGATCGTCCATCCGATCACCGGCGAGCTCCTGGGCGAGCTCGACGAGGAGGTGGCCACGGGCCGCGTCACCGAGGTGAAGGAGAAGTTCTCCGTGGTCGAGCTCCAGAGCGTTGCCTCCGGCAACCAGGTCAAGATCAAGGACCGCGTCGTCGTCCGCTGACGGACGCTCCACCAGATCCATGACCGCCCCGACCGACCTCGAGGCGCTCCTCAAAGAGCGCGTCGTCCTTGCCGTTGGCCCCGAGATGCGCGCCATCGAGGAGGCCATCGCGCGCCAGCTCGACTCGCCCGTGTCCCTCATTCGCGAGATGGGCGACTTCATCGCGGGGGCCGGAGGCAAGCGCCTCCGCCCCATCCTGCTCCTCATGGCCTCCCGCGTGGCGGGCTATTCGGGACCCCGGGCCGTGCGAATGGGCTGCGTGGTCGAGCTGCTCCACACGGCCACCCTCATCCACGACGACGTCGTGGACCAGGCCCCCCTGCGGCGCGGGCGGCCCTCCGCCAATGCCCGCTGGGGCGACGACGCCTCCATCCTGGTGGGCGATCACCTCTACTCGAAGTCCTTCGCCCTCATGGTCGAGGACGGCACCGCCGCCGTCCTGGAGACCCTGGCCCGGGCCACCGTCTTGTCGGATCGGCGCGCTCGTGGCCGGGGCCGCCGAGGAACAGGTCGAAGCGCTCACGCGCTATGGCCTGGACATCGGCATCGCGTTCCAGCTCAGCGACGACTCGCTCGACTTCGTGGCTGACCAGGGACGGCTCGGCAAGGCCATCGGCGCCGATCTCAAGGAGGGCAAGCGGACGCTGCCCCTCATCGCGACTCTCGAGCGGGCCGCGCCCGCCGAGCGCGACCGCATCCAGTCGGTCCTCAAGCGGCATTCGGGCGATCCGGGCGAGATCGAGGACATCCGGCAGCTCGTCGAGCGCTACGGCGGTGTGGAGTACGCGCTGGGCCGCGCCCGGGCCTATGCCCAGTCCGCCAAGGAAGCGCTCGCGGGCTTCTCGTCCTCCGACGACAAGGACACGCTTCTCCTCATCGCCGATTTCGTTGTCGCCCGCGACCGGTAGACTCGCGCGCCTGGCTCGCCGCCCTTCCCGTCGCCTCTCCGGGGCTCTTGACGCTCCCCCGGCCCGGTGCTAGGGTCCCGCGCACGACCGGGCAAGGGTGCCCGGTTTCGCTCCAAACCTACCGGATCAGCGAAGTGGAGGAGCAACCATGAGGGCACGACAACGACGTGTGCACCGGTCCGTCTGGGCGGGTCTCGGCGCGGCAGCGCTCCTGCTCGCGGGATGCGCGGGGATGACGGGGGGAAAGCCCCCTGTTCAGCTCAGCGGAAGCCAGGAGGTTCCTCCCGTAAGCGGCACTGCCTCGGGCACCGCTGACCTCTTGATCAGCCCGAGCAGGTGTCATACCTCCACGAGCGGCCTGTGGTGTACGGCCGTCACAGGTACCGTGACAACGTCTGGAGTGATGGGCACGGCGGCCCACATTCATCAGGGGAAGGCAGGCCAGAACGGTCCCGTGATCATCCCGCTGGTGAAGAAGGACGACAACACCTGGACGGTTCCGTCATTCACGTACCTCACCGACGCGCAGTACATTGCCTACATAGACGGCGATCTGTATGTCAACGTGCACAGCGCCGCCAATCCGGGCGGACAGATCCGCGGTCAGCTGAAGCCCTAACCATCTCGCGGCGGCACTCGGTGATGAAGCTCGCGCAAGCGAGCTTCATCATTTTAAGCAACATTCGCACGCGCTCATTTGAAGCTTTCAAATCCGGGAATGCCGGT
>QHSC01000082.1 GCA_003220345.1 Candidatus Rokuibacteriota bacterium | reverse complement strand
GCCTCGCTGCGCCGCCAGCGTCGCCTGGACGAAGCGGAGGCGGAGCTTCGCGGCGTCGTGGAGCGCTGGCCGCGCTCTTCCTCCGCGCACGTGGAGCTCGGCGAGATCTTGCTCGATCAGCGGCGCTTCGTCGAAGCCGCCGAGAGCTTCGCCGCGGCTCTCGAGCTCTCGCCGCGAGCGCCGCGGGCCCACTTCAAGCTGGGGATAGCCCTTGAGCGGCAACGCCGCTGGCCCGAGGCCGAGGCCGCGTATGCCGAAGCCGCTCGACTGAAACCGGACCACGGCCTCGCGCATCTCCGACAGGCGCTCATGTGCCGCCGGCAAGCCAGGACCCACGACGAGGAGGCGGCCCTCCGGCGAGCCGTCGCGCGCGTCCCTGAGCTCGCCGAGGCGCACCAGAACCTCGGCCGGACCCTGATGAGTCTCGGGCGCTTCATCGAGGCCGAGGCGGCCTTTGGCGAGGCGGCGCGCCTTTCTCCACGCCATGCCGTGGCGCATGTCGGGCGCGGGCTCGCCCTGGTCGGCCAGGGCCGTCATGGCGACGCGGCAGAGTCCTTTGCGGAGGCGCTCCGCATCGACCCTGCCTCCGACCGAGCGCTCGTGCACCTGGCCGCGGCGCTCCGCCGGGCGCGGCGGTGGGGCGAGGCGGCGGCGCGTTATCGTGAGGCGATCCGACGCCACCCGCAGCCCGCGCGCCTCTATGGCGGCCTCGCCCTGACCCTCTGGCGACTCAAGCGTCATGGCGAGGCGGCCCAGGCCTTCGGCGAGGCGGTGAAGCGCGAGCCCGATCGCGCGCCCTGGCGCCGACGCCTGGGTCTGGCCCTCGAGCGTCAGGGACGGCTGCCGGAGGCACGCGCGGCCTTTCAGCAGGCGCTCGATCTCGACCCGTCCGATCTCCCGTCATGGGTCGGCCTCGCCTCGGTGGCCCGGCGCCAGGCCGACTGGGAGACGGAGGCGCAGGCGTGCGCTCGCGCCATCGCGCTCCGGCCCGGCGCGGCGCATCTCTACGCCGATCTCGGCGCCGCCTTCGAGGCTCAGGGCCTCGAGCCGAACGCCGAGGCGGCCTTCCGCGAAGCCGTCCGGCTCGACCCCGGCAACGCCGATCATCACCTGGATCTCGGCATTGCCCTCGGCCGGCAAGGGCGACACGCCGACGCCGAAGTGGAGCTGCGCGAGGCGATTCGCCTGAATCCCGGCGACGTCATCGCCTGGGCCAACCTGGCCCTGGGCCTCGGCCGTCAGGGGCGTCACCCCGAGTCGGAGAGCGCCTACCGCGAGGCCCTCCATCGCAAGCCCGACGGCGCCTCGCTTCACCGCGGCCTGGGCATGAGCCTCTACTTTCAAGGCCGCTACGAGATGGCCGAGCGCGCGTTTCGCGACGCCGTCCTGCACAATCCCGCCTACGCGCGCGCCTGGGCGGATCTGGGCGAGCTGCTGAGCGAGCAAGGCCGTCTGCCCGAATCTGCCGTGGCCTTCCGCGAGGCGATCCGCGTGAAGGAACAGCGGATCGCCTCGTATCGCGGCCTCGGCCGCGTGCTCCTGGCCCAGGGACTCCACGTCGAGGCGGAGGCCGTCTACCGCGAGGCGCTGCGCTTGCGGCCTGACGATGCGCAGAGTCACTTCAACCTCTGGACCGCGCTGGAGAAACAGGGGAAGCACGAGGCCTGCGAGCGGGCCTATCGCGAAACCATCCGGATCAAGCCCGATCACGCGGAGGCGTACGCGCGGCTCTCCGACGTGCTCGCGCGACTAGGGCGGCTCGAGGAAGCTGAAGCGGCCTGCCGGGAAGCGCGCCGCCTGCAGCCCGATGACCCCCGCCATCGCCATGCCCTCGACGCGCTCGTGCGGCGGCGGACGAGCTAGCCGCTCGGCGCTGGCCGGCCTGGCCGCCGCGCTCGCTCTGGGCGGCTGCGCGGCCGCCGCCGGTGGCTTCGTCCTCCCCCAGGACGGCAACCCCGAGGGCCAGGCGCGCCTTGTCGCAGCGCGCGCGAGTCTCGCGCGCGTCGTCTATCTCGGGGAGACCCACGACAACCCGGTGCACCACGCCCATCAGGCGCGCGTGCTCCAGGCAATGCTCCGGGCCGGCGCCCGCCCCGCGCTGGCCTTCGAGATGCTCACCCAGGAACAGCAGCCAGAGGTGGACGAGGTCATGCGCGGTGCCGACGGCGCCCCCCTCGATGCCCGCCTGCGCTGGCGCGAGCGCGGCTGGCCCGACTTCGCGATGTACCAGCCCTTGTTCGAGCTTGCCCTCACTGATCGCCTGCCCGTGCTCGCGGCCGATCTCGATCCTCCCACGGTCCGTCGGATCGCGAAGGAGGGGCTCGGCGTCCTTCCCGGGGCCGAGCGCGATCGAGTCGCCTCGCGACTTCGGCCTGATCCGGAACGCGAGGCGCGGCTCGAGCGCGAGATTGCCGAGGCGCACTGCGGGCTGCTCCCCGCCGCGGCCATCCCGTTCATGGCGCAGGCCTGGCACGCGCGCAACGTCGTCATGGCGCGCCACATCGGCCAGGCCCTCGACGAGGGGCGGCGGGTCGTGGTCATCGTGGGGCGGGGCCACCTGGAGCGAGGCGGGCTACCGGATCAGCTTCACGCTCTGCGTCCCGGCACGCGCCAGCTCATCGTCGACTTCGTGGAAGCGGCACCGGGTGAGTCGCTGCCGGGACCCCGCTCGAGCTACATTCGCTGGCTCACCCCCGGGGTCGAGCGCGGCGATCCGTGCGCGCCGCTACGCGGACCGCGCTAGGGACTCTCAGGCAGGCTCGGAGGCGGAATTGGCCTCGATGGCCGACATGCGGTTGTAGCTGATCCCCACCTTGCTGCCGTCGTCCTGGTCGATCATCACGCCGTCGTTGGTCACCTGCGCCAACGTGCCCTTGATCGGGTCGGCGGCGTTGCGAACGGCGACGAGCACGCGCTTGCCCAGGAGGGGCTGGGCCTCGGCCTTCCACATCGAATCGAGATCGCCGAGGCCCCCCCCATCGTTGGACTTCAGCTCGGTGATCCGTCCCATGCCGGGGACCACGAGGCTGGCCCGTCCGCCTGTGCCCTTGGGATTTCTCGCCGTGAAGGGGCTCGGCCGGCCGGGGGGCGCCGTGTTTCTGGGCACTCCCGGCGCCGCCATCCCTGGCGTGGGCTCGACGGCCGCCGTTACCAGCGTGCCCGTCGGGGCGGCGGTCGGCGGGGGCTGCGCCTCGGCTTCTTCGAGATCGCGGAGGATGGCCGAGAGCCGGGAGATCATCACCGAGTAGATGTAAAAGCCGATCAGCGACATCACGAGCGCGGAGGCGAGCCCGATCTGGGCGACGCTCTGGTGAAGCGCGTCCAGAGCGTAGAGCGTGTACACGAAGAGGAGCAGGGGGAGGATGGAGATCATGCAGAAGACGACAGACGAGGCCCGTCGCAGGGTATACGTCTGCGCCTGCCTATGCTTGGCCATGAATCGAATTTAGCGCGGTCACCCCTTCCGGCCAGCGAATTTTCGCCGGCCCGCCGCAGCCCGCTGCCGGCTCCTCTGGGCGCATGATAGGATGCCGGCGTGACCCGAGCCCGGCGCGGGCTGCGCGAGATGCGCGGCTTCATCTTCGATCTGGACGGCTGCGTGTGGACCGGCGACGTGCTCGTGCCTGGGGCCGCCGACGTGCTGGCGCTCCTGCGCAGCCAGGGGCGCGCGCTGACCTTCCTCACCAACAACTCGCGCGCCCGCGCCGCCACCATGCAGGCCAAGCTCGAGCGACTGGGCGTGCAGGCGGCCACCGATGAGGTGCTGACGCCGCTCGAGATCCTGGGCCGCGTGATCGACAGCCACGTGGGGCCTGCCTCGCGGGTGCTCGCCATCGGCGGTCCCGAGCTCGAGGCTGCCGTGGTCGACGGCGGCCATCATCTCGTGCCCGTCAGCAAGTATCGCGACGCGCAGGCGGTGGTGGTGGGCAATGATTTCGAGTTCTCGTACGAGCGCCTGACCGCTGCCGCGCGCGCCGTGGCGGGGGGCGCCGCCTTTCTGACGCCCAACCTCGATCCGCGGCTGCCCGTCGAAGGGGACGATTTCCTCCCCGGCTGCGGCGCCATCGTGGAAGCGGTGGCGGCGGCGGGCTGCGTCAGGCCACTCGTCGTCGGCAAGCCGGAGCCTCCGCTCATCGAGCTGGCCCTCGCCCGCATGCAGCTCGAGCCCGCGGAGGCTGCGATGGTGGGCGACAGCGTGGACTCCGATATTCGAGGCGCGCGCCGTGTCGGCTTGACCGCGGTCCTCCTGGCCCCCAAGGGCGCCCTCGACGGCGTCGCGCACTACATGGTCAAGTCCATGGCGCAGCTGAAGCGGCTCGTCGAGACTTACAACCCCTGATGCGCGTCCTGCTGCATTCGGGCGGGCCGCTCGGCCCCGCGGGTCGGGCCGCCCTCCCGGTCTTCCTGGGTGAGCGTCGGCGCGTGGCCTTTGTCACCGCGGCCAGCCTCCATGACGAGGCCGCGTACTTCGCGCGGGTGAGCGCGATGCTGCAGCCGCCTCCGCCCGAGGGAGCGGGGCTCGAGCTCCTCCATCTCCGCTGGAACGACCGGCCGCTCGACGTGCTCGCCCGGGCCGAGGCGCTCTTCATGGGCGGGGGCAACACCTACGCGCTGCTGAAGCGTCTTCGCGAGTCCGGTCTCCTGCCTGCGATCCGCGAGCGCGTGCAGGCGGGCGTGCCGTACCTGGGCGCCAGCGCCGGCTCCAACGTGGCGGGGCCGACCATCCTGACCACGAATGACTGGAACGTGGTGGCACTGGATCGCTTCGACGCGCTCGGGCTCGTCGCCTTCAATATCAACCCGCACTACAAGGAGATGGACCCCGCCATGGCGCCCTACAGCGAGACGCGCGACGACCGCATTCGCGAGTACCACGTGGTCAACGCCAACCCGGTGGCGGGGCTCGAGGAGGGCGCGTGGCTGACCGTCGAGGACGGCGTGGTCATGGCGCACGGAACGGCGCGCATCAAGATCTTTCAACCCGGCCAGGAGCCGACCTGGCACCAGGCCGGCGAGCGCCTGCCCCTCTAGTGGGGTCAGGTCTCACATTCCAACATGCTCATTCCAGAGATGCTCTCGATCGCTGGGCTCATGTTGGAATGTGAGACCTGACCCCGACTACTCGGCGCGCATGGTGGTCAGCGTGATGTTCTGGGCGCCGAGCGTCCCCGTGGCGCGATTGACCTGGACGCTGACCTGGATGGTCACGAGGCGATTCGGGGCCGCCGTGGCGCCCGTCTGCACGACGGACCACGCGCGGGTGATGCCCGCCTCGGGAGTGTCCGTGCCATTGACCGGGCCGGTGGTGAAGGGCTGGTTGCGAAGCTGCTCCATCATCTGCCGGGCGTAAGCCGTCGCCTTGGACTGGCCGCCGCCTGCGACCACACTGACCGAGCCCTGCGTCAGCATGCTCAGCAAGGCGACCAGGGCCACCGCGAGGAAGGCCACGGCGAGCAGGACCTCGATCAGGCTCATGCCCAGCTGGCTCGAGCTTCGCCGCTTTTGCTCGGACATGACCGCGCCTATTGCTGCGACCAGGCGCCGCGCAGGATCAGGGTGCCCTGCGGGGTGCCGGGCGGCGGAGTGGTGTTGAAGAGCGTGTCGTAGCTCCAGATGCGCTGGGGCGCCGTGTAGTACTGGGTGCCGCCCGAGCCGCAGCACTGCCACTGGCCGACCGCCTGCTGGCTGTGCCAGAGGTCGATGATGGAGCCGCCATACGTGAACGTGTTGCCGTTCCAGTCCTCGAGGAAGCGGATGTCGTTCTCGAGCTGGCCATTGCCCTGGCCCATCACGGATTCGACGGAGGGGCCCAGCGCGAAGGCTGCGTTGACCGTGGTCGCCGTGGCCTGCCGCGTGACGGTGGCGAGATCGCCCTTGGCGTCGCTGTTGTTCGGGGCCCAGTTGTTCGAGAGCACGGTGATGGCGTCGGCGAGCACGGCAGCGGGCACCTTGGCCACGGTGTTGTAATCGCCCTGGATGTACATGGGATTCTCGCTCACCACCGTCAACCCCTGCGAGGGTAGCTGGGAGCCGTTGACGAGCCTGACCGAGGCACCCGGCGACCCGGTCCGCGCGACGTAAAGGACGCCGTTGGCGGGGGCGGCGCCACTGGAGCGGAGGAGGCCGACATTGACGTCCGTCACCACCATGTTCCGTTGCTCGCGCATGTCATAGAACGTCGTCGTGGTGAACACGCCGGGGGGCACGCTGACGGGATTGCCGCCCATGTCGGTGACCGCGCCGTTGACAATGCGCAGGCCCGACTTGGAAAACATCTTGGCCGAGGCCAGGTCCGGGGCATCGCCCGCGTTGGCGACCTCGATGAGCTGGTGAGAGATCACGTCCGGGTTGCTCGGATTGTAGAAGAGCTGCGGGACGGGCGGGATGATCTGGCCCACGCCCATGGCGCTGTCGCGCACCGTGCCACCAAACGTGGACGTGGCCTGGGCCTGCCAGGCGCTGGCCGTCCAGGCGCTACCGAATCCCGGCCGGAGCGCGCTGTCGAAGTTCAGGTTCTGATAGTTGCCGCTGGCGTCCTTGATGCGCGGGTTGTTGCCCCACGGGATGGAGGGATCGCGCTTGATGCGGCGGAGGATCCCGCCCGCCGAGGTGATGGTCGAGTCGAAGTCAAGCGTCGAGCCCGCGCCCACGTAGATGTTGCTGTTCGAGTGCACGCGGCCGTTGAAGGTCATGTTCGGACCGGGGGCGATCTCGAGGTCCACCCCGGCGCCGTAGAAGACGCCGAACTGGAAGAGTGGCACCTGGACCTGGCGGAGGATCTGGGTCAGGCGGGAGCGCGTGACGTTGTCGCCGCGAACCTCCGAGGTGATGAGATAGTCGGTGACCTGTCCGCTGAAGCCCGCGTAGGGCCCGATCGTGAAAGTCGTTGGATAAGAGTTCGGCGGAGTAGGCACGACCCAGGCCACCGAATAATTGACGAAGGAGAGCTTGGGATCGATGAGGGCGGGCGCCGTGATGCCGCTGAGCTGGGCGGCCGTGGGCGTCGGCGTGCTGGCGAGGATGGTCCGCAGCGCCACCACGCCCGACTCGATCCCCGCCTCGGCCGCGTAGAAGGCGGCGCTGTACTGCTTCCAGTTGCCGGAGATCTGCATCTCCGTCATGCCCATGGCGACCAAGGTGAAGCCCAGGATGGAGCAGATGAGCATGACGATCATGGCCAGGGGCAGCGCCGATCCACGCTCGGCGCGACGGAAATCAAAGCTGCGTGCTGAGAAGTTCATGGACGGGTCCTCTTCGTCCTCAGAGATTCCGAGGGCGGACTGACGACGTCAGCGTGAAGGAACGGACCTCGTCGGTCCCCGCGGACTGCGCCGTCAGGGTGACCACGACGCGGCGGATGAGATTGAGGCTCGCGCCCAGGCTGGCCACGGGAATCGCCACGTCGCTGGTGTCGAAGTAGGTGAGCTGGAAGCCGGTGACACCCGTGGCGAGCGGCTGGAAGCCGAGCCCCGTGCCCGCGTCCTTGAATACCGTGTCGATCCCGTTCCAGAGATAGCGGATCTGCTTGGGCCGCCCCACCTGAACGCCCTGCGGGAGGGCCACCGGCACTCCCGGATTGGGCACGACGATGGTGGTGGCCGAGGCGGAGGAGACGGAGACCGTCCAGAACTGGTCGCTGTTCATCAGATAGATGACATCGCCGACCGCGAAGCCCGTGCCACTGGCGACGTTCAAGATCGTGTCGCCCGCGTTGGCGTTGGCGGTGATCCGGGTGGAGGCGTTGATCAGGTCCGCCCAGAACGTGATGCCCGTCGGCGAGGCGGCCAGGATCTTCTGCTGGGCGGCGGGGAAGCCGTAGCCCGCGAGGCGCAGCTCCTCCTCGATGATCATGGCTGCGCGCGCGGTCTGCTGAGCCTGGGCGCGATTGTCGCCTTCCACGCTGACCTGGCGACCCGTGGCGAGCACGCCCGCCACACCGGCCATCACGAGGCCGAGGACGCCGCAGGAGACCAGGAGCTCGGGCAGGCTGAATCCGCGCCCGTCCCTCGCCGCTCGCGCGGCCCGTCGCCAGCTCACGGAATCGTCACCTGTCCTGACGGCTGCACGGTCACGGTCAGGGTCTGGGCGCCGTAGCTCACGCTGACCACGCTGGGAACGCTCGCGGTGCCGAAGGGCGTGAAGATGGGCGCGACCCCGCTCGCGACCACGTTGCTGGAGACCGGCGCGACGCCCGAGGCATTCATGCTGGGCCCCATCCAGGGAGCGCCACCGCAGTTGCCCTGGAGGTACTGGTACCCGCCCGCCACGGGCTGAGCGCAGATCGACTGACGGGTGCTGATCGCCACCATCCGCGCCTGCATCAGCACCGCCTGGATCTCGCGCGCCCCGCTCCGGGCCTGGGCCGCGGGCAGGTAGTTGAGGCCCATGGGCAGGGCGACAGTGGCAAGGACGCCGATGAGACCGGCACTGGCCACGAGCTCGGGCAGCGAGAATCCCGCGGTCCAACGATGGTTTCGACTCGGGCGCGGCGTGCTCACGAGGCCCGCCTATGACGCAACTTCCCTGCCACCCGAAGACCTTCCGGGTGAGCGGACAAGCGTCGATTAAGCCAGCCGAACTCCCGGTTCCGGGTCTGAGCGACTTGGCGACGCCGTCAGGTCCACCGTCAGACCTGCTGACACAGTGTCAGGCGCTGGACAGACAGCGCTCGGCCACACGCGAGGGATCGATCGCCGCCGCGGCTGCCCGAGCCGACCGTCTTTCACGTCACCTTCGGCAAGACCTCGCGCGCGAACAGCTCCAGGGCCGAAATGTCTTCCTGGTCGAGCATCTGGAGGAGCACCCGCTGGATGCCCACCTTCTCCCACGCCTTGAGGTCGGCGATGACGCGCTCCGGCGAGCCGGCGAGGAACGACGCAGCGTGCCAGGCCGCCTCGTCCGCCGGGAGGGCGGGGAAGAAGGCGCGGGCGGCGGCGATGCGCTTGGCGACGTCGGCCGCGTCGCGCCCGATGGCGAGCGGGATCATGAGGGAACGCGCCATGGCGTCCGGGTCGCGGCCGAAGGCGCGGCAATGCTCGGCGAGGATCTGGCGCTTCTGCGTGAAGGTCGCGTGGTCCACGCGCGTGACGTTCCACTCGTCGGCGAACTCGGCCACAATCTTGAGCGTGCGCTTCTCGCCGCGCCCTCCGATGACGATGCGGTAGCGGCCGGCGGGCGGGCGCGGATAGCTCTCCGCGCTCTTGAGCGGGAAGAGCGGCTGGGCAAGCGTCACCGGCTGGCCCTTCTCGAGCGCGCGGATCACGCGCGCGCCCGCCTCCAGCCGGTCGAGCCGCTCCTTGACGCTCCCGAACGGCACGCCGTACATCGCGTGCTCGTGCTCGTTCCAGCCCGCGCCCAGCCCGAGGTCGAGGCGGCCCCCGGAGAGGTTGTCCACGGCCGCCGCCATCTTGGCGAGGAGCGCGGGATGATAGAAGGTGAGCGGCGAGACCATGGCGCCGAAGCGGATGCGTTTGGTCCGCGTGGCAAGCGCCGTGAGCGATGTCCAGGTCTCGAGGGAAGACCGCTTCGAGTCTCCGACGAGCCCCGTCAAGTGGTCGGAGCGGCACAGCGAATGGTAGCCAAGATCCTCGGCGGCCTGGGCCAGCCTGAACCAGCGCTCCCAGGTCAGGCCTTCCTGTGCCTCGATCATGATGCCCGCGTGCATGAGTCCTCCATTCAGCCCTCGCCTCACCGTGCCCTCGACTACGTCTCGTCGGCCACGTTTCGGCTCGAACTTCACCGTGGCTTGACACCTTACCGCATCCCGGGCCAAATGAGGCGGCCATGTACCGCGACGAGTGGATGAGCATCAATGGCGTGCGGCTCCACTGGCAGGACTGGGGCGCGCGCGAGGCGCCGGCGATTCTGATGCTGCACGGTCTGACCCAGCAGAGCCACACGTTCGACCACGTCGCCGAGCGCCTTTCGGACCGCTACCGGTGCATCGCGTTCGACTTGCGCGGTCGCGGCGAGAGCGAATGGGCGGCTCCCGGGACCTACGCGATTCCTCACTACGTTCAGGACGCGGTCAAGCTGCTCGACGAGCTCGCGCTGCCCGCCGTGCACATTCTCGGAACTTCCCTTGGAGGACTCTGCGGGCTCTCGCTCGGCGCCTTCCATCCCCAGCGCGTCCTCAGCCTGGCCCTCAATGACATCGGCCCCGAGATCGATCCGGCAGGCGCCAACCGAATCGCCATGTACACGGCCACGGTGCCGGGGAGCTTTCCGAGCTTCGAGGCCGCGGTGGACTGGGCGCGGGAACGCTATCTCTGGCTACGCAGGCTGCCACGCTCCGAAGTCGAGGCGGGGCTTCGCTGGGCAGTGCGGGAGGGAGAGGGCGGCTGGTCCTTCAAGTTCGACCCCGCCATCGGCAAGACGCCCCCGCCTACGGCTGAGGTGATGAAGTCGGCCGCGGAGATCTGGTGGCACACGCTCGCGTCGCTCCGCTGCCCCATCCTGCTCGTGCGCGGCGCGGACAGCGATGTCCTGAGCCGCGCGACGGCCGATGAGATGGAACGCCGCCAGCCGGCCCTCGTGCGCGTCGAGGTGCCGGACATGGGGCATGCGCCGATGCTCTCGGAGCTGGCCGCCCTGGCTGCGCTCGATCGCTTCTACAAGGGCTGACCGTGGCCAGGCCGCGTCTGCTCCTGCTCGTGCCGACCACCACCTACCGCACGGAGGATTTCGTGGAGGCGGCGGGCCGGCTCGAGGTCGACCTCGTGGTCGCCGCCGAGAAGCCCAATGCCCTGGCCGAAGCGGTGCCGGAGCGGCTGCTCACCCTTCCCTTCGCCGATCCCGCGGCCAGCGTGCGACAGGTGAGCGACTACGCGCGGCGATATCCCATCGCGGCCGTGGTGCCGGTGGACGACGCCACCACCGTGGTGGGCGCGGCCATCGGGCAGGCCCTTGGGCTGCGCGCGAATCCCATGGCGGCCGTGCGCGCCACCCGGAACAAGCTCGCGATGCGGGAGGCGCTCGGGCGCGCGAGCGTGCCCCAGCCCGGCTTCGCGGCCTTCGGGGTCGAGGAGGACCCGGCGGCCACGGCCAAGGCCGTGCGTTATCCGTGCGTGCTCAAGCCCCTTCACCTGTCCGCGAGCCGCGGGGTGATTCGGGCGGACTCCCCGGCGGAATTCTCCGCCGCGTGGACGCGGCTCGCCGCCCTCCTGGCGTTGCCGGAGGTCCGCGCGCTCGGCGAAGGCGCCTCGCAGATCCTGGTGGAGAGCTTCGTGCCCGGCGTCGAGGTCGCGCTCGAGGGAATGCTGACGGCGGGCCAGCTCCAGACGCTGGCCCTCTTCGACAAGCCCGATCCGCTCGACGGGCCCTATTTCGAGGAGACGATCTACGTGACGCCCTCGCGGCTGCCCGCGGCGAGCCAGCGCGCCGTCGGCGACTGCGCCGCGCGGGCCGCGCGGGCCCTCGGCCTCACCGACGGCCCCGTGCACGCCGAGCTGCGCATCGACGACGCGGGTCCCTGGCTCATCGAGCTGGCCGCGCGCTCCATCGGCGGGCTGTGCGCGCGGACCTTGCGCTTCGGCACGGGCATGACGCTCGAGGAGATCATCCTGCGCCATGCTCTGGGCTGGCCCATCGCGTCCCTGGAGCGCGAGCGCCCCGCCGCCGGCGTCATGATGATTCCCATCCCGCGCGGCGGCATCCTGCAGAGCGTCGAAGGCCTCGATCAGGCGCGCGCGGTGCCCGGCATCGAGGACATCACCATCTCGATGCACAGAGGCCAGCGGATCGTGCCGCTGCCTGAAGGCTCCGAGTATCTCGGCTTCATCTTCTCCCGCGGCGCTGCGCCCCACGAGGCCGAGGCCTCGCTCCGGCGCGCCCACGCCCTGTTGCGATTCCAGATCAGTAGCTGATCTCGATCAGGCGTGAGCGTAGGCGAGGCCCCCGGGAGCCTCGAGACAGAAGACCGGCCCCAGGCCCTGCTCCGTGATCTCCGCCTCGCTGAGCCAGACCCCGTCCAGGCAAAAAGCTCCATTGCGAAAGAGCGCGTTCAGCGCGCTGCGGACTTCCGGCGCGCCGACGTGCAGCGGCCCCTGGAGGAAGGCGACGAGGTGCTGCCAGCCCTTGAACCTGCGCTGGGGCCGGCCGACGTGATCCACCCCGATCGGCGCATAGGTGACCACGTAGTTGGCGTTGTCGTCCCGCTCGATGTTGACCGTCCCGTTGAGCCTCATGTCCATTCCTCCCCGGGGGGCCTCGAAGCGCCCCTCCTTGATGGCCAGACGCCGTGGCCGCGCGGAGCGTTTACGGCGTCTCGGCTGTAAACAGAGCTGGGCGGCGGGCAGTCTTACGGGCAGCAGCGAACAGAAAGGAGGGGAGAGCGATGGTTCGGACGCAGCTGGAGACGATGCTGAGCTTCGCGGTCGTCGTGTACCTCGTGACACACGGGGTATCGGTCCCCGCCGACGGCCAGGGCGATCTGGTCAACGGCTTCTGCTGCGCGACCCGCGCCTGGCTCGAGGCCCGGAGGGTCGCCATCGGCTCTCTTCTCGGCTCCTTCGGCGATCTCGCCGGGGCCTAGCTCGCCGGTTACTTCCCTACCACAGCCGGTCGCGGGCCCCGGGACAAGCCTGCCGCACCGGCGGTGCAAGGCCTTCCGCCTCCGACGGCGATTGCGCATGCGCGGGCTTCCCGACCCAGAGGATATGATGGCGACGTCGGCTGTTCTTGGCGGCGCATGGCCCGAGGTGGTCAGGGAGTGTCGATGGCCCGAGCAAAGTCTGCGAGTAGCGTCGCTCAAAACGTCTACGCGCGGAAGGATCAGCAGTCCACGCGCCTTCAGCCTCCGGGAGGAGCGAAGGTCTCGAACCGGCCGCGACTCGATCCTGCCGTCAAGCCGTGCCTGCGGGTCCTTCTGATCCAGTCCGATCCCGCCGCCGTCCGCTCGCTCGTGGCCGCCCTCGATCGGAGCCGGACGCCCCGCGTCGAGGTCCACCACGTCGGCACGATGACCGAGGCCGTCGAGCGCCTGGCCGAAGGAGACGTTGACGTCGCGCTCCTCGATCTCGCGGTGCCCGAGACCTCGGAGGCGCACGCCCTCCGCGAGATCCACTCCGCGGACCCCGCGGTGACCCTCATCGCCCTCGCCCGACGTGACGACCCCAGCCTGTCCCGCCGCGCCTACCACGAGGGCGCCGACGATTGCCGCGTGATGAGCCGGGGCTGGGCGCTGCGGCTCGCGCGCGCGCTGCCTCATATCGTGGAGCGCCATCGGATCCACGCCGGACTTCGCCTGCAGACCCAGCAGCACGCGACCATCGTCGAAGGCTCGCTCCAGGGCATCGTGATCCACGAGGCCGGGGTGATCCGCTACGCCAATCAATCCATCGCCCGCCTCCTGGGCTACGAGAGTCCCGCCGAGCTGCTCGGTCTGCGCGCCATCAACCACGTGGCGCCTCACGATCGCGCGCGCATCCTCGACATGGCTCGCGCGCAGGAGCGCGGGGAGGCCGTGCCCACGCGGTACGAGTTCCAGGCCCAGCGCGTCGACGGCTCGCTCGTGTCCATGGAGTGCCTCGTCACGCCGATCACGTGGCGGGGTCGTGTGGCCACCGTCAGCGTCATGCTCGACATCACCGAGCGCAAGCGGACGGAGAGCGCCATGCGCACGCTTGCCGAGGTAGGCCACGCGCGGGCGGAGAAGCTCGCGGTGCTCGCGCGCGTGTCGAGCGTGATCGCCGCTGCCACGGACAGCGAACGGGTGCTCGAGGCCGTGGCTCAGGCGGCGGTCGCGCTTCTCGGCGCGAAGGTCGCGGGGGTGCTGGTCGACGATTCGGCCACGGGGGTGCTTCGGGTCGGGCGCCACTTCACCCGCGATTCCACGAGGCCGTCCGAGATCTTCGAGACGGGCGAGGTCCCGTACGGCCGGGGCGTGGCGGGCGTCGTCTACGAGTCACGCACTCCCGTCTTCGTCGAGAACATCGACCACGAGCCGCGCTGGGTCAATCGGCACCTCGTCGAGGCGGCCGATCTCCACGCGTACGCGGGACTGCCCTTGATCGCCCGGGATCGAGCGATCGGGGTGCTCTCCATCTTCTTCGGCGAGCATCGGAGCTTTGCCGACGAGGAGCGGGAGCTGATGGGCTTCCTCGCGAGCCAGGCCGCGGTGGCCATCGACAACGCGCGCCTCCTCCAGGAGACGGAGCGGCGGCGGCGCACCGCCGAAGCCCACGCCGAGATCGGTCGCCTGCTCGGCCAGTCGCTCGACCTCGCCGAGGTGTCGGATCGGATCGTGGAGAGCGTGCGTACCCTGCTCCGCGTGGCCAACGCGGCCCTCTTCCGTCTGCGGCCGGAGACGGAGGATCTCGAATCGCTGAGCCTCCGGGGCGATCACGGCGTGGGCGCGGGAAGCCGGCTCGTCTACCCGCTCGGGCAGGGCGCCATCGGCCTCGCCGCGCGCTCGCGCCGGCCCGTGGTCACCTCGGACTTGCTGGCCGATCCACGGATTCCTCAGCCGCCCGACCATCAGGCGCGAATGAAGCGGGCGGGCTTCGGGGCGGTGCTGGCCGTGCCCCTCGTCGTGCAGGGGCGGGTGATCGGTGCCCTGTCCCTCGGCGACACGGTGGGCCGGCAATTCACGGACGAGGAAGTGCAGGTGGTGGAAGCCTTCGCGGACCGGGCGGCCATCGCGCTGGAGACGGCACGGCTCTACCAGGAGGTCCGCGATGCGCGCGACTTCCTCCAGTCGATCGCGGCGAGCTCGGCCGACGCCATCGTCACCACCGACGTCCACGGCCGCATCACGTACTGGAGCCCCGGCGCCGAGGAGATGTTCGGCTATGGGGCCGACGAGGCGTTCGGGCGCACCGCCGCCGAGTTCTATGTCAGCGGTCCCGACGAAGCCCGCACCGTCATGGCGCGGCTCCTCGCCGAAGGGCGGGTGCGCGACTACGAGGCTGTGGTCCGCGGCAAGGACGGCCGGACCCTCGTGGGCTCTGCCTCCATCTCCCTCCTCCGGGACGCGAGCGGGGCGCTCACGGGCACGGTCGGGGTGCTCAAGGACCTCACGGGCCGCCGGGTGCTCGAGGAGAGCCTGCGCCAGTCACAGAAGATGGAGGCGGTGGGGCGCCTCGCCGGCGGCATCGCGCACGACTTCAACAACCTCATGACCGTCGTGCTCGGTCGGAGCGACCTCCTGCTCAAGCGGCTCCGTCCCGAGGACCCGATGCGTCGCGACATCGAGCTCTTCCGGAAGACGGCCATGCGCGCCACCCAGCTGACCCGACAGCTCCTCGCTTTCAGCCGCAAGCAGGTCCTCCAGCCCAAGGTCCTCGACCTCAACGCCGTGGTGGAGAACATGGAATCCATGCTGCGGCGCCTGATCGGCGAGGACGTCGCGCTGCGGACCGTCCTTCCGCCCGCGCTGGGGCGGGTCAAAGCCGATCCGGGCCAGCTCGAGCAGGTCATCGTGAACCTGGTCGTGAATGCCCGCGACGCCATGCCTGACGGGGGCAAGCTCACCATCGAGACCAGCGACGTCGAGCTGACGGACGGCGAGGCCCAGCACGCGGGGACGCGTCCCGGCCCCACGGTGGTGCTCGCGGTGACCGACACCGGCACCGGCATGGACGCGGCGACCCAGGCGCGGATCTTCGAGCCGTTCTTCACCACCAAGGAGCAGGGCAAGGGGACGGGGCTCGGCCTCAGCACCGTGTACGGTATCGTCCAGCAAAGCGACGGCGGCATCTCCGTCCACAGCGCGCCCGGCGCCGGCACGACCTTCAAGATCTACCTGCCGCGCATCGAGGAGAGCGTAGAGATCGCCCCCAGCCCCGAGCCGCGCCAGCGCGCGGGTGGGGGAACGGAGACCGTGCTCCTCGTGGAGGACGAGGACGAGCTGCGGGCGGTCGTGCTGGAGACGCTGCAGATGTACGGCTACACGGTGCTCGAGGCGGGGCACGGCGGCGAGGCCATGCTGATCGCCGAGCGCTACTCGGGTCCCATCGACCTCCTGCTCACCGATGTGGTCATGCCCACCATGAGCGGGGCGGATCTCGCGCGCCGGCTGGCCGCCGTCCGGCTCGAGATGAAGGTTCTGTTCGTCTCGGGCTACACCGACGACGCCATCGTCCACCACGGCGTGCTCGAGCCGGGCACGGCCTTCCTGGAAAAGCCCTTCAACCCCGAGCAGCTCGTGCGCCGCGTGAGAGAAGTGCTGAGCGGCCGATCCTGAGGAGGAAGTCAGACAGCGACTGCGGCGGCACCGCGAGTACGCCTCGCGGTGCCGCCGCAGTAGTTAACAAAGCAGGTGGGCCCTTTTCAGCCGCCTAGTTGCAGGCTTCGAAGAGTCCGGCCGCGCCCTGGCCCCCACCGATGCACATCGTGACCACGCCGTAGCGCGCCTTGCGCCGCAGCATCTCGCTGGCGATGGTGCCGACCATGCGCGAGCCCGTCATGCCGAAAGGGTGGCCGATGGAGATCGATCCGCCGTTGAGGTTGAGCTTCTCCATCGGGATGCCGAGCTTGTCGCGGCAGTACACGACCTGCGAAGCGAAGGCCTCGTTGAGCTCCCACACGTCGATATCGTCCATCTTGAGCCCCTGCCGCTTGAGGAGCTTGGGAATCGCGTAGACGGGACCGATGCCCATCTCGTCCGGCTCGCAGCCGGCCACCGCGAAGCCGCGGAAGATGAGCTTGGGCTTGACGCCCAGGGCCTTGGCGCGGTCCATGGACATCAGGAGGGTGGCAGAGGCGCCGTCGGAGAGCTGCGAGGAGTTGCCCGCCGTCACCGTGCCCTGGCCGCTGTCCTTGTCGAAGTGTGGGGGCAGCTTGAGGAGCCCCTCCAGCGTGGTGTCCGGACGATTGCACTCGTCCTTGTCCACGTAGTAGTCCTCCTTGCCCGCGATCTCGCCCGTCTTCTTGTCGATGATGCCGCGCACGACCTGCAGCGGGGCGAGCTCTTCCTTGAAGAAGCCCTCCTCCTGAGCGCGCGCCGTGCGCTGCTGGCTCACGAGGGAGTACTGGTCCTGCATCTCACGGGTGATCTTGTAGCGCTTGGCCACGACCTCGGCGGTGTCGCCCATGACCATGTAGATGCCGGGCTTCTTCTCTTTGACCCAGGGGTTCGGATCGCCGTCGCGCTTCATCATGCTGATGCTCTCGAGACCGCCGCCGATGGCGGCCTCCGCCCCACCCAGGATGATCTGGCTCGCAGCCATGGCGATCGCCTGCAGCCCCGACGAGCAGAAGCGGTTGACCGTGGTGCCCGCGACCGACGCGGGGAGTCCGGCGCGAATCAACGCCACACGCGCCACGTTGCTGCCCTGCGGGCCGTTGGGCTGAGCGCAGCCGAGAATGACGTCCTCGATCTCGGAGGAATCGAGCCGGGGGACCTTGCCCAGGACGTCCTTGATGCAATGAGCGGCCAGATCGTCCGGCCGGGTCATGTTGAACGACCCGCGGAAAGACTTGGCGAGCGGGGTGCGCGAGCTGGCGACGACGACAGCCTCTCTCATGGCGGCTCCTTTCTGAAACCGGTTCCAAACAACGCCGTTGGTTGACGGGAGTATACGCCCTCAGGGCCGGCTGGTCACTGGCTCCGCTGGTCGCTGGTCAGGACGCCTCGTCGCCCTCGCGGGCGCTTGGGCCGCCGTCGACGACGATGGTGGCGCCGTTCATGAAGGCCGAGGCGTCGGAGGCCAGGAAGATGCAGGGATAGGCGATCTCGTGGACCTTGCCCCAGCGCCCCATGCCCACGCGGCTGGCCACGGCATCGTAGGCCTTCTTGGCCACGGCCGGATCCTGCTTGGTCAGCACGCCGAGGTAGCCCTCGGTCTCGATGGGTCCCGGGGCGATGCAGTTGACGCGGATGCCCTGGCGTCCCCACGCCATGCCGAGGGCGCGGGTGAAGTTGATGACGGCGGCCTTGGCCGCGCCGTAGTGCGACATCATGGTCGAGCCGTAGACGCCTGCGATGGAGGACACATTGATGATGACCCCGCCGCCACCCTGCGCCATCATCTGCTTGCCCGCCCACTTGCACCCGAAGAAGACGCCGTTGACGTTGATGCCGATCACGGCGTTCCAGCCGTTGGCGCTGATGTCCTCGACCTTCGAGCGGAAGGAGGCGCCGGCGTTGTTGACCATGACGTCGAGGCGTCCCATCTCCTTCGCGGTGCGCTCGACCAGCGCCTTGACGGCGTCCTCCTGGCGTACGTCCACCGCCTCGCAGAAGGAGCGCCGCCCGAGCTTCTTGATCTCCTCGACCACGGGCTCGAGGTTCTCCTTCTTGCGGCTGCAGATCACGACATCGGCGCCGGCCCGGGCGAACTCGACGGCGATGGAGCGGCCGATGCCCACCCCGCCTCCGGTGACGATCGCGACCTTCTTCTCGAGGGAAAACGGCGACGCGGCCATGGTGCCTCCTGTTGGTGTCCCGCTCGCTGAGGGGAGTCTCTTCGTGGAACGCGCGGATTATACCCAAGCGGCCGGCGCCGCGCTTTCGAAGCGCATGGCCTGACCGGTGTCCGGATGACTGAAGCCGAGGCAGGTGGCGTGGAGGCACAGGCGGCGAAAAGGCCCGGCGGGGCCGCCGTGCTCGCGATCGCCCACGATCGGGTGTCCCATCCCCGCGAGCTGAACCCGGATCTGACGGCGCCGCCCCGTCCCCAGCGACAGCTCCAGCAGCGTGGTGTCGGCTCCGCGCCCGAGCACGCGATAGCGCGTGACCGCGGTCTTCCCTTCCCGGCCCGAGGTGGCGCGGACCCGGAGACTCCGATCCTCGACGAGGCGGCTCTCGAGCGTGCCCGACTCCTGGCGCACCTGCCCCTTCACGAGGGCCCGGTACACGCGCAGCACCGTGCGCGCCTCGAACTGAGCCTGCAGGTGCGCCTTCGCCGCGGGCGACTTGGCGAAGACGAGGAGGCCCGAGGTCTCGCGGTCGAGACGATGGACGATGAAGGGCCTCGACCGTGACCGGCCGGCCTGGAGGTAGTCCCAGAGGAGACGGTAGGCGGTCCGATCGCGCTCCCGCTCCGTCGCCACGCTGAGAAGCCCGGGCGGCTTGTCCATCACGACGATGGCCGCGTCCTCGTGAACGAGCCCGAGACCTCTGGGAAAGGGGACGGGACCGCGGCCGGCCAGATGGATCCGATCCTGGGCGCGCACGGACACCCGCCCGTCACGGCACACGCGGCCATTGACCTCGACCCGCCCGGACTCGAGCCACTGCTTGAGGCTCCGGCCCGAGGCGTCGGGGAACAGGGCGCGGAGCCGGTCCGCCAGCGTGGTCGGGCTCATTCCCCTCGAAGCACGCCGAGAGGCTTCCGCCCGAGGAGTCGCCAGGTGCCGAGGAAGCCGACGCCGAGGGCGAGCAGGGTCGCCCCGGCAATGCCGGCGGCCACGGTCAGCGGCGAGCCCACGCCCACGCGGACGTCGAGGGCCCAGTGGAGCACGCCCCAGGCGAGGGCGGCCGCGAGGAGCGAGCCGCAGAGCCCTGCCGCCATCCCGAGGAGCGCGTACTCCACGGCGAACAGGCGCGCCACGAAGCCGCGCGTGGCCCCGAGCGCCTTGAGAAGCACGCTCTGGTAGAGCCGTTGATAGCGGCTCACGCCGAGCGCCCCCGCTGTCACGATCAAGCCGGTGGCGACGCTGACCCCGGCGAGGAGCCGGATGGCGAGGGCGATCTGGTCGAGGACGGCGGAGAGACGCTCGAGCACTTCGCGGACGGGAATGACGGTGACGTTCGGAAAGGCCGCGATGACCGCCGACTGCACGCCGCCTTCGTCTTCGGGCTTCGCGCGCGCCGTGGCCAGATAGGTGGCGGGGGCGCCGTCCAGGGCTCCCGGGGAAAAGATCACGAAGAAATTGGTGTTGAAGCTCTGCCAGTCGACGCGGCGGAGATTGACGACCCGCGCCTGCACCGTCACGCCCTGGATGTCGAAGCCGAGGGTGCCGCCGATCGTGATGCCGAGGCTCTTGGCGATCTCCTCTTCCACCGAGATCAGGGGCTCTCGCCGGGCCTCCTCCTCGGTCCACCAGCGTCCCGCCACGACCTTGTTGTGCGCGGGCGGACCCGCTCCCCAGGTCAGCACGTACTCGCGCGAGAGATACCAGGTTTCCTCGCGCTTGTGCCTCGGCGCGTGCGAGACGGGGCTGCCATTGATCGCGACCAGGCGAGAGCGAACGACCGGGGTCAGGTCGGGCGGGCGGCCGGTACGGTCGGTCACGAGCTTCCGGAAGGCCTCGGCCTGATCGGGCTGGATGTCGATGAAGAAGAACGCCGGAGAGCGCTCCGGTCCGCGATCGACGAGGTCGGCGCGCAGGCTCTGCTCGAGGAGGGCCACGGTGACGATGAGCATCACGGCCAGACCGAGCGAGATCAGCACCACGCCCGCGTGAGAGTCCGGACGGTGGAGATTGGCCACGGCCTGGCGCCAGGCGAGCGAGCGGGCGCGGGGGAGCCGGCGCGCGGCGTAGATGACGAGCCGCGCTGTCGCGCCAAGCAAGAGCAGCGCGCCCGCCAGCCCGCCCACGAAGAGCGCGCCGATCTTCACGGACCCTGCCTGCCAGAAGGCGAGCGCGGCCAGGCCCGCCACGATGGGCACGGCGGCCAGCCAGGGTCGACGACCCGGCAGTCGCGTTTCGACATCGCGCCTGAGGATCAAGGCCGGAGGCACGCGACGGATATCGAGGAGCGGCCAGAGCGCGAAGAGCAGCGTGAGACCTGTGCCCATGGCGAGCCCGGCGGCCACCGAGCGAAGCGACAGCGAGGCTTCGAGCGGGAAGGGCAAGAGGGGCGCCAGCGCGGGGACGAGCGCGAGCTGGAGCCCGGTGCCGAGCGCGGCGCCGAGCAGGCTGCCCGCGAATCCCAGCAGCACGGTCTGGAGGAGATAGGCGGCCAGGATCTGTTTCCACCCGGCGCCCAGCGACTTCAGCACGGCGATGGTGTCGAGCTTGCCGCGCACGAAGCTGCGCACGCTCGTGGCCACGCCGATGCCGCCGACCATGAGGGCGACCAGTCCCGTGAGGCCGAGGTAGACCGTGAGCTGGTCCCAGAAGCGGCGGACGCCCGGCTGGGCCTGGGCGTAGGTGATGATGCGCACGGAGGGATCCGGCAGCCTCTCGGCGAGCCTCTCCTTGAAGGCCTCCGCGCTCGCGCCCGCGGGGAGGCGGAAGAGCGTCCGGTGCCGGATGCGGCTGCCCGGCCGCACGAGGCGGGTGCGCTCGAGGTCCTCGGGCGCGATCATCACGCGCGGCCCGAGCGAGAAGACGCCCACGGCGCGGTCCGGCTCCTGGAGGATGACGCCGCTGATGGTGAAGTCGCCCTCGCCGATCCTCATGCGATCGCCCACGGAAAGCCCGAGCTTCTGGAGCAGGGAAGGATGGACGAGGGCGCGGCCCTGGCCCACGAGCGCGGCCACGGGCCCGGCCGGCTCCGCCTTGAGCTCGCCGTACAGCGGGTAACCCGGCGCGATCGTCTTCAGCTCGACGACCTGGCTGCGTCCGGCGCCCGTCGACATGGCGACCAGCTCGCGATGGCCCAGCGTGTCCACGCCGTCACGCGCGAGCTCGTCCACGACGGCTTCGGCGCGGGCGGAGAGCGGCTGGCTGCTCCGGATCTCGACGTCGCCGCCCATGAGCGCGCGCGCCGAGCGCCCCACCGTGCGCTCGAGGCTCGTCGCGAAGCTTCCCACGGCCACCAGCGCGGCCACGCCCAGGGTGATGCACGCGATGAGATACGCGAATTGCCGAGACGCTCCCCGCGTCTCGCGCCACGCCAGCCTCAGCGTGAACATCTCATGGAACCCTCTCCCCTCTGGGGAGAGGGCAGGGTGAGGGGTTGCTCGATTCGTCGCTGACGATACGCCCGTCGCGCAGGGTGATGACACGGTCGGCCAGCGCGGCGAGGGCGGGATCGTGGGTGACCAGCACGAGCGTGCTGCCGAGATTGCGGTTGAGGGCCACGATGAGGTCGATGATCTGTTTGCCCGTCGCGGAATCCAGATTGCCCGTGGGCTCGTCGGCGAGCAGGAGCGATGGCCGCCGCGCCACCGCGCGGGCCACCGCCACCCGTTGCTGCTCTCCGCCGGAAAGCTGGACGGGATAGTGATGCCCCCGCTCGGCCAGCCCCACGTCGTCGAGCAGGGCGCGCGCCCGCTCCATCGCGTCCGCCTCGCCGCTGAGCTCGAGCGGCACGGCCACGTTCTCGAGGGCGCTCAGGGTCGGGATGAGATGAAAGGACTGGAACACGTAGCCGATGGTGTCGCGACGGAAGCGGGCCAGCTCGTCTTCGCCGAGCGACGTGATCTCGACGCCCCGCACCGTGATGTCACCGGCCGTGGGGCGGTCGAGGCCCGCGATGAGGCCGAGCAGAGTGGACTTTCCGCTGCCCGAAGGACCGGCGATGGCCACGAACTGTCGCGCGGGCACCTCCAGCGTGATGTCGGTGAGCACGTCCACGGGGCGGCCGCCGCTGTCGAGGCGCATGGAGAGCCCGCGCACGGTGATCATGATGCAGCCATACTACACTAGCGGTATGCGCCGACTGTGGGCGGTCGCCCTCCTCGCCGTCTCCGTGGCCTCTCTGTCCGCCGCGCGCCTCTCGGCCGGGGAGCCGCACGTCATCGTGGCCTTCGGCGACAGCTTGACTGCCGGTCTCGGCGTCAGGCCCGAGGAATCCTATCCCTCGCGCCTGGAGGCGCGTCTGCGCGCCGCGGGCTACGACTATCGCGTGGTCAATGCCGGCGTCTCGGGCGACACCACGGCCGGCGGCCTGCGCCGCGTGGACTGGGCGCTCAAGAGCAGGCCCGAGATCGTCATCGTGGCGCTGGGGGCCAATGACGGGCTCCGGGGCCAGGACCTCAAGAGCGTGCGCTCCAATCTCGATGTGATCGTGGCGCGCTTTCAGAAGGCGGGGGCGCACGTCCTGCTGGCCGGGATGGAGATGCCGCCGAACTACGGGGCGCGCTACACGACCGACTTTCGCGCCATCTTCGCGGACGTGGCCCGCAAGCGGGGTGCCACCTTGATGCCCTTTCTTCTCGACGGCGTCGCGGGCAATCCCCGCCTCAACCAGCCCGACGGCATCCATCCGACGGCCGAGGGCTATGAAGCGGTGAGCGACCGCCTCTGGCCGTATCTCCAGCCGCTGCTCAGACGGTAGTTAGCTCGGAGGGAGGCTCGTCAGGCGAGCTTCGGGTAGCCGGCGGCCTCCGCGGCGCGCTGGCGCTCGAGGAACACCTCGAGGTCGGCGGGGTTCACGCGCACGAAGCGCGTGAGCAGGAGCTCGTCCAGGGTGACGGCGAGCTCGGGCGCGGTGTGCGCGTCCAGCAAGGCCGCGGTCAGTCGCTCGCGCGAGCCGGCGTCGACGATGGGCGAGGCCACGAGGGGGGCGCTCGGCGCCGTGACGGTTGTGGCCACCACCCGCACGCGCTCCGCCCGCTCCGAGCCGTGGCGCCGCAGCAGATCCAGCGCGTACCCGTCGACGGGCCCCACGTCCGCCCGGCCCTCGATCACCGCGTCGATGACGGGCACCTGGCGGTGGAGAGGTCCGAGCAGACGCCCGTAGAGCGTCGGCCGCGCCGGCGTGCGATAGGGAAGCAGGTGGAAGCGCGCAGCGTTGTAGCCGGAATGCGAGTGCTCTGCCGAATACGCGAGGCAGCCGCCGAAGGTGTCCTCGAGCGTTCGATGGGCGCTGTCCGCCCTCACGATGAAGTCCGTGACGTAGACGGGCTTTCCGCCGTAGCGCGGGGGCGAGGGCACGGGCGCCGCCAGCAGGTGCGGGCGGTCGGCCCGCATCGCCCACGGGTAGCCGCACATGAACACGCATCCCAGATCCTCGCGCGCCCACAGGTCGTCCAGCGAGACGGGATCCGCGAGGTTGAGCACCTCCAGCGATACCCCGGCGCGCGCGGATACCCATTCGAGCAGCCGCTGCCACGCCGCCGTCAGCGAGGGCGACCACGAGTACATGCGGGCCGAAGCGACGGGAAAGGTCTCGACGGCCGGGCTCATTTGTATTCCCGGGCCTGGCGGATCACCGCCTGCTGGTCGAAGCGGTTGATCTCGTCGACGAGGGCGTTGGTGAAGACCTCGCTCGCGTCCACGTTGCCCTGGATGAGCCCCTGCTCCTTGTAGATCGACTTGAGACGGTTCCATTGGGCGGCCGAAGAAGCTCCGAAGCGCTTGTCGTCGCGGTTGTCGACGCGTTGGGTCTCGAAGCGAGCGTTGAACACGTGGATGGATTCGCGCAGCGCGCGCGCCTCGTCGGCGATCTGCGGCTTCGTCTCCGGGTACATCTTCCAGTGCATGCGCACGGCGGCCGGAGGATTGGTGAGGCCGAAGAGCGTGGCCTTGGCCATGCCCCGGCCGAAGGCGATCGCGACGTCGGGGTGCTGGGCGAGGTAGTCGTCGCGGGCGATCACGACCTGACCGAGGAGATCCTTGAGAAAGGGCGCGGTGATCTCGCGGAACTGAAGGCCGAGGTTCTCCAGACCCGCCTGGAAATCACCCCAGAGCGCCATGGCGTCGATGTTCTTCTGACGCAGAGCCAGAGCGGCGGGGCCGCCGATGCCCACGGCCAGCCACTTGACGTCGGCGTCGGGGTTGAGGCCGCCGGAGGACACGATGGCGCGGGCCACGGGGACGGCCCCGGAGCTCAGCGCGGAGACCCCGATCGTCTTGCCTCGAAGATCGGCCGCCGTCTGGATCGGGCTGTCCTTGGGGACGACGACGCGGAAGATGGTGACGCTGTTCACCACGTAGAACGACTTGACCTTGACGCCTTTCTCTCGAGCCATCAGCGCGACCTCGGGGCCCACCGTGACGAACTGGACGTTGCCCGCGGCGAGCTGCTGGAGGCCGGCCGTGGATCCCTCGATCGAGGTCACCTCCAGGTCCACGCCTTCGGCGCCCCAGTAGCCGAGCGTCAGGGGGATCGAGCTATGGGCGGAGAGGGCGACGGAGACGTTCTTGGTCGTGACGGTGTAGATGGCCTTCTGACGGGGCTTGTCCTGACCGAGCGAGCTCGTCACGAGGCCGGCCACGGCCAGCGCGCCGACCGCCAGGATCGCGAGCCGCTTCACGATCGGCTCGCGCATCACTTGGCCGCGGCGAGGAAGGACTTCGCCTGCTTGAGCTCGGGACGATCCGAGTCAGCAGATTTGGCCAGCGCCACGAGCCTCGTGTAGAAGACCCGCGCCTTGGCGCGGTCACCGGACAGCTCCGCGGCCCGCGCCACCCCCGCGATCGTCTTGAACCGGTTCGGGGCGCGCTCGAGGGACGCCTCGTACTCGCGCACCGCAGGCCCCGGCTGGCCGAGCTCGATCAGGAGATCGCCCAGGAGCTCGCGCGCAGTGGCGATCGGCCCCGGACTGATGTTGTGCTTCTCCGTCGCGTCCTCGGTCTCGGCCGCCGAGCGCGCGAGCCCGAGCGCGGCCTCGTTCTGGCCTTCCGCCCGCGCCACCCAGGCCGCGGCGGCCCGGCGCTGGATCTCGACCTGCTCGGCCCAGTAGGGATCCTTCAAGGCGTCCCGGAGCGTCGCGAGCTTCTCGACGTCCGCGCGCGCCTGAGGGGCCTGACCGCTGCGAGCCGCTCCGATCGCGCGCGCGAAGTAGATCATGGACTCGGTGTGGGGGAAGCGATTCGGCCGAGGCTCGATGGCCGCGGCCTCCGCCCAGCGTCCTCGCTCCATGGTCCAGCGCGCCTCGATGGCGGCCATGGCGAAGTGCGCGGTGGGCCGCCCCGAGTCGTACTGCTTGGCCGCGAGGTCGCTCACGAGGCCGCGCGCCTCGTCGACGACGCGCTTGGCGTCACCATCTTGGGCCTGCTGGAGATACGCGTAGACGAGGTAGTCGAGCGCATGCATGCGGTCATCGGGATTGCCGCGGGCCTTCTCCGCCGCCGCCGCGGCGATGTTGCCCTGGATGGTCTCGGACCACATGCCGAGGAGCACGTAGGTGTGCGACGGCATGTGGAGCGCATGCGGCACCGAGGGGGCGAACTTCGCGTAGCGCCCCGCCGCGGGCAGCCCCCGCTGCGCGAGGGCGGGGTAGTCGTAAGCGTGGATGATGTAGTGCGCGGCGCCGGGGTGATCCGGCTGCACGGCGAAGATCTTCTCGGCGATCTCCGCGGATCGCTTCTGCTTGGCGTAGGTGCGGTCGTGAGGATCGGCGGTGGCCTGGAGGGCGAGGGCGTAGAAGGCCTGCGCCTCCCGATCTTGAGGATAGCGGGTGAACACCAGCTCCATCGCCTTCTCGTAGGCGGCGGCGCGCGTGCGGTGGTCGAGGCGATCCGAATCCTTGAAGAAGGCGTCCGCGGCCGCGATGTAGTCTCGCTCGCGCGGCGTGGGGTTTCCGACCGTCTTGGCCTTCTCCATCGCTTCGACCCCTCGCTTGAGCGCGGCGGGGCCCGGAGGAGACCAGATCTGGTACCACTGGCTCATGGCGATGCCCCAGTAGGCGATGGCACAGTCCGGGTCGGCCTGGGTCACGGCCGTGAAGGCCTTCGCCGACTCCAGGTACCAGAAGGAGTGCAAGACCGCCACCGCCTGGTCGAAGGCCTTCTGCACCGCCGGCTTGCACGAGACCGGGAAGCTCACCTTTCCGATCCGGTCCGACGGGTCGATCCCTTGCTGTGACCATGTCGTGGGCACCGTCAGCGCCAGGACGGCCACGATCGCGACAAGCGCCCCCGCAAACTTTTTCATTCGGGTCAGCCTCCTTGAACGAAGCTCGTTGACGCGATCTCAGTGACGGCGACGACCGAAGGCAAGGCTACCCCGGGTTTCCTAGACGCGGAAGGAAGCGTGCTCCACTGTCCATTGCTTGAGGAGATCCGCGTCGGGCTCCTGGGCGATGCCCGGCACGCGCGAGGCGGCGACCTCGCCGCGGCCGCTCAGGACGATCTCGGGCTTGCCGATGTCGTTCTTGTAGAAGTACGACGAGGGGAAGATGTCGCCGGGATAGGTGAAGTTGGGGAGGGTGGCGAGCTCGGCGCAGATGGCGCCGCCGATGGCGCTCTCGAGCATGCCGCCGATCCAGCAGGGGATTCCGTGCTCGGCGCAGAGGGCTTGGATGTCCCTCGATGCCGTCAGACCGCCCACGCGAGCCATCTTGATGTTGACGACCTTGCAGCTTCCGAGTCGGATGGCCGCCTGGACATGGGCGAGGCTGAGCGCGCTCTCGTCGAGGCAGACCGGCGTCTCGATCCGCTTCTGCAGGTCGGCGTGGTTGATGAGGCTCATCCCGTCGTCGGCGAGGGGCTGCTCGATCATGGCGAGCCGGTAACGATCGAGCTTGCGAAAGAGCTCGGTATCCGCCGGCGTGTAGGCGGCATTGCAGTCGATGTGGAAGGTGAAGTCCGGGAAGGTCGAGCGGACGGCCTCGACCATGCTCAGATCCCAGCCGGGCCGGAACTTCAACTTGATCCGCGGGAAGCCCGCATCGACGCCGCCCTGGATCTTTTCCATCAACATGTCGAGGGAGTCCTGGACCCCGAAGTCGGCTCCGACTGCGACGCGATCCCGCGAGCCGCCGAGGGCGCGGTGCAGGGGCAGCCCGCGTCGCTTGGCATCCAGTACCCACCACGTGATCTCGAGAGCGGCCCGGGCGAACTGGTTGCCCTTGATGAAGGCAAGGCGATCCAGGAGGTCCTGGGCGGAGGCGATCTCCTGCCCGATGATGCGCGGGGCCATCAGCGCGCGGAGGGTGTGGAAGGTGCCCGTCGTGTGCTCCGCGGAGTAGGAGGGGACATACGGCGGGCAGCTCTCGCCCCACGCGTACTGCCCCTCGCTCTCCATGCGCACGAGCATGGTCTCCGTGTAGAGCTGGTCGCCGTAAGACGTGCGAAAGTTGAAGGCGAGCGGGAGCTTCACCCAGTAGATGTCGAGGGCGTCGATCTTCATGTGCCCGCGATGGTAGTCAGAGTGCCCACGAAAGGCAAGCGGTCCCGGTTGACGGTGCGGACGGGCTCTGGCACGATGGCGGCCACTCGACGGAGCCACTCATGACTTCCCAGAGCTTCGATCTCATCGTGGTCGGCGGAGGCGTCTTCGGTCTCAGCACCGCCCTTGCGGGCGCGCGTCGCCGCCGCCGCACGCTCGTCGTGGATCGCTGCGCCGTACCGAATCCGATTGCCGCCTCCTACGGCCCCTCGCGAAAGATCCGCTCCACCTATCTCGACGCCCACTACACGCGCCTGGCGCTCGAGGCCATGGCGGGCTGGCGGCGCATCGAGGCCGAGACGCGGCGGGAGCTCTATGTCGCCGTGGGCAACCTGAACGTGAGCGACGGCGGGGCGGATGCGTACCTCGAGGAGCTGGAGCGCAATGCGCGGCGCGTCGGCGCGAAGGTCCGCTGGCTCGAGAGCGCCGATCTCAGGCGGGAATTTCCACAGTTTCGCCCAGGGAAGCGCGCGCTTTTCGAGGAGGAGGCCGGCTTTCTCCGTGCCACGGACTGCGTGGCTGCCCTCCGCGCTCTCGGCGAGAAGGCGGGCGTCCAGCTTGCCACCGAGCAGGAGGCGAGCATCGAATCGACGGGCGGGGAAGTCGAGGTGCGCGCAGGCGACGCGACGTACCGCGCGCCACAGATCGTGGTCGCCGCCGGCGGCTGGTCGAAGCGGCTTCTTCCCGAGCTGGGGCGCGCCCTCTGGCAGTGCCAGCAGGGCATCATGTATCTGGAAGGCGTGCCCGCGTCGTTCTGCCGGCCCGCCTTCGTGCCCTACTCGGCCGCCGACACGGGCTTCTATGGCTTCCCCGCCGAGCCAGGGCGCGTGGGTCTCAAGGTGGCCCGGCATCTCGTCACCGACCCCATCGACGATCCCGACTTCGACCGCCGGACGACCCCAGCCGGCTTTGTCGAGGCCGCCACCGAGTTCGTCGGGCGCTGGTTCGGCCTCGATCCGAAGGACTATCGGGTCAGCTGTGACAGCTGCATGTACAACCTCTCCACGAGCAACGACTTCCTCCTCGACTTCCACCCGCAGTGGCCAGGCGTGTTTCTCGCCACCGCGGGATCTGGCCACGGGTTCAAGTTCGGCTCGATCCTCGGCGAGATCGTCCTGGATCGGCTGGACGGCATCGCGAGCGACCGGTGGTCGCCCCAGTTCTCCTACGCCTCGTTCCTCGCGGCGGGCTCGCGGCCCCGACTGCTCTGACCGCCGGCGTCAGACCACGCCCGCGGCCCTCAGCGCCGCGATCTCCTCGGGCAACATGGCGAGGAGGCCCTCGAGGACCTCATCGGTGTGCTGACCGAGGGGCGGTCCCGCGTGCGTGACGCGGCCGGGGGTGGCGGAGAGCCGCGGGATGACCGCGGGCTGCGGGAGTGGGCCCAGCTTCGACGGCACCTCGATGATGGTCTGCCGCGCGCGATAGTGCGGGTCGGCGAAGATGTCGGCCATGCTCATGATCGGGGAATGGGGGATGTCGTGGCGCTTGAGCCCCTCGATGGCCTCGTCGAAGAGTCGAGCCTTGAACCAGGCCTCGACCAGGGCGAGGAGTGCAGCCATGTTCGTGGCGCGCCCTTCGTGACTCGCGAAGCGCGGATCCTTGGGTAGATCCGGCTCCCCGAGCATGAGGCAGAGGCGCTCGAAGAGGTGCTGGGCCGGCGTGGTGAAGACGATCCAGCGCTTGTCAGAGGTGGCGAAGGCGCCGCCCGGCCAGCCGGAATGCTGGATGCCGCCGCGCTCGCGCACCACGCCCTGACGACCGTAGAAGGTGGGCGTGTATTCCAGGATGCGGAAGGCCGACTCGTAGAGCGCGGCATCGATCCACTGCCCTTCGCCGGTGTTGTCGCGATGGCGAAGGGCGGCCATGACACCGAAGGCCGTGAAGAGGCCGGTCAGATAGTCGGGATAGACGGGCGTGGGCCGGGAAGGCGGCCGGTCGGCGGGGCCGTTGAGGTACCACGTGCCGCCGAACGCGGAGGCGATGGCCGCGAAGCCCGGGCCCTGGCGGAGCGGCCCCGTCTGGCCGAAGGCGGTGATGCGCGCCATGACGAGCGAGGGGCGGAGCTTGCGCAGGTCTTCCCAGCCCAGCCCCCACGTCTCCAGCACGCCGGGCCGGAAATTCTCGAGCACGACGTCGCAGAGGGGGACGAGGCGACGCACGATGTCCTGCCCCTTCGGCGTGTGGAGGTCGAGCGTCATCACTTTCTTGCCCCGGTTGTCGACGGCGTACCAGTAGTTGAGGCCGTCCTCGGTGGGTCCGAGCCGTCTGAGATCGTCACCCTTGCCCGGCAGCTCTGTCTTGATCACCTCGGCGCCGAATTCGGCCATGAGCGCGCCGCAGAAGGGGCCAGCCACGATCTGTGCCAGCTCGAGGACGCGGATGCCGGTCAGGGGCAGGGGGCCGTCGGTCATGGCGAACGGGCGGCATTGTAGCAGAAGGCGCGGGTCGAGGAGGCGCGGGCCGACCTCCCAGGAAGTTTGACCCCTCACGATCCCGTCTGGCAGGATCGATTCGTGAGCTCATTCACCACGCGGCGCGCGCACGAATGGGCGAGGCTCGCCGCCGAGACGTTGCCGTGAGCGGGGAGGGGGCCGGGGCCGGCTCGCCCCGAGCCGAGCTGGAGATTCCCTCGCCGCCGGACCGACGTGGCTTCGTCTTCACGGGGTCTGGTCGCGAGTACTTTCGCATCTGGATCGTCAACCTGCTCTTCACCGTGCTGACCCTGGGCATCTACTCGCCGTGGGCCAAGGTCCGCAAGGCGAAGTATTTCTGGCAGAACACGCGGCTCGACGGGCACGTGTTCGACTTTCACGGCAGGCCCTCGGCGATCTTGCGGGGGCGCCTCATCGCGATCGTGCTCCTTGCCGCGTATACGTGGTCGTTCCAGTTCTCGAAGATCGCGGGGCTCGTGACCGTCGTCGTCCTCTGCGCCGCGGGCCCGTGGCTCTTCATGCGGGCGCAGCAGTTCAGGCTGGGGAATACGAGCTTTCGCGGCCTTCGGTTCGGGTTTCGTTCGAACACGGCCGAGGCGTATCGCGTCGGGTTGCCCGTTCTGTCCATGTGGCTCCTGCCCGCCGTCGTGGTCGGGGTCGGGACCGAGGACCGGTGGCTGGTTGGTGTGGCCGGGCTCACCAACGCGCTGTTCATCCCGTGGATGCATCACCGACTCAAGGGCTATCAACACCAGCGAGCCACGTACGGCGATCGCGCGTTCGCGTTTTCTCCCGTCACGTCCAAGTTCTATTCGGCCTACGTGAAGGGGATGCTCTTCGTCCTGCTCGGCAGCGTGATCGGCGGGGTGCTCGTGGGCGGGATCGCGGTGTTCTGGCGAACGCGCCGGCTCGGCCTCGAGGGCTGGAGCGCGGAAACCGTGATCCTCGGGGCGGTCATGGGACTGGCCGTATACGTCGTGGCGTGGCCCTATCTTGCCGCGCGGCTCCAGCAGGCGGTATGGGCAAGCACCCGGCTCAGCGGCTTCCGCTTCCGGACCGAGATCAAGGCCTCGTCGCTGATGTTCCTGGTCATCGTGAATGTTGGCCTGACCGTGCTCACGCTCGGCCTGTACTGGCCGTTTGCCGCGGTCACCCTCGCCCGCTATCGGATCGAATGCATGCGGATGTACGCGGGCCTGCCCCTCGACGTTGTGGCCGCCGATGTCCACGCGATGCCGGTGACCGCGGCGGGCGAGGCCGCCCTCGAGACGTTCGGATTGGACGTGGGGATATGAGCGGCGCTCGCTTTCCCGGCGTGCGCTTCGACGGACGGAGCGCCGCGGCCGCGGCGATCTTCCTGCGCGTCGAAGGCACGTCCCTGACGGTGGAGGCGCCGGACGGCGCGGTGCTCGACAGGGATGTGATCCGGCGGACCCGGCTGTCCGAGGCCTTCGACCACACCCCCCGGCTCATCGGGTTTCCCAGCGGCGCGTCGGTGGAGGTCGAAGACCCGGATGGTCGCTGTGGGCGGGCCCTGGAAGACGCGGGCGCCGCCGTCTCGCCGGTCGTTCGGCTGCAGCGCTGGTGGCCGGCGGCGGTGCTGGCCCTGGCTGGACTGGTGGCCTTGCTGGGGGTGACCTACTTCAAGGGCCTGCCCCTGGCGGCGCGATGGGCGGCCTTTGCGCTGCCCGCGCGGATCGAGCAGCGTATGGGCGAGCAGGTGCTGCTCGCCCTCGACAAGCACTATCTCGAGCCCAGCCGCCTCGCTCCGCAATACGGCCAGCGCATATCCAGGAAGTTTGCCGAGGCAGCGGCCAAGGCCGCGCCTGGTGTCGAGTATCGGCTCGAGCTTCGCCGCATGCCCGGCCGTGGAGTGAACGCTTTTGCCTTGCCGGGGGGGACCATCGTGCTGCTGGACGGACTCGTCAATGTCGCGGACAGCGACGACGCGGTTCTGGGTGTGCTCGGCCACGAGCTGGGCCACGTCGCCCACAAGCATGGCACCCGCCGAATCTTCCAATCGATGGGCGTGGGGATCCTGGCCGGCCTGATCTGGGGCGACTTCTCCGGCACGGCGGCCAGCGTGCCCGTGGTGCTGGGAACGCTGCAATACTCACGCGATTTCGAGCGCGAGGCGGACGCTTTCGCGATCGCCTTCCTCCGGACCAGCGGCGTGTCGACGAGACACCTGCGCGAGTTCTTCATCAGGCTGGAGGCTCGAGAGGAACGCAAGCACCGCGGATCGATTCCGGATTTCCTGTCCACGCATCCCTCCACGGAGGAGCGGATCGAGCGCCTCGACGCAGAGGTCCACAAGGAGGAGGCCGCCACGAAGTCTGCCCGGCCGGCACTTCCCGAGCCGGGCGCCGCGGGCTCGAACTAGAAGGGAGCGACCGCCGAGCTCGCCTCAGCCCTTGGCGAGGTGCGCGACGAGCCAGCGCGCGGTGCGCAGGAGCCGGGCGTCGCCGTGGCGGGGGCCGACCATCTGAAGGCCGAGGGGCAGCCCGTTCTCCCCCTGCATGAGCGGCACGCTGATCGCGGGCATCCCGCACAGCGTCCACAGCGAGCAAAAGGCCGGATCGCCGGTGGTGTCGAGCCCGGCCGGCGCGGTGCCGGTGGACGCGGGAGTCAGAATGGCGTCATAGCGCTGGGAGAAGAGCTCGGCGAATCCCTCGTGGAGCTCGGGCAGGTGGGCGAGGGCGGCCAGATAGTCGAGGGCGCGCGTCGTGCGGCCCCGCTCGATCCGCGGCCGGATCGAGGCGGAGAGGTGAGCGCGACCTTCGTTCCACTCGCGGGTCAGGTTCGCGGCCAGCTCGACTTCCATGATCGTCCGGTGCCAGTCGAGCGCCGCCTCGACCCCGCTGGACAGCTCGATCTCTTCCACGCGGTCGCCCAGTCGCTCGGTGAGCTCCGCGAAGGCTTCCCGGGCATCGCCGGCCACGCGATCCCAGCGTGCCGTCTTCACGAAGGCGAACATGGGCGGGAGCGGAGGCTCCTCGGCCGCCACCTCCACGAAGGGAATGCGCGCGCGCGGCCGCGTATCCGGATCGCGCTCGTCGTAGCCCACGAGGAGCGACGCGAGGAGCGCGATGTCCTCGATCGTGCGCGCGAAGAGGCCGACATGATCGAGCGTGCGCGAGATCATGAACATGCCGTGGCGCGGGATCAGGCCATGGGTCGGCTTGAAGCCGTAGACGCCACAGAAGGAGGCCGGCCGGATGGTCGAGCCGCCCGTCTGGCTCCCGAGGGCGAGCGGTACCATGCCCGCGGCCACGGCTGCCGCCGAGCCGCTGGAGGAGCCCCCCGGCGTGTGCGCGGGATCGTGGGGGTTTCGCGTCTTGTTGGGAAAGGCGCTCGCGAACTCTGTCGTCACCGTCTTGCCCATGATGACCGCGCCCGCGCCGCGCAGCATGGATACCACCGGCGCATCGCGGGATGGCGTGCGCCCGGCGTGGAGCGGTGAGCCGTTCTCCGTCGGCATGTCCGCGGTGTCGATGATGTCCTTGAGTCCCACGGGAATGCCGTGCAGAGGGCCGAGGGGTCCGCCCCCGAGGCGCCGTTCGTCCGCGGCCCGCGCCTGGCCGAGAGCGTGCTCCGGATCGAGAAACGCCCACGCCTCGATCCGCCCATCGGTCTCTCGGACTCGGTCAAGGCAGGCCTCGACGAGCTGCTCCGAAGAGATCACGTCGTCCCGAATCAACTGCGCCGCATCCGTCGCCGACAGCGTGTACAGGCTCTTCAAGTCCATAGGCGATTCTCCTCGAGCGCTTGAATGTGCTGCTCCGAGCGGTGGCTTTGCCGCCGCCATCTTAGAGCAACTTCCAGGGGGATGCATCCGGCCAGGCCGGCCCCGCGTAGGGAGGGAGGGCCGAGCCCCGCCACCCTTGACGGCTTCTGGCTAGCCTCTTATTGTGTGCCGCGGGACGGGGTCTGACCCGTCAGGAGGAGGAAACGATGGCGTCACTCCCGTTCCGGACTACTCTGGCTCTGGCCATTCTCCACGTGACCCTGGGCGGCTGTTCCACGTCGACCGGGCCGGCCGTGCCGAGCGAGCCACGGGTGTCCGAGCTTCCACCCCCACCCATCCCCGTCGATAACCCCTCGACGCCCGAGAAGATCGCCCTTGGGAAGCAGCTCTTCTTCGACAAGCGCCTCTCGGGGGACGGTTCCGCCTCGTGCGAGACGTGTCACGTCAGGGAAAAGGGCTGGACGGACGGCCAGGTGCTCTCGGTGCGGCCGGGCGGCGTGAGGAACACGCGCCATTCCCCCACGCTCTACAACGTCGCCTACCTCAAGACGTGGTACTGGGATGGCCGCGCCCCGACGCTCGAGCGCCAGGTCGCCGCCGCCTGGGCCGTCCAGATGAACGCCGATGTGGCCAAGGTCACCCCCACCATCGCCGCCGTTCCCGGCTACCGCGAGCAGTTCCAGAAGGTCTTCGGGGGGCCCCCCACGCCCGCGAACATCCCGATGGCGCTCGCCGCGTATCTGCGCACCCTCAACAGCGGCGACTCTCCCTGGGACCGCTACGAGAAAGGCCAGCGCTCGGCCGTCTCCGCCGACGCCATCGAGGGCTACGCGCTCTTCACGGGCAAGGGGCGCTGCGTCGTGTGCCACACGCCGCCCGTCTACACGGACTCGCTCTTTCACAATGTCGGGCTCGAGCTCGGCAAGGCCACGCCCGATCCCGGCCGCTTCAACGTCACCAAGGAGGCGAAGGACAGGAGCGCCTTCAAGACGCCCACGCTCCGTTCCGTGGCCATCTCCCAGCCCTATTTCCACGACGGCAGCGTGGCGACTCTGGAGGAGGCGGTCCGCTACATGGCGAGCGGCGGCAAGGCCGATCCGAACAAGGACCCGCTGCTGACGCCGACCGGTCTCACCGAGCGGGAGATCGGCAAGATCGCCGCTTTCCTGCGCGCGCTCACGAGCACCGAGCCCGTCGTCAAGCCCACCCTGCCGTAAGAAACTCGGAGGGGGACTCCGCCCCCCTTCCGACCGTCGTCGCGCGCCTTCGGCGCACTGGGTGTCTCCGATGATCGGCGCGCGGAAGCGTTTGATTCAGGAGACCTTTTCGCCTACCATGACGACGGCATCAGTCGTGCCTCGACCTGAACCTCCACCCCACGAGGGGGTCCCATGGCCTCACCGTCTCAAGGCTTCTCCCTGGAGGCCAAGTACACACTGGAGGAAGGCCGCGTCTTCCTCTCCGGCATCCAGGCGCTGGTGCGGCTGCCCCTCGATCAACATCGTGCCGACCAGCGCCGCGGACTGCGCACCGCCACCTTCATCTCCGGCTACCGCGGCTCGCCCCTCGGTGGCTTCGACCAGACGCTCGAGCGCGAGCGGAAGCTCCTGGACGCGCATCACGTGGTGTTCTCGTCCGGCCTGAACGAAGACCTCGGCGCCACGGCCATCTTCGGCAGCCAGATGGCCGGGCTCTTCCCGCGCCCGAAGTACGACGGCGTGCTCGGGATGTGGTACGGCAAGGCCCCGGGCGTCGACCGGACAGGGGACGCCTTCAAGCACGCCAACTACGCGGGCGTGGGCAAGAACGGCGGCGTGCTCGCCCTGGCCGGCGACGACCCGGTGTCGAAGTCCTCCACGCTGCCGAGCGCCTCCGAGGTGGCGCTCTACGACGCGCTCATGCCGACCATCTTCCCGGGGAGCGCGCAGGAGATCCTCGACCTCGGGCTGCACGGCTTCATGCTCTCGCGGATCTCCGGCCTCTGGGTCGGGATGAAGATCGTGACCAATGTCGCCGACGAGGTGACCACGGCCGAGGTCGGTCCCTCGCGCGTGAGTCCCATCATCCCGACGGTGGAGCTCGACGGCCGGCCTTTCGAGCACCACATCAACGTCAATCTCATCCCGCCCTTCGGCCTCGACATGGAGCGGACGCTCTTCCATGCCCGCCTCGAGCTCGCCCGACGCTACGCCTGGGAGAACAAGCTTAACCGGATCACGGTTCCCACCCCGGATGCCTGGCTCGGCATCATGACCACGGGCAAGACCTACTACGACGTTCGGCAGGCCCTCCGGGAGCTCGGCCTCGACGACGAGGCCCTCCGCCGCCACGGCATTCGCATCCTCAAGATGGCCATGCTCTTTCCCATGGAGTCCCGGATCATGCGCGAGTTCGCGCGGGGGCTCGAGGAGATCCTCGTCGTCGAGGAGAAGCGCTCCTTCATCGAGACGTTCGCCAAGGACACCCTCTACGGCATGCCCGACCGCCCGCGCGTGGTGGGCAAGCAGGATGAAGAGGAGCGGATGCTCGTGCCCATCGTGGGCGAGCTCGACCCCGACATCATCGCGCGCGCCATCGCGAAGCGGCTCGCCCGGAAGCTGCGCGTGGAGTCGGCGGAGGCGCGCATTCGTCACCTCGACGAGCTGAAGAGCCGGCCCAAGTCGCTGACGCTGGCGCGCACGGCCTTTTTCTGCTCGGGCTGCCCGCACAATCGCTCCACCGTGGTCCCGGAAGGCGCGGTGGCGGCGGCGGGCATCGGCTGCCACGGCATGGCCATGGGCATGGACCGCGGCATCATCGGCGTCACCCACATGGGCGCCGAAGGCGCGCAGTGGGTCGGCATCGCGCCCTTCACGGAGACGCCGCACCTCTTCCAGAACATCGGTGACGGCACGCTCTTCCACTCGGGCAGCCTCGCCATCAACTACGCCATCGCCGCCGGCGTCAACATCACGTACAAGATTCTCTACAACTCCGCGGTGGCCATGACGGGGGGCCAGGCCGCGGCGGGCGCTCTGGCCATTCCTGCCCTCACCCGGCGGCTGGAGGCGGACGGCGTCAAGCGGATCATCATCACCACCGACCATATGGAGAACTACAAGGGTGTGTCCCTCGCGGGCAACTGCGAGGTCTGGCACCGGGATCAGATCCTCGAGGCCCAGTCGGTGCTGGCGGCCACGGCGGGGGTGACCGCGCTCATCCACGACCAGCAGTGCGCGGCCGAGAAGCGGCGGCTCCGCAAGCGCGGCAAGCAGGCCGAGCCGCAGACGCGCGTGTTCATCAACGAGGCCGTCTGCGAAGGGTGCGGGGACTGCGGGCGGAAGTCCAACTGTCTCTCCGTCCAGCCCGTGCAGACGGAGTTCGGGCGCAAGACCCAGATCCACCAGTCCTCCTGCAACAAGGACTACTCGTGCCTGCTCGGGGACTGCCCGTCCTTCCTCACCGTGGAGCCCATCGGGGAGCCGAAGAAGCGGCCGCGGCGCCTCACACCGCTCGAGGCCGAGCTGCCCGAGCCCGAGCTCCGCGTCCCCCGCGACGGCTTCGCCCTGCACATGATGGGCATCGGGGGCACGGGCGTGGTCACGGTCAACCAGATCCTGGGCACGGCGGCCATGCTCGACGGCCGTCACGTGCGAGGCCTCGACCAGACGGGACTCAGCCAGAAGGGCGGGCCCGTGGTCTCCGACCTCCGGCTCGCTTCCTCCCCCATCGAGATCTCCAACAAGGTCTCGGCGGGCGGCGCCGACCTCTATCTTGGCTTCGATCTGCTCGTGGCCACCGATCCCCTCAATCTCGACAAGGCCGAAGGCGGGCGCACCATCGCCGTGGTCTCGACCAGCCAGATTCCCACGGGCCAGATGGTCGCCGATACGAGCGTCCACTTTCCCGAGCTCGCGAGCGCCCTCATGAGCCTCGATCGCGTCACGCGCAAGGACGCCAACGTCTATGTCGACGCCCTCGGCATGGCCGAGGCGCTCTTCAACGACCACATGGCCACCAATTTCATCCTGGTCGGCGCCGCCTACCAGGCGGGGGCGCTTCCGATCTCCGCCGGCTCCGTCGAGGCCGCCATCCAGCTCAACGGCGTGAGCGTCGACATGAACCTCCTCGCCTTCCGCTGGGGCCGCATGGCGGTGGTGGACGCCCGGCGCGTGGAGGCGGCCGTGCAGACGGCGACGGGCAAGGTCGAGACGCGGCAGGCGCTCTCCGCCGAGGCGGCGGCTCTGGTGGAGGTGGCGGGCGCCCAGGGCGAGCTTCGCCGGCTCCTCGAGGTGCGCGTGCCCGAGCTGATCGCATACCAGGATGCCGCGTACGCGAAGCGCTACGCGGACGTCGTCGCGCGCGTGGCCGCGGAGGAGGCGCGAAAGACGCCAGGCCGGAGTGGCCTCTCGGAGGCGGTGGCCCGCAATCTCTTCAAGCTCATGGCCTACAAGGACGAGTACGAGGTGGCGCGCCTGCACCTCTCCGCATCGCTCGAAGCCGAGCTCTCGGCGCGCTTCGGCCAGGAGATCCGCTACTACTGGCACTTGCACCCGCCCCTCTTCCGCGCCCTCGGCCTCACGAGGAAGATCCGGCTCGGCTCGTGGTTCCGCCCGGTGTTCGGCGCCCTCCGGGCCATGCGGGGGCTTCGCGGCACCGCCCTCGATCCCTTCGGTTACGCGCGCGTGCGCCGTGAGGAGCGGGCGCTGGTAGACGAGTACCGCGCTCTCGTGGAGCGCGCCCTCGAGAAGCTCGGGCCCGATTCCCATGACGCGGCGGTCGCCCTCGCCGACCTGCCGGACATGATTCGCGGCTACGAAGAGATCAAGCTCGGCAACATCATGCAGTTCCGCCGGCGGGCGGCGGAGCTTTCCGCCCGGCTCGGCTGAGGCCGGCGGGCCCGAGGGGGAAACCGTGACCGAGCGCGAAGAGGAGATTTCGCCGCCGGCGCCCATCGAAGCTTCCGGGGGGCGCGGCCGCGGCCTGACGCTGGGATTGCTCATCGGCCTCGTGGTGTGCGCGATCCTGGCCGTGAGCGTGGCCCTGTACGCCCAGAAACAGATTTCCTCGCTCGAGCAGCAGCGGGACAGCGCCCAGCGCGACAACTCGCGACTCATGGCGTCGAGCGCGGCGTCGGCCGCCAACGCCGCGAACGTCGAGCAGGCGCTCGCCGCCGCGCGCTCCGAGCGCGATGAGTTCGCCCAGCTCGTGGTGGCGGTCCGTCAGAATCCCTTCCCCGGCAAGGACGTCAAGGACGCCCCGTTGCCGCCCTCGATCACGGGCAAGCGCCGCGAGGCGCTCATGGCCGCCTTCGCGCTCAAGCAGGAGAAGGTGCCGTTCAAGTGGGGCGGCCGGAAGAAGGAGGAAGGGCTCGACTCTGCCGGATTTGCCGCCGTGGCCCTCGGGCAGGTGGGCGCGCTCGAGAAGCCCGAGGGCGCCACCGCCAAGGTCCTCCAGGCCCAGCTCGCGCTCTCCACCGAGGGCGAGCCTCAGCCCGGCGATCTTCTCTTCTTCGACGGGGGCAACGTCCTGCTCTATCTCGGCAGCGACAACGCCGTGGGCATGCTGCCCGAAGGCCCGGTGACGAAGAACGGGGTCATCAAGGGCAAGGGGATCGGCTTCAAGTACCTAGGCTACGGCTCCGTCAAATACGAATAACTAGGTCACCGGCCTCGGCATCCTGACCCAGCCTTCGCAGGCCAGGGACCTGCTCTAGATGTCGACTTCGATGCGGCAGGTGGCGCTCTTCGCTCGCTCGAACGCCTCGGCTCGGCTGCCCGCCCCTGGGCGCGTCGCGGGCTGCTCGAAGAGAGGGCGCGCGTAGTCTGACTTCACCGCGTAGTTGATGTTCTGCGGCACCGTCCCCGTGGCCATGATGAAGGGCAGAGCCGCGATGGTGGACGAGACGATGCCCACGATGTGCCCCTGGTAGTTGACCACGGGCCCGCCCGAGTTGCCCGGCTGCACGGGCGCCGTGATCTGGAGGTAGGAGGTCTCCCCCCCGGGTCCCGACAGCGCGCTTACCGTGCCTTCGGTCAGCTTGGCCTCTTGACCGAGGAGGACGGCGGCGGGAAATCCGATGGTGAAGAGCGACTCGCCCATGCGAGCGGAACGGGCGGGGGCGAGCGAGAGATACGCGGTATTGGCGAGGCTGGTCCTGACCACGGCGAGGTCGAGACTGCGCGCCACGGACTCCGTGCGGCCCACCGCTTCTTTGCGGCCCGGACAGTGCACCACGATGTGCTTGGCCCGATGGACCACGTGGGCGGCGGTGAGGAGGGTGCCGTCGGGCCGCGCGAGGACGCCGGTGCCCTGGGCATGGCTGCTGTCGCCGTCGGGATCGAACTTGGTCCGCATCGCCGCTTCCTTGAGCTGATGCTCGAGGTCCTCGGCGAGGTTCTTGGCATTCCAGCTCCTGAGCACGTTGGCGCCCGTGAGCACGTCGCCGCGCACCCGGTCGAGCGCGCCGGGATCGTAGCGGGCCTCGGCGATCTGGGCACGCCGCCACTCATAGAGGCTCTGGGCGTCGTCGGGCCCGATGGGCTGGGCCTTGAGGCGCGCGTCGTAGTACGCGCAGAGGCCGCGCACCTCGATGTCGCCCGTGAGCCCCCCACCCCATTCCTGGACCACCTCGCGCATACCGAGGAAGCAGTCGTTCCACCGCCCGTCCTTCATCGCCTCCAGCGCCTTCTTCTTCGCCTCCCAGCGCGCCCGGTCGCTGCGGCAGCGCGCGTGCAGGGGAACGTCCCTCGACTCGCGCTCGAGCATGAGGGCGGTCCGCTCCACGATGAGGTTGACCGAGGTGACGCCGACGGGAAGAGAGGTCAGGATGCGCTTGACGTCGTCGAGGGTGGCGACGTTCTCGGCATTGATGGTCTTGATGCGGTCACCGCGCCGCAGGCCCGTCTGCTCGGCCGCGGGCCCGACGGCGATGGCGTAGAGCCGCGGGCTCCACTCCACGAAGAGCTGACAGGGATGCGGCATGGCCTCGTCCCGCAGAAACGCCTCGAGACGCTTGGCGGCCATGGCCTGCTCGCCCCGGGCGTTTTCCTGGGCCTGCTGGAGCTCCCGCTGCTGCTGGGTCATCATCTGGCCCGCGAGGGGCGGGGGAATCGAAAGGGCCAGGCCCATCGAGCAGATCGTCGCGGCGATCAGGACACGGTTCCAGCGGCGTCGGGGACTCTTCATGACTTCCTCCACTATCGGCTGTCGGCCTGCCTCCTCTCTGGATCGCCGGGAGGCGCCGGCTTCGTTGAGGGCTGGCCCGCGCCGGCTTCCGTGACGGAACGTCCAGCCTTGATGGCGGACTCGCGCGCTGCTTCTGAGAAAATACCACGCGTCATCAGAGCCTCAGAGTTTTGCGCGCGGGCGAGATAGATGTCGGCGCGGGCGTCGTGAACCGCCCAGTTATTGGGCGCTGCCGCGGCCACCCAGTCGATCAGGTGACTGGCCAGCGCGAGGCGTCCCTCGGCGGCGAGGGCTCGGGCCCGGGCGACCACGGCATCGATTCCCCCCGCGAGCGCGGCCACCTCGAGGCCGATCTCGGCCTCGCGGGCGGGCTTCAGATGCGCGGGTTGACCATCCCACCAGCCGCCGTAGAGACGCCAGATGTTGCGTATGACGTAGTCGGGCTCGTCGTAGACGGCCTGGAGATACGGCCGCTCGCTCAGGTGCGCGGGAGGCTTGACCTCGGCCAGGATGTCCTCGAGGGCGAGGCCGGCGTTCATGCGCTTCACCGTCTCGTTGACCAGGGTCTCCAGCCAGAGGGCGGTGTCGGAGAGCGCCTGGTGTACGCGCGCGACCCCCACCACGGGCGCCCCGTGGCCCGGAATAAGCAGCTCGGCGCCGCGTTCTGCCATGACGCGCAATGCGCGCGCCCACTCCGCGGCGTACCGCTGGACCTTCTGGGGGTTTCCCGCGTTCGGCGCCACCCAGAAGAAGAGGTCGCCGGTGAAGAGGATGCGTCGGGCCGGCCACCACAGCCAGGTGTGGTCGTCCGTCTCGCCGCGAGCATGCGTGAGCTCGAGCCTGACGCCGCCGACCTCGAGGACGTGCGTGGTGTCGTAGATGGTCCCGGGGTACTGGTACTCGGTGGGCCAGGCGGCGGCGACGGAGAACTGACGCGAGTTGATGAGCCCGTTCCAGGGCGCCGTCATCCGGTACCGATCGAAGCGGGCGGGGACATTCCGGTGGGCGACGATGGCGGGCTCCGGGCGCCCTTTCTCCCTGGCCTCGGCCAGGAAGGGCGGCAGGCCGCATGCGTGGTCGACATGCCCATGCGTGTAGACGGCGGCGGCGAGGGGCGCGGGATCGACGGCCCGCACCGCGGCGAAGGTGCGGTCGCGCGTGGCGAAATTGCCGGTATCCACGAGGACGAGGCCCGCCTCGGTGCGCAGGGCGGTCACATTGGCCCAGGTGTGGAAAAAGACCAGCCCGGGGGCCAGCTCCTCGTGCTTGCCGGTGGGGCGCCAGAGATCGCGGCGGGGGATCTCCCCGCGCCAGAAGCGCTCCGCCAGATCGAGCACCTCACCCATGTGGGCTAGATGGCTCGGAGGGGGGCTCCGCCCCCCTTCCGAAGCCTTCCCCCGGACAGATTGCGCCGGCGAAGCCGGCGCTCGAAGCGGAACATTCCTGATCGCGAGGGCATTGGATTACTTGGACAGATTCCTAGCACAGGGAACGAGCACGCGGCAATCGTGCTGGATGTGCCAAACGCGCGACTGCGGGATTGACAGAAAGAGGGATTCGGGGATAATCGGGCAACCTCGCGTCCAGCGAGCGTTTCCGGTCCTTGTCGCAGCGCAGCAGAGGACAAACCATGACCCGCTCCGGAGCGCCCCTGAAGCTCGAGGGGAAGTAGGAGGCCCGATGCGGCGCTTCATCTTGCGAAGGATGGGCTATGCGGCCCTTTCGCTCCTGCTCCTCTCTCTGACCATCTTCCTCTTCGTCCGTCTCACGGGCGACCCGACGGTGCTGCTCGTCGAGCCGGGGGCGGCCAAGGGCGACATGGAGGCCATGCGGGCCCGCCTCGGTCTCGACCGCTCGCTCATCGTGCAGTACGGCAGCTTCATGGCGGACCTCGCGCGGGGCGACCTCGGGCAGTCCTTTTACTACCGCACGCCCGTGGTCGAGCTCTATCTCTCTCGCCTGCCCAACTCTCTGCTCCTGGCCGTGGTGGCCATGTCCTTCTCGCTGCTCATCGGCATCCCGAGCGGGATCCTGGCCTCGGTGCGGGTGAACACGTGGTGGGACAACGCGGGGAAGCTCTTCGCCCTCCTCGGGCTCTCGCTGCCGTCCTTCTGGACCGGCCTCCTCCTCATTCTCTTCTTCTCCGTCTACCTGGGCTGGCTGCCCTCGTCGGGGTCCGGGACCCCGCTCCACCTGCTCATGCCCGCCTTTGCCCTGGGGTGGTACTTCGCGGCGGCCCACATGAGGCTCACGCGGTCTTCCATGCTCGAGGTGCTGGGCTCCGAGTACGTCAAGCTCGCGCGCCTCAAGGGATTGCCGGAGGCGCTGGTCATCGCCAAGCACGCCTTCAAGAACGCCCTCATCCCTGTGCTGACGCTGGCCGGCATCAATCTCGTGATCATGGTCAATGTGGCGGTGGTCGTGGAGACGGTGTTCGCCTGGCCGGGTGTTGGTCGGCTCCTCTACGAAGGGATAGCCTTCCGCGACTTCCCCGTGGTCCAGGCGACCGTGCTGCTCGGCGGCATGATGATCGTGGTCGTCAACCTGATGATCGACGTGCTCTACGCCGTCATCGATCCGAGGATACGCTATGAGCGATAGCCGCGTTCTTCCGGTTGTTCAGGCCGAGGTGCTGCCCCTGCCGGGTCGCTTTTCGGGGCTCCGGTCCGGCAATCTGCCCGTGCTCCCGATCGCCATCCTTGGCATCCTGATCCTGACCGCGATCTTCGCCAACGTGCTCGCGCCCTCGGACCCGGAGGTGGGTACGCTCACCGACCGGTTCAAGCCGCCCGCCTGGGTCGAGGGCGGCAGCCGTGCGCATCTCCTCGGTACCGACCACGTGGGCCGTGACGTGCTCTCCCGGCTGATCTTCGGCGCGCGCGTGTCGATCGTGGTCGGCTTCCTTGCCGTCATCGTTGCGGGCGCCATCGGCACCACGCTCGGCATTCTCTCGGGCTATCTGGGGGGCTGGGTGGATCAGGTCATCATGCGTCTGACCGACACGTGGCTGGCCCTTCCCGCGCTCACCTTCGCCATCTTCCTCGCCGCCGTCGTGGGTCCGAGCGTGATGAACATCGTCATCATTCTGAGCGCGGTGTACTGGACCCGCTACGCGCGCGTCATCCGCGGTGAGGTGCTCTCGCTGAGGGAGCGCGACTTCGTGCGGCTGGCCGTGGTGGCGGGCTGCTCGAAGTGGACGATCATGCGGCGCCACATCCTGCCCAACGTGCTGAACTCCAGCATCGTGCTGGCCACGCTCATGCTGGGCGTGGTCATCGTCACCGAGGCCTCGCTGTCCTTCTTGGGGGTAGGCGTGCCGCCGCCCAAGCCCGCCTGGGGGCTCATGCTCGCCGACGGCAAGAAAGGCCTCATGGCCGGCTACTGGTGGCTGACCGTGCTTCCCGGCCTGTGCATCGTGCTGATGGTCCTCTCGGCCAACCTCCTGGGCGACTGGCTCCGCGTCAAGCTCGATCCCCAGCTCCGGCAGCTGTGACCACGCTCCTCGAAGTCTCGGGGCTGTCGACTCACTACGTCGCCGCGCGTGGCACGCGCGTCACCCGCGCCGTCGAGGACGTGTCGTTCTCGCTCGAGGCCGGACGCACGCTCGGCATCGTGGGGGAATCGGGGTCGGGCAAGACCACGCTGGCCCTGACCCTCATGCGCCTCCTGCCCCCGGGGGCGCGGATCGCCGGCGGGTCCGTGCGCTTCGATGGCGAGGACATCTTCACCAAGAGCGACAGCGAGATGCGCGCGATCCGCGGCAAGCGGATGGCCATGATCCTCCAGGACCCCATGGCTTCGCTGAACCCGCTCTTCACCGTGGGCGATCAGATCGCCGAGACCTTGCGGGCGCACGAGCAGATGCCGAGGCGCGGGGCCTGGACGCGGGCGCGCGAGCTGCTCGCCGCCGTCCGCATCGCCGTGCCCGAGCGGCGGGTCGGCGAGTACCCGCACGAGATGTCCGGCGGGATGCGCCAGCGCGTGGTCGGTGCCATCGCCATCTCCTGCGAGCCCAAGCTCCTCATCGCCGACGAGCCGACCACGAGCCTCGACCTGACCATCCAGGCCCAGTACCTGCAGCTCCTGCGCGAGATCCAGCGCGAGCGCGACCTCGCCATGATCTTCATCACCCACAACCTCGGCATCGTGGCCAAGATGTGCGATGACGTGGCCGTCATGTATGCCGGTCGTCTCGTCGAGTTCGGCCCCGTGCGGCGCATCTTCGACGCCCCCGCCCATCCCTACACGCGAGCGCTCATCGAATCCATTCCGCGCCTGGGTGACCCCACGGCGCGGCTCACGGCCATCGACGGCCAGCCGCCCGATCCTGCCGCCCTGCCGCCTGGCTGTGCCTTTCACCCGCGTTGTCCGCTCGTCGTGGACCGGTGTCGCGTCGAGGCCCCTCCGGAGGTCCGGGTGGCCGTCGCGCATCACGCGCGGTGCTGGCTGGCCTCCGAACGCCCTATTTAAAGGAGAGCTCCTCGCCCCCATGACGGCACTTCTCGAAGCCCGCGGTCTGACCAAGCTCTTCCCGGTTGGTCGCGGGCTCTTCGGTCGCGGTGGCGGCGCGGTGCGCGCCGTCGACGGCATCTCCTTCGCGATCGAGCCCGGGAGAACGCTCGGGATCGTCGGGGAGAGTGGCTGCGGAGCACCGCTATCGTCGGAGCGTCCAGGCGGTGTTCCAGGATCCCTTCGCCTCGCTCAGCCCGCGCATGCGTGTGGGCGCCATCATTGCGGAGCCCCTCGTCACCCACGAGCGCCTGGAGGGACCGGAAGTCGCCTCGCGTGTCGCCCGGCTCCTCGACGTGGTCGGCCTTCCCGCGCGAGCCCGCGATCTCTTCCCGCACGAGTTCTCGGGCGGCCAGCGCCAGCGTATCGCCATCGCGCGGGCCCTCGCCCTGTCACCCCGGCTCGTGATCCTCGACGAGCCTGTCTCCGCGCTCGATGTCTCCATCCGCGCCCAGATCCTGAACCTCCTGCGCGATCTCCAGCGGGACCTGGGCCTCGCCTACCTCTTCATCGCCCACGACCTGGCGGCGGTGGCGCACATGAGCCACACGATTGCCGTCATGTACCTGGGGCGTATCGTTGAAGTCGGAGCGGCCACGGACGTGGCCTCGCGCCCCGCCCATCCCTACACCCAGGCTCTCTTCGCCGCCGCTCTGCCCGCCCATCCCGATGAAGCGCGCGACGGGATCGTGCTCATGGGCGAGGTCCCGAGCCCGCTCAACCCGCCCGCGGGCTGCCGCTTCCACCCGCGCTGTCCCCAGGTCATGCCCCGCTGCTCCGAGGAGGAGCCCCAGCTGCAAGCGGCGGCCGGGGTGGCGGTAGCATGTCATCTCTACGACAAGCCCTAGGGCAGCCGGCTGATAAAGGCCCAGCTGCTTCGTTGGCGTCCTCGGCAGCAGGTTCAACGTACAGGGAGTACGCCTCACCTGCTGCCTTCGGGCGCCCGCCTCGCATCTGGACCTTTCTCAGCCGCCTGCAGGTAGTTGAACGATCGGGCTGGACGGGTGGGGGCAAGGGTGTTTACCATTGGCCTTCTCGATCACTCTCACCGACAAGGAGGCGCGAGCATGTCATTGCGACTGGGCGACACGGCACCTGATTTCACCGCGGAGAGCACGGAGGGACCCATCCGGTTTCACGAATGGGTGGGGGACAAGTGGGCCATTCTCTTTTCCCATCCGAAGGACTTCACACCCGTGTGCACGACCGAGCTCGGCTATGTCGCGCGGCTCAAGCCAGAGTTCGAGAAGCGCGGGGTCAAGGCCGTCGGGCTCAGCGTGGATCCGGTCGCCTCGCACAAGGGGTGGGCGGCCGACATCAAGGAGACGCAGGGACACGCCGTCAACTTCCCCATCATCGCGGACCCGGACAAGAAGGTGGCCGACCTCTACGGCATGATGCACCCGTCGCACGACGAGGTGTACACGGTGCGCACGGTGTTCGTCATCGACCCCAAGAAGAAGATCCGCCTGATGATCACGTACCCGCAGACGACGGGGCGGAACTTCGACGAGATCCTGCGGGTGATCGACTCGCTCCAGCTGACCGACGCGCACCGGGTGGCCACGCCGGTGAACTGGAAGCAGGGGGAGGACGTGATCATCGTACCCGCGGTGACGGACGAGGAGGCGAGGGCGAAGTTCCCCAAGGGCTGGAAAGCGCTCAAGCCCTATCTTCGCCTGACGCCGCAGCCTAAGTAGCGGTGATCCGGGGCCCGTCCCGGGGGAGAGAAGACCTTCTCCGGGGCGGGCCTTGACACGTAGACAGGTCGTCAGGCAATGCCAAGGCGGTTGGTCGAGTTCCTGATCCGATGCACCAGGGGAGGTCACGATGAGCGAGAGCAAGAGTCCTTTCCGCCAGCGCCTGGAAGGCGCCGTCGCCGCCAAGCACAGCCGCATGAATCCCTTCACGGAGAAATGGGTGAAGGGGGAGCTGTCGCGCGCCCAGCTGGGCTCGTGGGCGTGCCAGCACTACCAGTACGTGTCGCAGTTCGCGCGCTGGTGCGCAGCGGTCTACGCCGAGTGTCCGGATTCCGATGCCCGCGACTTCCTCCTGGAGAACATCGTGGAAGAGGAATCGGGCGTGAAGCACGTCGACCTCTTGATCCGCTTCGCCGAGGCCTGCGGGGTGAGCCGCGCGCAGGTGGAGACGGCCCAGCAGCTGCCCACCACTCGCGCCCTGACCGCCTGGTGCTACGAGACCTCCAAGCGGCCGTTCCACATCGCGGCGGCAGGCCTGCTCGTCGGCCTCGAGTCCCAGGTGCCCGGCATCTACCAGCGCAACCTGCCGCCCCTGAAGACGCACTACGGGTTCAGCGACCACGAGGTAGAGTTCTTCGCCATCCACATCGAGGCCGACGAGGTGCACGGCGAGCGCGGCTACCAGATCGTCGAGCGCCACAGCACCACGCCCGAGCGGCAGGAGGAGGCCATCGACCAGGTACGTCAGGCCACCGAGATGCGCTGGCAGTACATGAGCGGCCTGCACCGCGCCTTCGTGCTGAAGGAAGACCTCTAGAGGGTGGCCGAGCAGCGCGCCGCCTCACTGGCGGATCTCCCGGCGGGCGGCTGCAAGCTGGTGGAGGTGGGGGGCACGCCTGTCGTGCTCGCGCGAGTCGGCGACCAGGTGTACGCCTGCGGCAGCACCTGCTCGCACCAGGGCGGTCCGCTCGGTGAGGGCGTGCTCAGGGGGACGAGGTTGACCTGTCCCTGGCACGGCTGGATGTACGACGTCCGTTCCGGGCAATGCCTCTTGCCCGCCCGCGGCGGCGCCATTGCCACCTATCCCGTCAGGATCGAGTCGGGGGAGGTCTGGGTGGACATGCCATGAACCGCGGCCACGAGGGACGGCACGGATGATCACGGTCAAGCGGCTGACGCTCGAGGACGCGCGCATCATTCTGGAGGCCGCCGAGGTGAGGGCCAAGGCCATCGGCGTCGCGGAAACCATCTGCGTCTGTGACGACGGGGGGCATCTCATCGCCCTGCACCGGATGACGGGAGCACGCATCACGGGCGTGGAGATCGCCATGGCCAAGGCCTTCACCGCGGCCGGTCACCGCCGCGCCACCCACAAGTTCAACGCGTCGCCGTCGGGACCCGCGCTGCCGGGCAACGAAGCCTTTGGCATCCACGCCATGCATCCGGGCAAGTTCGCGATCTTCGTCGGCGGCTTCCCCATCGAGGTCGAGGGCGACGTGGTGGGTGGCGTCGGAATCAGCGGAGGCAATGGCGAGCAGGATACCCAGGTGGGCGAGGCGGGGATCGCGGCCTTCCTCGCCTCCTTGAAGGCAGGCAAGTCTTTCTAGAGACGGAGGAGGAGGACGACGCCGGCCGTGGCCGCCGCGTTGCTGAAGGCGTGGGCGGCGAGACCCGGCAGAATGCTTCCCGTCCGCTCATACGCCCACGCCCAGAGAAGGCCGCTCCAGAAGACGGCCGCGAAACCCGCCACGCCGTAGCCATGGGCCGCGGCGAAGAGGGCGGCCGACGCCGCGGCCGCCGCCCCCGCGCCCCACCGCGTGCGCAGCGCCGGATAGAGCACGCCGCGGAATCCGATCTCCTCCGCGAGGGGGGCCCAGAAGACCGCGTCCACCGTCTCTCGCGCCACCGTACCCCATGAGCCCCAGATGAGGTTTTCCTGGAGGCCGTCGGCCCAGTGCGCGCTCAGGTGAAGGGTATCCAGAGCGAAGCTCGCGACGGTCTCGCCGGCGATGGCCACGCCCACGAGAGTGATGCTGACCCACGCCAGCTTCGGCAGGGTGTGGGCGGCCGGTCGCAGACCGAGGGCCTCGGTGAGCGGGAGCCCCCGCGAGCGCACGTACCAGAGCGTCAGCAGCACGATGGGCGCCGCCGTTGCCGGCCCCGTCAGGATCTCGAGGGCGCTGCCCGAAGGGATGGTGAGGCCGAGCGCGATGCCGGCGGCGAGAAAGCCCAGGGCGCCGCGGATGAACAGGCCGTATCCTTCGAGGAGCGAGAAATCCTCCGGCATGCGCGCATTGGCGATGCGCAGGTCGGGACGGGCGACGAGCATGGCGGTCAGTCCCGCGAGCCCGGTCAGGACCACGACGAGCCCGCCCGCTTCGAGCGCGCGCCAGCGGCCCAGGAGGGCGGTCCCCCGCGTCACCATGGCCGACTCTGCCTGGGCGCGTGACACGGCATCGCCTGCGCGCTCGGCCATGTGCGCCACCAGGGTATCCGCGAACCAGCCCGCCGGGAGGGTGTCCCGCACCTCGGTGATGAGGGTTCGCGCGGTGGAGCGGTCGAGCGCGGGCACGAGGTAGGCCGCGGCGAGCCAGTGCTTCATGTTCGCGACCTCGTCACCCGGACGGTCCCACTGCTCGAGCCCTTCGCGGAGGGCGTCGGTCTGCTTGGCCTCACCGATCAGGATGAAGCGTTCGAGCTCCACTTCGGGCGAGTCCACCGCCTGGGCCAGCTCGTCGTGCCAGCGGATCCAGTCCTCGAGCCCTTCGTCGCCGCTCGACAGCGCGGAATAGAGACGGCGCTCGATCGGGGTGGCACGGGCCAGGGCTACCCGCGCGTCCATCTCGCGTTCCGTCAACCGCTCGAGGGAATCCTCCGGCGATTGAAGGTGATCGAGGGGTCCGCCGCCCCCGATGTGCAGGAGATAGCCGGTGATGAGGAGGACGAACACCGTGTGGAGCCACGTCACCCACGGACGGAAGAACGGGCGGGGCGCGGCGGGCGCAGGCGGTGAGGGAAGGGGAAGTTGGTCGGACTCGAGGCCGGACATGCGGCGGCAGTATAGCATCGCGTCCCGACACGCGTGGGCGAGGGGACGCTCGGAGCCGCGCGGCTACATGAAGCACCGGAGCGAGCGGAGTGGGCCCTGTTCCGCGGCCCGTACGGCCTTCCCCCTGAACGAGGTGAAGGCCTTCTTCGAAGAGGGCGGAGAGTTCAATCGCGTGTGGTGGAAGAAACACCAAAACAGGCCGGCTTTTGATCGGTGCGCGCCGGTCAGGCCCGCGCTCGAAGCCGAAGAGCTCGGCCTCGAGCAAGTTGTCTGGAATCGCCGCGCAGTTGACGTCGACGAACGGCCCGCCCCCGCAGGGACCCCCGCGATGGATGGTGCGGGCGACCAGACCTTTGCCCGAGCCCGTCTCTCCCGTGAGCCCGAGCTCGTCTCTCCCGTGAGGAGGATGGAGGGCAGGCGCCGCCCCTTCTCTCGCCGCGCGAGAAGGCGTCGGATCTGAGCCGGACCGCATCGAAGGTCGCGCTCTCGCCCACGAGGTCAGCCAGCGGATCCATCGCGCCGCTACGAGTATCCTTACTGCTCAATTCACTGCTCAGCTTCGTACCACTTGACCACTGCCCACCTCCGCTGACCACCGCAACTGGCTGATCTGCAAGTGATTCTTTGTGGCACCCGACTTGCGAACTGTAGCGGCATGCGACAGAGCCAGGCTCCCACGGAAACGGTCGAGAGCGGGACGTCGAGCGCCCGCGAGAGGAACGCCATGGACGCTGACGTGCGACAGAACCGGGCCCCCACAGCAATGGTCGACCGCGGGACCTTCAGCCGCCTTGAGAGGAGCGCCGTGGAGGCCGACCTCCTGCGACGCATCGTCCTCTACTTGCTCCTGGCCGTCGCGGCGGTTCTCGCCGCGCTCGAGATGACCCTCGCGCGGGTGGGCGACCCCTCGGCGAAGGAGGAGGCGCCGTGGATCTCGCCCCTGCGCGATATGGACGACGCGCTCGCGCACGGAGACTTCTCCACGGCGACGACGGCGCGTCACAAGGCCGATCTGGCCGCGCTGGCCAGCCCCTCCTGGGAGGGCTTCCTGGCCGTGGGTGACGGCGCCCTCCGTCTCGGCGAGGCGAGGGGGGCGCGGAGCGGGATTGAGCACGAGGCGCGCCGGGCCTATCTCTCCGCAATGGTCCGGGCCCGGAACGCTCGCTCGCTCGAGGGCACCCTCCGCGTCACCGACGCCTTCGCGCGGCTCGGCGATCGCGACATGGTCGAGCAGGGCGCCCGCTTCGCCCGCGAGCTGGCAGGGCGCGACGACAAGGCCATCGATCGCGTGGATGAGTTCGTTCAGCGCTGGGCGGGCGGGGAACGGTCCTCGAATGTCCGTGTCCAGTAGTGCACCCATGCCCGCGCGTTTCGGCGGGGGACTTACACGTTCTCGAGAGGAGCACGTCATGACGATGATTCGACGGCGGACGGTGTTGGGTGGAGGGCTGGCAGTCTATCTGCTCGTGGCCGTCAGGGAATGGCAGGCCATCTTGATGCGGGTCGAGCATGCCGCGGAGGCCGCGCGATGAGCGCCCTGGTCGCCGCCATGGCTATGCGTCATCTCCCGCCTGCTCCACGGCCGCGATCGGCGGAGTGGCTGGCCGCCCTCAAGGTGGATCCTCGCCAGGCCATCGAGGAGGAGCGGATCATCTGCCTCATCTGCGGGGGGGCGTTCCGGCAGCTGACCAATACCCACCTGCAGGGACACCAGACGTCCGCGGCCGACTACAAGCGAAAGTTCGGCTACAACCGCCGACGTCCCCTCATGTGCCGCTGGCTCCTCCGCTTCTACGCGGAGCGGGCCGTGCGCAACGGACTGGCCCTGCGCATCCGGCGGCGGCCCATCGTGGCCGAGCCGGAGCTCCGCCGTCGTGGCGGCTCGCGTCCCGTTGCGCTCGAGGAGCTGCTGACCCGGCGCGACGCGCGGCGGACGAGCGGGCGGGCCAGCCCATGAACTGCCGGGTGCTGGTCGCGGGCTGGCCCTTCGCCGGTCTTCTCGCGCTGACCACGCGACGCCCTGATCCCGATTCGAGCTCGACGTGTCGCAGCGGCGTCGTCACAGAAAACGATGGACGGAAGGGAAGCCTGCTCATCGCGCCGGGGGACGTCGCCGGGCTCATCGAGATTGACGAGGCCACCACCGCCCTCTACGGGGTGGACGGGTATCCCATCTCGTTGGCCGAGCTTCGGATCGGTGACCGCGTCGAGGCGGTTCAGGAAAAGCGCGGTCCGGAGCTGGTGACGACGGAGATCCGCGTCATGTGGCTACTTTCGACTCGAGCGTGACCGCGGCGTGGATTCATGAGGTAACGCGTCGCGTAACGTCTCTCGCTGACTATCAGGGCGAGCCGGTTCTGGTGGGGTACTGACAGCGCCCTGCCGGGGCAATGCCGGGCGCCCACCCTGGTGATCCCGCCCATGCCAGGGTAGTCTCACGGCCCGCCAGGGCTCCCCCCGGCACCTGCGAGGGCTTCCCCGGCCCCTGCGATGGGCTTTTCCCCTGGCCCCTGCGAGGGCTTCCCCTGGCCCCTGCCAGGGCTTCCCCGGCCCCTGCCAGGGCTTCGTAGGTTGAGAGCGCGGGTGCCTTTCGCGTATATTGCCCTGTGCCGAGGAACTCTTCCCCGACCACGTCCGCGGTTCTCCCACCAAGAGGACTAGCACGGTGCCGACACACTCGCAGGGAGGGAACACGATGATGCGTTTCCGTATTGCCGCGGCCTTGTGGGCAGCCGTGGCCGTCACCAGCCTCGCCACGAACGCCTACGCCCAGACACCGAAGCCTGGGGGCCACCTCAATATCATGCTGCGCGAAGACCTGTCCCAGGGCTTCGCGGTGCACGAGACGTCGACCATCTCCACGAGCTATCCGTCGCTCCCGTGCTTCAACAACCTCGTCTTTTTCGACCAGCTGAAGCGCACGGAGAGTCTCGAGACTCTCGTGCCCGAGCTGGCGGAAAAGTGGTCGTGGCAGGACAATTTCAGAAACCTCGTCTTCTTCCTGCGCAAGGACGTGAAGTGGCACGACGGCAAGCCGTTCACCTCGCGCGACGTCAAGTTCACCTTCGACATGCTCCGCGAGGCGCCCGAGGCCCAAGCCAAGCTTCGCATCAATCCGCGCAAGGACTGGTACGCCAACATCGAGGCCGTGGAGGCCGCCGATCCGCACACCGTCGTCTTCCGGCTCAAGCGCCCCCAGCCCTCGCTGCTGCTCATGCTCGCCTCGGGCTATACCCCGATCTATGCCGCCCACGTGCCCCCGGCCAGCTATCGCACCGGTTGCGTGGGCACGGGGCCCTTCAAGGTGAAGGAATGGCGCAAGGGCGAGTACGTCGACTACGTGAAGAACCCCGACTACTTCATCAAGGGCCGCCCCTACCTCGACACCCTTCGCTACGTGGTGATCGAGAACCGCGGCACCCGCGTCTCCGCCCTCCAGGCGGGTAAGCTCGACGTGTCCTTCCCGGGCGAGACGACCAAGACCGCCTCCGAGCAGCTCAAGAAGGCGGTGCCGCAGCTCGTGGTCACGCCGGTCGGGCAGACGGTCAGCGATAACATCATCATGAACGTCAAGAAGCCGCCCTTCGACAATCCCAAGATCCGTCTGGCCGTGAGCTACGCCATCGACCGCCGCGGCCTCATCCAGGCCGTGCACCAGGGCGGCGCCGTTCTCGGCGCCTCGCTGGCGCCCAAGCCCTGGGGCGTCTGGGGCCTCCCCGAGCCGGGCCTCCAGCCGCTCCCCGGCTACGGCAAGCCCGCCGACATGAAGGACAAGGCGCGCAAGCTGATGGCGGAGGCCGGCCACACGCCCGAGAAGCCGCTCAAGGTGGAGATCGTCACGCGGGCCATCGCCGTCTACGTGGACATGACCTCCTTCGTGATCAACGAGCTGAAACAGGTCGGGATCGAGGCGACGCTCAAGCAGGTGGAGACGGCGCAGTGGCACGCCATGGCCACGCGCGGCGACTACCAGATCGGGGCCAACCTGACGGGCCTCGGCGTCGACGACCCCGACGCCAACTTCTACGAGAACTACGCGTGCGGCTCGCCGCGCAACTACAGCCAGTACTGCAACGAGACCGTGATGAAGATGATCGACCAGCAGTCACAGGAGCTCAATCCGCAGAAGCGGCTCGAGATGCTCGCGGCGCTGCAGAAGAAGCTCGAGGAAGATGCGGCACGACCGATTCTTGACTGGAAGCTCGACTACTTCACGGTGTGGCCCCACGTCCACAACATGATTCCCCACAACAACATCTACAACTTCGGCCGCATGACGGACGTGTGGCGCGACAAGTAGACCCCGGGAAGTGAAAACCTATCTCGCCCAGCGTCTCGGCATCGCGGCGCTGACGCTGTTCGGGATGTCGCTGGTGATCTTCGTCCTCCTGCGCCTGGCCCCGGGCGATATCGTCGACATCCTCTTCTCGACGGGAGGGTACGTCAACCCGTCCGAGCGCGTGGCCATCGAGAAGGAGCTCGGTCTCGATCGGCCCCTCTGGGTGCAGTACGTCGACTGGATCCGGCACCTGTGCGTGGGAGACCTGGGCAAGTCGTACCGCTACGATCTTCCCGCGTGGGAGATCATCCGGCCCCTCATCCCGGTCACCGTGGAGCTCGCGGTGCTCTCCCTCATCATCGCCGTGCTCCTGGGCGTGCCCACGGGCGTGATCAGCGCCGTCCGCCAGGATACCGCCCTCGACTATGCCCTCCGCGTGGTGAGCCTGGCCGGGCTTTCCATGCCGTCCTTCTGGCTGGCCATGGTCATCATCCTCGTCCTCGTCGCCTGGATCGGCTGGATTCCCCCCGTGACCTACGTGTCCCCGTGGGAGAACTTCCCGCTCCACGCGATCCAGTTCCTGCTCCCCGCGCTCGCCGTCGGGTACCGCTCCTCGGCGCTCATGATGCGCATCACCCGCTCCGCGCTCCTCGAGGTCATGCGCGAAGACTACATCCGGACGGCGCGCGCCAAGGGGCAGGCCGAGAAGACCGTGATCTGGAGCCACGCGCTCAAGAACGCCATCCTGCCCGTGGTGACGGTGATCGGCATCGAGTTCGCCTTCCTCATCGGGGGGCTTGTGGTGACGGAGACCGTGTTCAATCTCCCCGGCGTGGCGCGCTTTCTCGTCCAGGCCATCTCGTGGCGCGACTACCCGATCGTGCAGAACCTGGTCATGTTCATCGCCGTCGTGGTCATCCTGTCCAACCTCACCGTGGACATGCTGTACGGCGTCCTCGATCCGCGCGTGCGCTATGGCGGCTGAGCCCGCCACCGTCGAGGTCAGGCTCCCCGGCGCCGCGGGCGCGCAGGTCAGCCGCGAGGGAATCGTTCCCACGATCGCGCGCTTCTGCCGCAAGAAGCCTCTGGGGGCGGCGGGGGCCGCCATCATGCTGGCGATCGTTCTCATGGCGGTCTTCGCCGACGTCATCCAGACCCACGATCCGATCGCCACCGAGGCCGCCGACACGCTGGCCCGCCCGAGCGCGACGCACTGGATGGGCACCGATCACCTGGGCCGCGACATCTACTCCCGCATCATCCACGGCGCGCGCGTGTCCCTGATGGTCGGGGTGGGCTCGACCATTGTCGCCTCCGTATTCGGGGGCATCATCGGGCTCCTCTCGGGATACGTCGGGGGCAAGACTGACCTCATCGTCCAGCGCGTCATGGACATCCTGCAGGGCCTGCCCCTCCTCGTGCTCGCCCTCGTCATGTCCGCGGCCCTCGGCCCCTCCATCCCGAACGTGATCCTGGCCATCTCGATCCCCATCATGCCGCGGGCCGCGCGCGTCATCCGCGCGAGCGTGCTCAGCATCCGCGAGTTCCAGTACGTGGAAGCCGCCCGCGCTCTCGGTGTCACCCATCTCCGGATCGCGTTCCGCCACATCCTGCCGAACACCGTCGGCCCGTTCATCGTGCTCGCCACCGCGCAGCTCGGCAGCGCCATTCTCGTCGAGGCAACTCTGTCCTTCCTGGGGCTGGGCGTTCCAGAGCCGTATCCGTCGTGGGGTCGCATGCTCTCCGTCTCCGCGGCGGAGTACGCGCAGAAGGCGCCGCACCTCGTGCTCTTCCCGGGCATCGCCATCAGCCTGGCCGTCTTCGGCTCGAATCTCCTCGGCGATGCCCTTCGCGACACGCTCGATCCACGACTGCGGGGCGCCTGAGGTGCCCGGCGGGAAGGAGGCTCCCATGGCTTCGGATGAGCTCTGCTGGATTCCGGCCTCGGAGATGGCCGCGGCCATCCGGCGCCGGAAGGTCTCGCCGGTCGAGGTGATGAAGACCGTGCTCGCCCGTATCGAGAAGCTGAACCCGACCCTCAACGCCTTCGTCACCATCACGGCCGATCAGGCTCTCCGGGCGGCGCGCGCGGCCGAGCGTGCGGTCATGAAGAGAGGGGCGAAGCTCGGGCCGCTGCATGGCGTCCCGTTCTCGACCAAGGACCTCGTCATCACCAGGGGCATCCGGACCACGTTCGGCACGCGCCTCTACGCCGACAACGTCCCCACGGAGACCGCTCCCATGGTGGAGCGCCTGGTGGGCGCGGGGGCGATCCAGCTCGGCAAGACGAATACACCGACCATGGGCTGGATCGGCGCGACCCACAATCTCCTCTTCGGAGTGACGCGAAACCCCTGGAACCTCGACCGCACGCCCGGCGGCTCGAGCGGGGGAGCGAGTGCGGCGGTCGCCGCGGGCCTGGGGCCGCTGGCCATCGGGACGGACGGGGGCGGCTCGATCCGCATTCCCGCGTCCTTCGCGGGCATCTTCGGCCACAAGGCGTCCTTCGGGCGCATCCCGGCATATCCGGCGAGCGCGGCGTGGAGCCTCTCGCACATCGGGCCCATGACCCGCACGGTGACGGACGCCGCCCTCATGATGAACGTGTGCGCGGGCCCCGACTCGCGCGATCAGTTCTCGCTCCCCGCCGAGGGTGTGGACTACGTGAAGGCCCTCAAAGGATCGGTGAAGGGACTGCGCATCGCCTGGGTGCCCGATCCCGGCTATGCCAAGCTCGTCGACCCCGAGGTGACGGCGGTATGCGCGCGGGCGGCCAAGCGCTTCCGGGAGCTCGGCTGCCGCGTGGAGGAGGTCAATCCCAAGTGGCCCTTGCCCAAGCAGCCCTGGAAGGCCATCTTCTGCGGCGGCATCGCCACGCGCCTGGCGCCCTTCCTGCCCGAGCGGCGCGCCGACATCGACGCGGGCCTGGCCTCCCTCATCGACGAGACCATGTCCTGGGGCCCGACCACGTACGTCCAGGCCTGGTTCGACCGGATGGCGTGGTGGGAGCACCCGCGGCGCCTCTTCGAGACCTATGACCTGATGCTGTCGCCCACTGTGGCGTGCCCCCCCTTCAAGGTGGGCCTCGACAATCCCAGCGAGATCGCCGGCCGCCCGGCCGACAGCTACGAGTGGATCCCGTACACCTATCCGTTCAACATGACGGGGCAACCCGCCTGCTCGGTCCCGGCCGGCTTCACCGCCGACAAGCTGCCCGTGGGCCTCCAGATCGTGGGCCGGCGCTTCGACGACGTGACGGTGCTCCGCGCCGCCCACGCCTTCGAGAAGGCCCAGCCGTGGGCCCACCTCACACCCCCCATCGACTGAGCGATGACCACGAAGGAGAGGACATGAAAGCCGACGACGTCAAGCGCATCCTCGTAGTGGGGGCGGGGCAGATGGGCGCCCAGATCGCCATGCAGTCGGCGCTTCACGGGTACGAGATCACCCTCAACGACTTGAGCATGGAGCTCTTGCAGAAAGGCATGGCGGGCAACCGCAAGCAGCTCGAGCGCCGCGTCCAGAAGGGCCAGATGAGCAAGGACGCCATGGAGGAGGCCATCGCGCGCGTGCGCCTCGAGCCCGATCTGGAGAAGGCCGGACGCGACGCCGATTTCGCCATCGAGGCCATCGTGGAGCGCCTCGAGCCCAAGAAGGAATGCTTCGCCAGGCTCGACCGCTTCTGCCCGCCCCACACGATCCTCGCCACCAACTCCTCGACGCTCATGAACTCGCAGATCGCGCCCTCGACCAAGCGGCCCGAGAAGTGCGTGAACATGCACTACTTCTATCCGCCGCTCGTCATGAAGCTCGTCGAGGTGGTCAAGGGGCAGTGGACGAGCGAGGAGACCCTGGCGATCACCGCCGAGGTCACCCGACGCAGCGGCCGCGAGCCGGTGACTCTTCGCAAAGAGTTGCCCGGCTTTCTCGTCAACCGCATTCTCCGCGCTCTCGTCCGCGAAGCCTATTACTGCCTCGAGCAGGGCGTGGCGAATCACGCCGATATCGACAAGGCCGTGGAGCTGGGACTGAATCATCCTCTCGGGCCCTTCAAGCTGGGCGACCTCTCCGGTCTCGACATCGGTTACAACGCCCGGCTCGAGACCTTCGAGGTGACGAAGAATCCCAACGACTACCCGCCCCCCGAGCTCGAGAAGCGCGTGAAGCGCGGCGATCTCGGGCGCAAGACCGGGCGGGGCTTCTACGACTACTCGACCGATCCGCCCAAGCCCGTTCTCGACTGAGTAGTCCGCCGTGGGTCGCGGGCGGCGGGCAGCGCGTCTCCTCGGGCGCGCCCTGCTGCTCCGCTGCCCGAGCTGCGGCCGCGCGAGCGCGCTCCGCTCCTGGTTCACCATGCGCGAGCGCTGCCCGGTTTGCGGATTCTGCCTCGACCGGGGCGAAGAGGGCTATTTCCTCGGCTCTCTCCTCTTCAATCTCATCGCCGCCGAGGCCGTCTTCGGCGTCGGCCTCCTCGTCGTGATCGTGTGGACGTGGCCGAACCCGCCGTGGGAGGCCATGCGCTGGGGCGGTGTCGCCCTCATGATCGCGCTCCCCCTGCTGTTCCTCCCATTCTCCAGAACGCTCTGGATCGTCTTCGACCTGATCTTCCGCCCTTCCGTGCGCGGGGACTTCGACCGGCCCACCGACCCCTGAGCGATACATGTCGCTCCGTGGCGGCGTGCCCGAGATTGGACATTGACGCCGTCAGCACGCGCGCGCCAGTCTGCCCGGCATGGCGCGGCGAACGGCGGGCTACTCCCTGGCCGAGCTCCTCGTGGCCCTCGGGCTCCTGGGCCTGATCATGGCCGCGACGGCGCTCCTGTTGCAGTCGGGGCTTGCCGCCTGGGGCTGGGGCGCGAGCCGGGTCGAGGCGCAGCAGTCCGCGCGGGCGGCCCTCGAGCGCATGGCTCGTGAGTTGAAGGAGGCGGGCTTCGATCCGACCGGGGCGGGCTTCGAGATCGTGCTCGTGGCGGAGCCGGCCCGGATCGTTTTCCAGAGAGACCTGAACGGCAACGGGGTGATCGATCCGACGCGCGAGCGGGTCAGCTACCTGCTGCGGTCGGGGGAGACCACGCTGAGACGTGACGCAGGCGGCGGCGCCCAGCCCATCGCCGAGGGCGTGCGTCGCTTCGCGCTCTCGTATCTCGACCGCGACGGCCTCCCCACCGCCGACCGCGGGCGGATCGTGTCGGTGAAGATGGAGCTCGAGGTGGGTCGGGCGGGGCCTGAAGCGGTCGTGGCCACTCTGGTCACGTTGAGGAACGTGCCTGTCTGGTAGAATCCGGGCCATGCATGGCCGGTGGACCTCGCGAGGGCTGTTCTTCGCGCTCGCGGCGCTGGTAATGGTGGCCGCCTGCGAGACGGTGCCGTATACGGGCCGTTCCCAGCTCCAGCTCATCTCTGCGGAGCAGGAGACGCAGATGGGCGCCCAGACCTACACGCAGACCCTCGCCAAGGAGAAGCTGTCGACGGATCCGGTGGCGACGGAGATGGTCAAGCGGGTGGGGTCACGAATCGCCGCGGTCACGGGGCTCAACTACCAGTGGGAGTACCGGCTCATCCAGAACGACAAGACGGTGAACGCCTTCGCCCTGCCGGGGGGCAAGGTGGCCGTGTACACGGGCATGCTCCCCGTCACCCGTGACGAGAGCGGACTGGCCGCCGTCCTCGGCCACGAGATCGGCCACGTCGTGGCTCGCCACGGTGGGGAGCGCGTGAGCCAGCAGCTGCTTGTGAACGTCGGGGTGGAGTCGACCATGGCGGCTCTCTCCATAGGCAATCCCGCGACGGTCCAGGCGGTGGGCTCGCTTCTGGGAGCGGGCGCGGCGGTGGGCGTGCTCCTGCCCTGGAGCCGTCAGCAGGAGTCCGAAGCGGATCATCTGGGGCTGATCCTGATGGCGAAGGCGGGGTACGACCCGCACGCCGCTCGCGATCTGTGGGTGCGCATGGGCCAGCAAAAGGGCGCGAGCCAGCCCGAGTTCCTTTCGACCCACCCGTCGGATCCGACCCGCGTCCGCCAGATCGAAGGCTGGCTCCCGGAAGCCCTCCAGTACTACAAGTCTCGCTGATCTCCCCGTCCCTCTACCTGCGGTAGCCGCAGGGTGGCCCAGCCCCACTGGTCGTCCTCGCCAGATGGCTCGGATATAGCAGCCAAATAGGAGTTTTCTCTTGACACCCCTCCGTATTCCCCCTAGATTAGCCCGCTAGGTGGGATGAAATCCCATGAAGTGGTGAACTTGGTCAGGCGAGAGGGAAGTCGTCCTCTCGGGGAGAGGACGTGTTTCGGGGGCATTTCAAGCACACCGTCGACCCGAAGGGTCGGCTCAGCATCCCGGCCAAGTTCCGGGAGGCGCTGACCGACGGCTTCGGAGACAAGCTCGTCATCGTCTCGAATGGGCGAGGCGCGCTCGACGTGTATCCGGAGCGGAACTGGAAGGAGCTCGAGGAGCGTGTCAGCCGGCTGCCTCGCCTGGATTCGTTCCGGCGGACGTTCCAGTACCAGTATCTGTCGAAGGGACAGGACGTGACCCTTGATCCGCAGGGCCGGATCCAGATTCCCCTCGACATCCGGGAGAGCGAGAGCCTGACCAAGGACGTGACGATCATCGGCATGCAAGAGAAGTTCGAGATCTGGAACGCCGAGCGGTGGACGCACTTCGAGCGGGACAAAGTCGGGGCACCCATCGAGGACGTGGAGCAGAAGCTGGCCGACAAGGGCGTGTAGACGTGGAGCGGGAGGTGGCGCACCTCCCGGTGCTGGCTGACGAAGTGACGTTTCTCTTGCGCCCCCGACGAGGGGGCTGGGTGGTGGACGGGACCATCGGCATGGGCGGACACGCGGAAAGGCTGCTGGAAGCGGGAGGCACGGGCACGCGGCTCCTCGGGCTGGACGCCGACCCTGAGGCGCTCGCCCGCGCGGGCCAGCGGCTCGCGCGCTTCGGCGAGCGGGTGACCCTTCGCCACGGGAGCTTCCGGGAGATCGGAGGACACGCCCGCGAGGCCGGTATCGGCCCGGCCGCCACCGTTCTCCTCGACCTGGGCCTCTCGTCGTACCAGCTCGACGCGTCCGGGCGCGGCTTCACCTTCCAGAAGGACGAGCCGCTCGACATGCGCTTCGATCCCACGCGGGGCCGCACGGCGGCCGAGCTACTCGCCGAGCTGCCCGAGGCCGAGATCGCCAGCGTGCTCTTCGAGTACGGAGGGGAGCGCCACGCCCGGCGCATAGCCCGCCGCATCGTGGAGCGGCGCCGTCAGAGCCCGCTGATGGTGACCGGCGACCTCGTGGACGCCGTGAAGCGGGGGGTGCCGCGCGCGGCGTGGTCCTCGCGCACTCACGTCGCCACGCGGACCTTCCAGGCTCTGCGCATGGCCGTCAACGAGGAGCCCCAGGCCCTCGCCGAGGCCCTCGAGGCGGCGCCGGCCCTCCTGGCTCCCGGCGGGCGGCTCGGCATCATCTCGTTTCACTCGGGCGAGGACCGGGCCGTCAAGCGCGCCTTCCGGGCGCTCCGGACAGGTGGCTTCGCCGAGCTCGAGCCCTCGCCGGTCGGACCTTCGCGCGACGAGGTTGGAGTGAACCCCAGAGCCAGGAGCGCCAAGCTTCGCGTGCTCGAGCGGCTGGAGGCGGCATGAGCGCTGAGGCAAGTCTCGGAAGAACCCCGAAGCACGCGATGGCCTTCCAGCTTTCGCTGGGCCTTCGTGCCACCGCCGATCAGCAGGTGGCGCGCTTCCACCGGGAAAGCGACCGCCGCCGCCTTCGCGCCATGGCGATTTCCGTGGTGGGGGCGGGCCTCCTCGTCGCCCTCGTGCTGAGCGTCGTCGGCCTCAAGGTCCAGCAGGTGCGGCTGTCCTACCGGCTCGACGCGCTGCGTACCACGCGGACCGAGCTGGAGGAGGCCAACCGCCGCCTGTCCGTGGAGCGGGCGAGCCTCTCTTCGCTGGGCCGCATCGAGGGCGAGGCTCGCGTCCGGCTCGGCATGGTCGCGGCCAGCCAGCAGCAGGTGCAGCTCGCCCGCGAGTTCGCGGCGCCGAGCGCCGCGTCCACCGCGCGGCTGAGCGAGCGCACGGCGCGGGTAGCCCCGGCCGTGGGCCTCCAGGAACGGGTTCGCTGACACATGCGAGGCGGAGCCAGCCCTCCCCCATGATGGAGCTCCGGACCACGGCCCTGAGGAGCCGAACGCTGATCTTTGCCGCGTTCGTCGCCTGTGCCTTCCTCGGGATCCTGGTCCGGATCGGCTATCTCCAAGTTTTCAAGCACGAGGAGTATTCCCGGCTCGCCGAGGCCCAGCGGGCCAAGACCGTCCCCCTCCGTCCCAAGCGCGGACCTATCCTCGACCGCGCGGGCCTGGTCCTGGCGGAATCCGCGGCCGCGGAATCGCTCTTCGGGCTGCCCACGCGCATGACCGATTCGGCGCGCGTGGCCACGGAGCTGGCCCCCATCCTGGGGGAGCCCGCCTCCGATATCGCCCGTCGGCTCGATCCCGACAAGCGCTTCGTGTGGGTCAAGCGCAAGCTGCCGCCTCGGGTCGCCCAGGCAGTGCAGGATCTCCACGAGCCCACGCTGGGGTTCATCCAGGAAAGCCTGCGTCTCTATCCGAACCGCGAGCTCGCCGCGCATGTCGTCGGCTTCGAGGGCCTGGATGGCAAAGGTCTCTCGGGCATCGAGCAGGCCTGGGACGTCCATCTCGCCGGCGCCGAAGGCAAGGCGCTGGTCGAGCGGGATGCTCTTGGGCGCGACGTCACGGGCGCCCCGAAGGTCCTCAAGCCCTCGATCCCCGGCCAGGGCGTCGCCCTCACGCTCGACGCCACCCTGCAGTACATCGCCGAGAAGGAAGTGGACGCGGCGTGGCGGCGCACCCGGGCCAAGGGCGCCATGGCCGTGATGATGGACCCGCGGACGGGCGAGATCCTCGCCATGGCCATCCGGCCGACCTTCAACCCGAATGCCTTCGGCGCGGCCACGGACGAGGAGCGGCGCAATCGCGCCATCACCGACCCCTTCGAGCCGGGCTCCACGTTCAAGGTGATCATGGCCGCGGGCGCCCTCGAGGAAGGGGTGGTCCGACCCACCGATCGCTTCTACGGCGAGAACGGCAAGATCAAGATCGCCACGGCGGTGATCGGCGACTGGAAGCCCTTCGGCTGGCTCACCTTCAGCGAGGTGCTGCAGAACTCTTCCAACGTCGGCTCCATCAAGGCCGGGATGCAGCTGGGCAAGGAGCGCTACTACAAGTACATCACCGGCTTCGGCTTCGGCCAGCCCGTCGGGCTTGGCCTGCCGGGGGAGAGCCGCGGTCAGCTTCGTGCTCCGCCCCAGTGGTCGGCCCTCTCGCTCGCCACCATGTCCATCGGCCAGGAGATCTCCGTCACCGCCGTCCAGATGGTCACGGCCTTTGCGGCCATCGCCAACGGCGGGCGCCTCATGCAGCCGCAGATCGTGCGGGCGCTCCTGGACGCCAATGGCCGCGAGGTCCGGACCTTCGAGCCCAGAGCCGTCCGCCAGGTCATCTCGCCCGAGACGGCGCGCGAGCTCACCACCATCCTCACCGCCGTGGTCCGGGAGGGGACGGGGCACAACGCCGCCATCCCCGGCTACGAGGTCGCGGGCAAGACGGGCACGGCGCAGAAGATGGACCCGAGCACACGCCGCTATTCGCACGCCCCGGGCATTCTCTCCTTCGTGGGCTTCGCCCCCGTGGACGATCCGCGCATCGCCATGATCGTCCTCCTCGACGAGCCCAAGAACGAGAAGTGGGGCAGCGAGGCGGCCGCACCCATCTTTGCCGCCATCGGCCGCGAGGCGCTGCGGCACCTGAACGTGCCTCCGCGAGGCACGATGCCCGTGCACCTCCTGCGCGTCGAGGCGGAATCGCCGGCACCGAGTGGGATGGTCGTGCCCGTGCGGCGCGTGAGCCTCGATGCCGATCCGGACGTCCCCGCGGCCATGCCGGCGCTCGAGGGCCGCTCGCTGCGCCAGGCCATGGCGGCCCTCGCGCCCTTCGACGTGACGCTCGAGGTCACCGGCCGAGGTGCGGTGGTGACGCAATGGCCGGCTCCCGGTACTCCCCTCGCACCCGGCACGGCGTGCCGACTCGTCCTGGCCGGCCTCCCCGAGCGGCCGGCCGCGAGGCCATGAGGGCGTCCCCCGTGCCCATCACAGCCCTGCTCGACGCGCTGCCGGAGAAGAGGGTGCTGGGCGCTCTGCCTGCGACCGTCTCCGGTCTGGCCTATGATTCCCGCAAGGTCGCTCCCGGGGACCTCTTCGTCGCCATCCCGGGACTCAAGCAGGACGGCCGGCGCTTCGTGGACGATGCGCTCGCGCGTGGCGCGGCCGCCGTCGTCCTCGAAGGCGCCGACGCGCTGGAGGGCCGGCCCACGGGGCGCGTCCTCGTGCCGTCCTCCCGCGCGGCCCTGGCCCGCCTGGCCGACGCGTACTTCGGGCACCCGTCGGCCTCGCTGATCGTCGTCGGCATCACGGGCACGAACGGCAAGACGACCACGTCGTACATGGTCGACGCCCTGCTGCGGGCGCGAGGGCTCGAGACCGGCCTCATCGGCACCGTGGAGTACCGCATCGGCGCCGAGCGTGTGGCTGCGGGCCAGACGACGCCGGAGGCCCTGGAGCTGCAGGGACTCATGCGCCGCATGCTCGACGCCGGCGTCGCCGCCCTCGCCATGGAAGTCTCGTCCCACGCCCTCGCCCTCTCTCGCATCGACGGCACGGAGTTCGACGTGGCCGTGTTCACGAATCTCACCCAGGACCACCTGGACTTCCACGTCACCATGGAGGCCTACCGGCAGGCGAAGCGCCGGCTCTTCGAGCTGGTGGCCGCGGGCGCCAAGCCGGCGCGCTCCGCCATCGTCAATGCCGATGATCCCGCGGGACTCTCCATGGTCGCCGACCTGCCCCTGCGCACCGTGACCTACGCTATCCGTGGCCGCGCCGACGTGCGCCCCGCACGCTGGTCGTCCGGCGGCGAGGGCATTCGCATGAGCGTGCGGACTCCCGTCGGCCACGTGGAGATCGCCTCGTCCCTGGTGGGCGAGCACAATGTGATGAACCTGCTCGCGGCCACGGGGGTGGGTGTGGCCCTGGGCATGGCCCCGACCGACATCGCGGTGGCGCTGGCCACGGTCACTTCGGTGCCCGGGCGCTTCGAGCGGGTCGAGGCGGGCCAGCCATTCCTGCTCGTGGTGGACTATGCGCACACACCCGATGCCCTCGAGCGCACGCTCGAGACCGCGCGCAAGCTCGTGGGATCGGGAGGCCGCCTGGGAGTGGTCTTCGGCTGCGGCGGGGACCGTGATCGTGGCAAGCGGCCCCTCATGGGCGCCATCGGCGCGCGGTTCTGCGATCGCGTGTGGATCACCTCCGACAACCCGCGAAGCGAGCAGCCTGAGGCCATCATCACCGAGATCGTGGCCGGCATACCGGGCGGTCTGGCCGTGGACCGGCATGAGACAATCTCCGACAGGAAGGCCGCAATCCGCAGCGCCCTCGCCTGGGCCAGAGCCGGCGACGTGGTCGTCATCGCCGGCAAGGGCCACGAGACATACCAGATCGTCGGTACCGACGTCCTCCCCTTCGACGACCGAGCCATAGCCCGGGCCGTGCTCCGGGAGATCGGGCCATAGGACGGCGCATGCCGGCATTCAGCGTGGAAGACATCGTCCGGGGCACCGGGGGCGCGCTCCTCGGCGGCGATCTCGGCATCGCGGTGAGCGGCGTGTCGATCGACAGCCGCAGCCTCGGCATCGGCGAGGCCTTCTTCGCCATCCGTGGCGAGCGCCTCGACGGCCATGCCTTTCTGCGCGAGGCCGTGGGGCGGGGCGCCGCCTGCCTCGTGGTCGACGCCGTGTCCGACGATCTGCCGCCCGGCGTGCCCGTGGTCCTCGTGGACGATACGACGCGGGCGCTGGGACGTCTGGGCGCCTGGCACCGCGCGCGCTTCGCCATTCCCGTGGCGGCGGTGACGGGGTCGAACGGCAAGACGACGACCAAGGAGATGATGGCGGCCGTGCTCGCGACGCGCGGGCCCGTGCTCAAGCCAGAGTCGAGCTTCAACAATCAGTGGGGCCTGCCCCTCACCTTGCTCAAGCTCACCGCGGAGCACACGGCCGCGGCCATCGAGATCGGCACGAACCACCCGGGGGAGATCGCGGCCCTGGCCGGGATCGCCCGTCCGACCATCGCCGCTGTCACCACCGTATCGAGCGCGCACACGGAGTTCCTGGGCTCGCTCGACGACGTTCAGCGCGAGAAGAGCGCGCTCGTGCAGGCCCTGCCGGATGACGGAGCGGCCGTGCTCAACGCCGACGACCCGCGCGTTCGCGCCATGGCCGCGCAGACGCGGGCACGCGTGTGGACGGTCAGCGCTCGGAGCGCGGCCGATGTACGCGCGCTGGGACAGGTGAGCGAGTCGTCCGACGGGGTCGGCTTCGAGGTCGAGACGGCGGAGGGACGGCGCCCGGTTCGCCTGCGCTTCTCCGGACGGCACAATGTCACCAACGCCCTCGCCGCCGCCGGCGTGGGTGTCGCGCTCGGGCTGCCTCTCGAGGCGATCGTCGCCGGGCTCGAAGCGGCGCGCCCCGCCAGGGGACGCTGCGTGTGGCGTCGGGCGGGGGCGCTCCTCATCCTCGACGATACGTACAACTCCAATCCCGTGTCCGTCCGGGCCGCCCTCGAGACGCTCCGGGCCTCGGCGGGCGGGCGTCGTCGCGTGGTCGTCCTCGGCGACATGCTCGAGCTGGGATCCATCGCCGCGACCGAACACCGGGAAATGGGCCGGGCCGTGGCCGTCGCCGGGGTCGCCGAGTTCATCGGGCTTGGGTTCTGGTGCGGCACCGCGGTCGAGGCGGCGCGCGAGGCTGGGCTGGTCGAGAGCCATCACGCGGCGACCTTCGAGGACACCGTCGTCCTGCTCCTCAAGCGCCTCGCCCCGGGGGATGCCGTGCTGATCAAGGGCTCCCGCGGGATGCGCATGGAGCGCGTGGTGGATGCGCTCATGGCCCGCTTCGGAGGGGAGGATGGCTGATGCTCTACGACCTCCTCGTGCCGCTCGCCAAGGACAGCATCCTCTTCAACGTCTTCCGCTACATCACCTTCCGCACGGCCATGGCGACGGTGACGGCGATCGTGATCTCGTTCGTCCTCGGGCCCTGGCTGATCGGACGGCTGCGCGCGCTCCAGCGCGGGGGCGAGACCATTCGCGAGGACACGCCGGAGCGGCACCGCAGCAAGGCGGGCACTCCGACCATGGGCGGTCTCGTGATTCTGGCCGCCCTGCTGATCTCGACGCTCCTGTGGACGAATCTCCACAATCGGTACGTCTGGGTGCTCATCCTGGCCACGGCGGGCTTCGCGGTCATCGGTCTCCTCGACGACTGGCGAAAGCTCAAGACCAGGAAGGGCATCTCCGCCAAGCAGAAATTCGGCGCGCAGATCCTTCTGGTCACCGCGCTGATGGGCTGGCTCTACGTCTGGCCGCCCGACGGCTTCACGACGGGCCTCGCCATCCCCTTCTTCAAGGGCTGGCTCCTCACCCTGGGCTGGCTCTGGATCCCCTTCGCGCTCCTCGTGATCGTGGGGTCGTCCAACGCCGTCAATCTCACCGATGGTCTGGACGGTCTGGCCATCGGGCCCATCGTGATGGCGGGCGGGGCCTTCGCCATCATCTGCTATCTCACGGGCAATTTCCGGGCGGCCGAGTACCTCAAGATCCTGAACGTCAAGGGCACGGGCGAGCTGACGATCTTCTGCGGGGCCCTCGTGGGCGCCGCCGTGGGCTTCCTCTGGTTCAACAGCTACCCGGCGCAGGTCTTCATGGGCGACGTGGGCTCGCTCGCCCTGGGCGGGGCCATCGGGACCCTCGCCGTGCTGACCAAGGCGGAGCTGCTCCTCCCGCTCATCGGCGGGCTCTACGTGGTCGAGGCCGCTTCCGTCATCATCCAGGTCGGCTACTTCAAGCTCACGGGCAAGCGCTTCTTCCGCATGGCCCCCCTCCATCATCACTACGAGATGCAGGGGTGGCCCGAGCCGAAGATCATCGTGCGGTTCTGGATCGTGTCGTTCATGTTGGCGCTTCTCGCGCTGACCACCCTCAAGCTGAGGTAGGCCGGTGATCACGCTCACGGCCGAGACGGCGGACGAGGATCACATGACGGGGGAGCGGGGCCAGGGCTACCGGCAGTGGCTGGCCGAGCGCACCGTGGCCGTGGTGGGCCTGGCGCGAAGCGGGGTGGCCGCAGCCCGGCTGATCCGCCGGCTCGGCGGCCGCGTCCTGGCGTCCGACTCGGGCCGTCTCGAATCGCTTTCCCGCGAGGCGCAGGAGCTCGAGCAGCTCGGCTGTCGCCTCTGGGTGAACGGCCATCCGGACGCCGCCTTCGAAGGCGCCGAGCTGGTCGTCGCCAGTCCGGGGGTGCCCCTCGAGTTGCCCGTGCTCGAGGCCGCCCGCGCCCGCAGCGTGCCCGTCATCAGCGAGCTCGAGCTCGGCTGGCGCGTCATGGAAGCCGATCTCATCGCCATCACGGGCACCAACGGCAAGACGACCACGACCGCCCTCACGGGCGAGCTCGTGGGCGGAACGGTGAGGCCCGTCCTCGTGGGCGGCAATATCGGCACCCCGCTCTCCGCCCACGCCCTGGACTTCCCCGCCGACGGCCTCATCGTGGCGGAGGCGTCGAGCTTTCAGCTCGAGGCGATCGAGCTCCTGCGGCCGCGGGTGGCCGTCGTGCTCAACGTCACCCCCGATCACCTCGACCGGCACGGAACGGTCGATCGCTACGTCGAGGCCAAGGCGAGGATCTTCGCCAACCAAACCGCGGCGGACTGCGCCGTGCTCAACGCCGACGATCCCGTCACGGCGGCCCTCGCCCCGCGCACCCGCGCGCGCGTCCTCTGGTTCAGCCGGCTGCGCGCCCTCGATCACGGCGTCTTCGTGCGGAGCGGCGCCATCGTGGCCAAGCTGAACGGCCACGTCGAGGAGATCTGCCCGCTCGCGGACATCCCGCTGCGCGGCCAGCACAACGTCGAGAACGTCCTCGCCGCCACCGCCTGCGCGCTGTGGACGGGCTTGAGCCCCGAGAGCATCCGGCGCGGCATCGCGGCCTTCCGCGCCGTCGCGCACCGGATCGAGCGGGTCCTCGACGAGCGCGGGGTCGGCTACTACAACGACTCCAAGGGCACTAATGTCGCCTCGACCATCAAGGCCCTCGAGAGCTTCTCCGAGCCCGTCGTCCTCATCGCGGGCGGCAAGGGCAAGGGGCAGGACTTTCGCCCCCTCGCCGAGGCAGCCCGCGGCCGCGTGAAGCGCGCGGTGCTCATCGGCGCGGACCGCGATCAGATCCGCGCCGCGCTCGAGCCGGCGGGGGTGCCGTGCCAAGACGCGGGCTCCATGCAGGACGCGGTGGCGGCCGCGCGAGAGGCCGCCCGGATCGGGGACGTGGTGCTCCTCTCGCCCGCCTGCGCTTCCTTCGACATGTTCGACAACTACGAGCATCGCGGCGAAGTGTTCAAGAACATCGTGCGCGAGTTCGCTTCCTAATGCCTCGACGACTTACGCCCGATCTCTCGCTCTTCGGCGTGGTCCTGGCGCTGGTGTCGATCGGCGTGGTGATGGTGTACTCGGCCTCGGCCATCATGGCCGCCGACCGCTTCCACGATCCCGGGCACTTCCTGAAGAAGCAGGGCGTCTGGGCAGGCCTGGGGATGATCGCGCTCTTCGCGGGACTCTGCTTCGACTACCGGCGGCTCCAGCGCCTGGTCGCCCCGCTTCTCGTGCTGTCGTTCGCGCTCCTCGTCCTCGTGCTCGTTCCGCCCTTCGGCCAGGAGATCAACGGCACGCGACGGTGGCTTCGCCTCGGGCCGGTGTCCTTCCAGCCCGTCGAGCTGGCCAAGCTCTCGCTCCTCCTCTACCTCGCCTCCTTTCTCGCCCGCCGCGGCGAGGTGGTGGAGAGCTTCGCGCGGGGCCTCCTTCCCCTGCTCCTGATGGCGGGCGCCATGGCTGGACTGACCATGCTCCAGCCCGACATGGGCAATGCCGTGGTGCTCATCGTGCTGACGCTCGCCCTGGCGTATCTGGGCGGGGCGCGGCCCGCGCACATGGGGCTGATCGCCGGCGCGGCCTTGCCCCTGGCCGCCGTCGCCATCGCCATGAAGCCGTATCGTCTCCGGCGCGTGGCCGCCTTCTTGAACCCCTGGAACGATCCGCAGAATTCAGGCTTCCAGATCATCCAGTCCTTCCTCGCCCTGGGCTCGGGCGGCTGGCTCGGGCGCGGCCTGGGCGAGTCCAAGCAGAAGCTCTTCTATCTCCCCGAGTCCCACACCGATTTCATCTTCGCCATCATCGGCGAGGAGCTGGGGGCGATGGGGGCCCTCGTGGTGGTCGGGCTCTTCGCCGTCCTCATCTGGCGGGGCCTGCGCATCGGCCTCCGCGCGCCCGAGCCCTTCGGCGCCTATCTCGCCCTCGGGCTCACCATCATGCTCGCCACCCAGACCCTCGTGAACCTGGGCGTGGTCACGGGACTCTTGCCCACCAAAGGGCTCCCGCTGCCCTTCATCTCCTTCGGCGGGTCCGCCCTGACCATGACGCTCTTCTCCACGGGCATCTTGCTCAACATCTCGCAGCACACGGGAACGGCCTGAGCCGTGTACAAGAAATACCAGCAGATTCATTTCGTGGGCATCGGCGGCGTCGGCATGAGCGGGATCGCCGAGGTGCTCCTGAACCTGGGCTATCGCGTCACCGGCTCCGATCAGAAGCGCAGCGAGCTCGTCGAGCGACTGGAGCGGCTCGGGGCCAAGGTGTTCCTCGGCCACGAGCCCAGTCACGTCGAGGGCGCGCACGTGGTCGTCTACTCCTCGGCGGTGGCCCGCGACAATGTCGAGGTCCAGGTGGCGAGGCAGCGGGGCGTGCCCGTCATTCCACGGGCCGAGATGCTGGCCGAGCTCATGCGGCTCAAGTACGGCATCGCCATCGCGGGCACCCATGGCAAGACCACCACCACCTCCATGGTGGCGGCGGTGCTCGGCGCGGCGGGGCTCGATCCCACGGTGGTCGTGGGCGGCCGCATCCACGGGCTGGGCACCAATGCCCGCCTCGGGCGCGGCGAGTTCCTGGTCGCCGAGGCCGACGAGTCGGATGGCTCCTTTCTCAAGCTCACGCCGACCATCGCCGTGGTCACCACCGTGGATGCGGAGCACCTGGACCACTACGCCGATCTGGACGCGATCCGGACGGCCTTCCTGGCCTTCGTCAACAAGGTGCCGTTCTACGGGTCGGCCGTGCTCTGCCTCGACCAGCCCAACATCCAGCAGATGATCCCCCAGATCGAGAAGCGCGTGATCACCTACGGGCTCGAGTCGGGCGCGGATCTCACCGCCCGGCGCCTCTCGTTCTCCGGCGTGCAGTCCCAGTTCGAGGTCCTGCATCGTGGCCGTGTCCTGGGGTCCATCTCGATCCAGGTGCCGGGCCGCCACAACGTCCTCAATGCCCTCGCCGCCGTCGGCGTCGGCCTCGATCTCGAGGCGCCCTTCGAGCGAATCCAGCAGGCCCTGGGCGCCTTCGCGGGCGTCCAGCGCCGTTTCCAGATCCGCGGCGAGGCCGCGGGCGTCCTCGTGGTCGATGACTACGGGCATCATCCTGCCGAGATCCACGCCACCCTGGCCGCCGCCAAGGCCGGGTTCGACCGGCGCGTCATCACGGTGTTCCAGCCTCACCGGTACTCACGGACCCAAGCTCTGCGGCAGGAGTTTCTCACCGCGTTCTACCAGTCCGATGTGCTGATCGTGATGGACATCTACGCGGCCGGTGAGGCGCCGATCCCTGGCGTCCACGCGCGCGACCTCGCCGACGGCATCCGCGCCCATGGGCACCGCGAGGTGCTCTACATGGATGGCGACCGCCCCGGCATCCTCAACTATCTCTGCGAATCCACGCGTCCCGGCGATCTCGTGCTCACCCTCGGCGCTGGTGACGTCGGCCAGCTCGGGGCGGAGCTCCTTGCGCGCCTGGGCGACATGCCTGACCCGTCCAACAGGAGGACCTAATGCTCGGAGAGATTCGGGGCGAGGTACGGTTCAAGGAGCCCCTCAGCTTCCATACCTCCTTGCGCATCGGGGGGCCCGCGGACATCTTCGTGGTCCCCCAGGACGTCGAGGACATCCGGCTGGCGCTGGGGTTCGCCGAGCGCGAGCAGCTGCCCGTCGAGATCGTGGGCGGCGGCAACAACCTCCTCGTCCGCGACCGCGGCATCCGCGGCGTGGTGCTCAAGCTCGAGGGCTGTCTGGGTCGCGCCGACTTCCGTGGCGAGGAAGCGGTGGCGGGCGCCGGGGTCGGTCTCTCCGCCTTGATCCGCGAGGCGGCCGCTCTGAACCTCGGCGGGATCGAGTGCCTGGTGGGCATTCCCGCCACCATCGGCGGCGCCGTGGCCATGAACGCGGGCACACCCGATGGCTGGATCGGCGACTTTATCTCCGCCGTGTACTTCCTGCACCCGGACGGCACCCTGGGCGAGTTCAAGCCCAACAACGGCAGCTTCGGCCACCGCGCCTTCTTCGCGCCGCCCGGCGCCGTGCTGGTGGGCGCGCGGCTGCAGCTCCATCGCCGACCCCAGGCAGAGATCCAGAAGGACATGCGCCAGCGCCTCAAGCACAAGAAGTCGACGCAGCCGCTCGCCCTCGCCTCCGCGGGATGCGTGTGGAAGAACCCGCAGAGCGAGGTGGCGGCCCGCCTCATCGAGAAGGTCGGCTTGAAGGGCAAGCGGCACAACGGCGCCGAGATCTCGGCCAAGCACGCCAACTTCATCGTCAACCGGGGTGGCGCCACCGCCGCGGACATCCTGGGTCTCATGGAGATCACGCGCGAGCGGGTGCAGAACCACTTCGGGCTCACCCTCGAGCCCGAGATCCGCATCATGGGAGACAAGTGAGGTCGGACGGGACATGAGAGGTCGGAGCGCGGTTCTCTCACCCCGCGGGGCGGCCCTCCGTCTCGGCGACCTCGCGGAGCCGCTCGCCGCCATGACCGGACAGCGGCTCGACCGCCGGCGCCGGCGCCGGCGCGTCCTTCGGCTCGCGCGTCGCGTCGGACTGTGGGTTGGGGCGGCCCTGGTGGTGGCCACCCTCGCGGCGGGGGCGGGATGGGAGTCGCGGTGGCTGCTGCGGACGGCCCCGTTCTCGGTCGAGCGCGTGGAGGTGGTCGGGCAGGAGCGCCTGTCGGCCGAGGCGATCGTGAGGGCCTCGGGCATCACCCGCGGGCAGAGTCTCTGGACGCTCGACGCTCGCCGGGCCGTCGCCGGCGTGGAGGCCCTCCCGCTCGTGCGTCACGTCGAGCTGATCCGGGCCTTGCCGAACCGCGTCACCCTGCTCGTCGAAGAGCGACGCCCGTTCACCCTCGTCCAGGCGGCGGGCAAGCTCGTGTGGGTCGACGAGCAAGGGGTGGCCGTGGCGGGCGAGGCGCGGCCGGTGGCGATGGACGCGCCCGTCATCTCGGGGCTCAGCCCCTCGGACCTCGCGCCGAACGGTCGCGTGCCCTCGGACCGCGTCGCGACCGGACTGTCGCTCATACGTACGCTCAAGCGCGCTCAGAGCTCGCTCTTGAGCGAGATCTCCGAGGTCGACGTGAGCAGGCCCGAGGGGCCCGTCCTCTACATGGTGAACGGCGTCGAGGTCAGGCTGGGCCGGGAAGACTGGGAAAGCCGGCTCGGGCGGCTCCAGCGCGTGGCCGCGCAGCTGCGCGCCACGAACCAGTCCGTCACGTCCATCGACCTGCGATTCCGCGACCAGGTCGTGCTCAGAACCGCGGCGAGGTAGGGGGCGCCATGGCGAGATCGAGAGGACGGCAGCTCATCACGGGGCTGGATGTCGGCACGACGAAGATCTGCTGTGTCATCGCGGAGTGGTCGTCCATCGGCACCCTCGACATCGTGGGGGTGGGCACGAGCCCGTCGCGAGGCCTGCGCAAGGGCGTGGTCGTCAACATCGACTCGACCGTGGAGAGCATCAAGCAGGCAGTGGGCGATGCGGAGGAGATGGCGGGCGTGGAGATCTCGAGCGTCATCGCGGGAGTGGCGGGCGGGCACATCCGGGGCGTCAACAGCCGCGGCGTGGTCGCCGTCTCCGGCAAGCACCGCGAGGTCAGTCCCGCCGACGTCGAGCGGGCGCTGGATGCCGCCCGCGCCATCAACCTGCCTCAGGACCGCGAGATCATCCACGCGCTGCCCCAGACGTATCTCGTCGATGACCAGGACGGCGTCAAGGAGCCCCTGGGCATGTCAGGCGTTCGCCTGGAAGTGGAGGTGCACCTGGTCACGGGGGCCACGACCTCCGTGCGCAACGTGGTCCGCAGCGTCAACCGCGCGGGACTGCAGGTGCAGGACATCGTGCTGGAGCCGCTCGCCTCCGCGGAGGCCGTCCTGTCCGAGGAGGAGAAGGAGCTGGGGATCCTCCTGATCGATCTGGGCGGCGGCACCACCGACGTGGCCCTCTTCCGCGACGGGGCCGTGTGGTACACCGGCATCTTGCCGTTGGGCGGCGACCACATCTCCAACGACGTCGCCGTCGGCCTTCGCACGCCCACCGCGGATGCCGAAGAGCTCAAGAAGCGGCACGGCTGCGCGCTCACCGCGCTGGTCCGGGAGGACGAGGTCATCAGCGTGCCTTCGGTGGGCGGAAGAAAGGCGCGGGAGCTGTCCCGCCAGATCTGCTCGGAGATCATCCAGCCGCGCGTCGAGGAGATCTTCACGCTCGTGGCGCGGGAGCTCACCAAGGCCGGCCTGGAGGATGCCGCGGCGGCCGGCGTGGTCGTCACCGGCGGCACCGCGATCATGCAGGGCGTGCCCGAGCTGGCCGAGCAGATCTTCGACCTCCCGGTGCGGCGCGGAGTGCCGACGGGCATCGGCGGCCTCCACGACGTCGTGCAGAGTCCCATCCACGCGACGGGCGTCGGCCTCGCCCTGTACGGCGCGCGCGGGCGTCGCGCGAGTGGGACGGAAGAGGCGGCGGGCGCGACCTCGGGGTCGGGCATGCGACGACGCCTGAGGGATTGGTTCGGTGAGCTCTTCTAGCAAGGGGCCCAGGGTCCCGGGGCAGGGGGATCTGTTCCTCCAGCTGCCGCGGGGCCGGCCAAGCTACTCACGCAGGTCGGTCAAGGAGGAGCCGATGGAGCATCCACGGGCGGGGCGGCCGGTATTCGAGCTCGAGGAGACGCGGGACAACGCCAAGATCAAGGTCATCGGCCTTGGCGGCGGCGGGTCCAACGCCATCAACCGCATGATGGAGGCCCGCTTCAGCGGCGTCGAGTTCATCGTGGCGAATACGGACTCGCAGGCCCTCCGCGCCTCGCCTGCCCCCATCAAGCGGACCGCGAGCAGATCAAGAAGCTCCTCGAGGGCGCCGACATGGTGTTCGTGACGGCGGGCCTGGGCGGCGGCACGGGCACCGGCTCGGCGCCCATCGTGGCCGCCACCGCCAAGGAGCTGGGCATCCTCACCGTGGCCGTCGTCACCAAGCCGTTCGCCTTCGAGGGCCGGCGCCGCGCCCAGCAGGCGGAAGCCGGGATGACCGAGCTGCGGGGGGTGGTGGACACGCTCATCACGATTCCCAACCAGCGGCTTCTCGCCGTGGTGGATCGCGGCACCCCGCTCGTGGAAGCCTTCCGCATCGCCGACACCGTGCTCCTCCAGGCCGTGCAAGGCATCTCGGATCTCATCCTCGTCCCCGGTCTCATCAACCTGGACTTCGCCGACGTGCGCACCATCATGGCGGGCATGGGCATGGCCCTCATGGGCACGGGCGTGGGCAAGGGCGAGCACCGGGCCGTCGAGGCCGCGCAGAAGGCGGTGGCGAGCCCGCTCCTCGACGAGACCTCGATCGACGGCGCCCGCGGCATCCTCATGAACTTCACGGGCGGCCATCATCTTCGGCGCCGTCATCGACCCCAGCCTCCAGGACGAGGTGCGAATCACCGTGATCGCCACGGGCTTCACTGAGCGGAAGGAGTCGAATCAGCCCGCGGGCAAGGTCGTGGACATGGCCCGGGCGCCCAGGACCGGCAGCGCCCCGGCCTCTGGCCACTGGCGCCGGAGGATGCCTGCCGACGCCCGCGCCGAGGGTGACATGCCGAGCGAGGAGGACCTGGATGTCCCGGCGTTCCTGAGAAGGCAGGCCGACTGACCCGTCGCTCACCGAGCGAGAGGAGGGCCACATGCTGCGAGAGTTCAAAGACTTCATCATGCGGGGTAATGTGGTCGAGCTCGCCGTCGGCGTGGTCATCGGGGCCGCCTTCGGCAAGATCGTCGCGTCCTTCGTGGGCGACATCCTCATGCCGCCCATCGGCTTGCTCCTGGGCCAGTCCGATGTGTCCAGCCTGTTCGTCAATCTGACAAGCACGAAATATCCGACGATCGCCGCGGCCAAGGCAGCGGGCGCGCCCACCCTCAACTACGGCGCCTTCCTGCAGTCGATCGTGGACTTCGTCATCGTGGCTTTCGCGATCTTCCTGTTCATCCGGCAGGTCAACCGGCTCTTCCCGGCGCCCCCTGCTCCCGTCACCACCCGGCCGTGCCCGCTCTGCCTCATGCCGATCCCGGTCAGGGCCACGCGATGCGGTCACTGCACGGCGGCGGTCCCCGCTCCCTAGCCGCTCGACCGGCGTGCCGCCGCTTCGCGTGAGAGAATGAGGCGGTCATGACCGCTCCCGATTTTCGCGGTGACCCGCCGAGTCACTACCTCTGCTCGCTCCTGGAAGAGGCCGGCCTGCCCCATCTCTTCACCACGCGCCACTTTCCCGGCGTCAGCGCTTTCAGGGAGCCGGGCCCGCCCCTCGGCCCCGGGGCCCAGGAGCTGCTCGCGGCCCATGCCCTGGCTGCCCAGCCCGCCGCCTTTCTCAAGCAGGTGCATGGGGCGAGCGTGGCGCACGTGAGCCATGGTGGTCACGCGGGGCAGGGCGACGCGCTCATGAGCGACAAGCCGGGGCTGCCCGTCGCCGTCTTCTCTGCCGACTGCGTGCCCGTGCTTCTCTACGATCCCGAGGGGCGCCGCGTGGCCGCCGTCCACGCCGGATGGCGGGGGACCGTACAGGGTGTGGCGGGCGCCGCGGTGGACGCGCTCAGGAATGAGGGAGGCGAGCCCGAGCACTTCCTCGCGGCCATCGGCCCTTCCATCGGACCCTGCTGCTACGAGGTGGACAAGCCCGTCATCGTTCGCCTCGATGCGGCCTTTCCCGGACGCTGGGGATCGTGGGTGAGGAGTCGGGGGAATGGCAAGTGGATGCTCGACCTCTGGGCGGCCAACGAGGAGCAGCTCCGAGAGGCGGGAATGCGTGGCGATCGCATCGCCAACCCGCGCCTTTGCACGGGCTGCCGGGGCGACCTCTTCTATTCGTATCGTCGGGGAGACAACGGCCGACTCGTCACGATTGCGGCCCTTCCGCTGAGCGCCACACCCTAGCCTTCGCGGTACGCCCTTGACGCCCCTCGGTGAGCTCCCCAGGTAGGGCGGAGCCGGCGCGTGCTAGAATCGGCCAGCCTGACAGGTCTTCATGCTCGACATTCGCGCCAATCTTCGAGCGGTACAAGAGCGGGTCGCCGCCGCCTGCGCGCGAGCGAACCGCCGGTCGGGCGACGTCCTCCTCATCGGCGTGTCCAAGACCGTGGAGCTCGAGCGCATCCGGCTCGCCGTCGAGGCAGGCGTCCCGGCCCTTGGAGAGAATCGCGTCCAGGAAGCCAAGGAGAAGGTCGAATCCCTCGGCCGCCCGGTGCCGTGGCATCTCATCGGCTCGCTCCAGACGAACAAGGCAAGGGATGCCGCGCGCCTCTTCGACTGGATCCAGTCCGTGGATCGCGTGGATTTGGCGCACGAGCTCGACCGCCGCGCCCACCAGGCCGAGCGCGCCCTGCGCGTGCTCGTCCAGGTGAACATCGGCGAGGAGGCCCAGAAGGGCGGCGTCCACCCGGCCGAGCTCAAGCGGCTCCTGGATGCCATCACCGGGCTCAAGTATCTCGAGGTCCGCGGTCTCATGTGCATCCCGCCCGCCGCCGACTCCGCCGAGGCGTCGCGGCCGTGGTTCCGGCGCCTCCGCGAGCTGCGCGATGCGGTCGGCCTCGAGCACTGCTCCATGGGCATGAGCGGGGATTTCGAGGTCGCCATCGAGGAAGGCGCGACCATGGTGCGAGTGGGCACCGCCATATTCGGCCCGCGCCCGCCCCGGCCCGCCGTCACGGAGGGCGGGGCGTGAGCATCAAGGGCAAGCGCGTGGCCTTCCTCGGCGCCGGCAACATGGGCGAAGCGCTCATCAAGGGCTTGACGCAGACCGGGCTGGTCCCCGCCAAGACCATCTCCGCATCGGACGCGCGGGCCGATCGCCTGGCGGACATCGCGAAGCAGTACGGCATCCAGCACGTCAAGGACAACGTGGCCCTCGTGCGCTCGGCCGACGTCGTCATCCTCGCCGTCAAGCCGCAGATCATGGGCGCGATCCTCAAGGAGATCGCCTCCGTGGTGGACGGGAGCAAGCTCCTCATCTCCATCGCGGCCGGGGTCGCCACGCGGAAGCTCCGCGAGCATCTGGGCAAGCCCGCGCGCCTCATCCGCGTCATGCCCAATACGCCCGCCCTCGTGCTGGAGGGCGTGACGGCGATCGCGCGCGCCGAAGGCCTCGAGCCCGGCGACCTCGAGGCGGCCCAGGAGCTCTTCGGAGCCGTGGGCAAGGTGGTGGTGTTGGACGAGGGCGCCATGGACGCGGTGACGGGGCTCTCGGGCTCGGGCCCCGCCTATGTCGCCATCGTGATCGAGTCGCTGGCCGATGGCGGCGTCAAGATGGGGCTCGACCGCGCCACGGCCATGACCCTGGCCACGCAAACGGTGCTGGGCTCGGCCCGACTCATCCTGGAGACGGGAGCGCATCCGGGTCAGCTCAAGGACATGGTTTCCTCGCCGGGCGGCACCACCATTGCGGGGCTCTCGGCTCTCGAGGAGGGTGGTGTGCGGAGCACCTTCATCAATGCCGTCGAGCGCGCCACGCAGCGCTCGAAGGAGCTGGGGGCGAACTGAGCCAATGTTCGGGCTGGTCAGTGTCATTCTCAGGGTGCTGGATGTCTACGCCATCATTGTCATCGCCGCCGCACTCATCACCTGGGTGCGGCCCAATCCGTACAACCCCGTCGTGAAGTTCCTGCGGCGCGTGACCGAGCCCGTGCTGGCGCCCATTCGATCCCTCGTCCCGCCGGAGAAGCTCGGTGGCCTCGACATTTCACCGATGATCCTTCTCTTCCTGATCTGGTACGTGATCCCCCGCGTCTTGCTGGCCTTGCTGCTCTAGCGGAAGTACAGGAGGCGACTGTGCGCATCACACCGATGGATATCCGCCAGCAGCAGTTCACCGTGAAGATGTTCCGCGGCTTCGACACCCAGGAGGTCGATACCTTCCTGGAGGACCTCGCCTCGGACTACGAGGCCCTTCTCAAGGAGAACTCGCTGCTCAAGGAGCAGCTCCAGGCCCTCGAAGAGCGCACCCGGGGCCTGGAGGAGCGCGAGAAGGTGCTCCAGGAGACGCTCATGACCACGCAGCGGCTCGTGGAGGAGATGAAAGAGAACGCGCGCCGCGAGGCGGGGGTCATCATCCGCGAGGCCGAGTCGCAGGCCGATCGCATCATCGACGCCTCGCGCAAGGCGGAGGGCGATCTGCATTCTGAGATCCAGGCCCTCCGGCGCATGCGGCGCCAGCTCGCGGAAAGCCTGCGCGCCACCGTGGAGATGTACCAGCGCCTGCTCGAGCAGGATCTCAAGACGAACGCCGAGGATGCCGAGCCGCCCAACGCGTGAGGGACTGCTCCACGTGCGCGTGCAGCCCAAGGCGCGGGCGAGCGCGATCGTGGGCTGGCAGGCCGGCACGCTCCGAGTCCGCGTCACCGCCGCGCCGGAAGACGGGCGCGCCAATCGCGCGGTGATCGAGCTCCTGGCCGAGAGGCTCTCCATTCCCCCGTCCTCCATCGCTCTGGTGCGGGGGGCGGCCTCCCGGGACAAATGGTTCCGGCTGCCCGCGGGCGCGGCCCTGCCTGAATGATCACGCCCATCCGCTGGGAAGCTGATCGCCTCCTCCTGCTCGACCAGACGCTCCTGCCCGTCGAGGAGCGCGTGCGGGAGCACACGCGCTGGCGCGACGTCGCCGAGTCGATCCGGAGCCTCGTGGTGCGCGGCGCGCCCGCCATCGGCTGCGCCGCCGCCTTTGGCGTCGCCCTCGCCGCCCGCGAGAGTCGCGCCCGGGACGGGGAAACGCTCCTCGCGGATCTCGAGGAGGCCTTCAAGGGTCTTGCCGCCACCCGGCCCACCGCGGTCAATCTTTTCCGGGCACTCGATCGAATGCGCGCCGTCGCCTCCGCGCACCAGGCCCTGCCCGTTCCCGCGCTTCAACTGCGCCTGCTCGGAGAAGCCCAGGCCATCCTCGAGGAAGACCTGGCCGCCAACCACGCGCTGGGCGCCCACGGCGCCGACCTGGTGCCCGAGGGCGCGCGCATCCTCACCCACTGCAACGCGGGGGCGCTGGCCACCGCTGGCTACGGCACCGCGGTCGGCGTCATCCGGGCCGCGCACGAGCGCGGGAAAGTGGCCCTCGTGTGGGTCGACGAGACGCGGCCCGTCATGCAGGGCTCGCGGCTCACCGCGTGGGAGATGGTGAAGGAAGGCATCCCCCACAAGCTGATCTCGGACGTGGCCGCCGGCTTCGTGATGAAGCGTGGCGAGGTCGACCTCGTGGTCACGGGGGCCGATCGCATCGCGGCCAACGGCGACACCGCCAACAAGATCGGGACTTACTCGGTGGCGGTGCTCGCTCGTCATCACGGCGTCCCCTTCTATGTGGCGGCGCCGTTCTCTACCATCGACGCGTCCGTTCCCTCGGGCGCCGCCATTCCCATCGAGGAGCGGGACGCGAGCGAGGTCCGCGGCACGGCCGGCCGCCAGACCGCGCCGGCCGAGAGCCCCGTCTACAATCCCGCCTTCGACGTCACGCCCGCCGAGCTCATCACCAGCATCATCACGGAGCGCGGAATCTTTCGCCCTCCGTACTCCTTCACCTGAGGCCGTGTCGGGCAATCGGGATCACGACGCCTCGCGGCGATATCACGAGGCGACCAGGCACTCGCGTGAATCCGTGCGCGCGAGCAGTCACGGGCTCGACTGGTCCAACAAGCCCGAGCCGTTCAAGATCTACCCCGACCTGCCCGTCACCCCGCTGCCCCGCGACTTCCCCGTGCCGACCATGGACGCCCTGGCCGCGATCTCCGGCGAGGTGGACGCCGCCGCCCCGCTCGATCTGGAGCGGCTCGCCGCTCTCCTGTTCTTCTCTGCAGGTGTGACCAGGCGCCAGACGTATCCGGGTGGCGGGGTGATGTACTTCCGCGCTGCGCCATCGACGGGCGCGCTCTTCCAGACCGAGGTGTACGTCGTGGCGGGGGGCGTGACGGGGCTGGCGGCCGGCGTGTATCACTTCTCGCCGGGGGACTTCGCGCTCCGCCAGCTCCGCGCCGGCGACTTCCGTGGCGCCCTCGCCATCGCGGCAGCGGACGAGGACCTGGCGTCACGTCCCGCCGTGCTCGCGCTCACCGCCATCTACTGGCGGAACACCTGGAAGTATCAGGCGCGGGGCTACCGCCACCTCTTCTGGGACTCAGGCACCATGCTCGCGAATCTGCTCGCTGCCGCGACCGCGCTGGCGCTGCCCGCGCGCGCCGTGGCGGGATTCGTGGATCTCGAGGTCAACGGGCTCCTCGCCGTCGATCCGGAAAAGGAGGGCGCGCTGCTCCTGGCGCCCGTGGGTGGACCTGCGGGATTCGCGCCCTCGCCGCCGGTGATCGCGACCATTGCGCCGCCGGTGATTCCTCTGTCGGAATCAGAGGTCGATTACCCACTCCTGCGTGATGCGTATGCCAATTCGGCTCTGGACAGCGAGGCCGAAGTCATGGCCTGGCGCGAGGCCGCCTGGCGGTCGGCCCGCCCGCCCGCGGGTGTCCTCGTGCCCCTCCCGACGCCGCGGCCGAGCGCGGGACGCCCGCTGGCGGACACGATCCTTGCTCGTGGCTCCACGCGAGAGTTCTCGGGCGCGGCCATCGGCGCCGAGGAGCTTTCCACGGCGCTCTGGCACGCCACCCGTGGCGGGCAGGCGGACGTGCCCTCGGGACTGGTGGATCTCTATCTGACCGTTCACGCCGTGGAGGGAATCGAGCCCGGCGCCTACGCCTATCATCCGGCCGCGCACACCCTCGAGCTCCTGAAGCGGGGTGACTTCCGTCAGGAGGCGGCCTATCTCTGTCTCGAGCAGGCACTCGGCGGCATGTCGAGCTCGACCGTCTTCTTCCTCGCCGATCTCGACGTGCTCCTCGAGACATATGGCAATCGCGGGTATCGCCTGGCCAACCTCGAGGCCGGTCTCATCGGGGGTCGCCTCTATCTCGGCGCCTATGCGCAGCGCTTCGGCGCCACCGGCCTGACATTCTATGACCGCGACGTGATCGCGTTCTTCTCTCCCCACGCCGCGGGCAGGGAAGCCATCTTCGTCACCGCCCTCGGCCGCTCCGTGAAGACCTCAGCCCACGCTCTTCTTCTGAATCCCTCTCCCCCATCGGGGGAGAGGGCAGGGTGAGGGGGCGCTTCTAGAAGTTGAGCGTTACCGCAGAACGTGGGGCCGGCGTCAGACGGGGAGCAGTCGAGCCTCGACCCGGGCCTCGTATGCCGACTGGCCGCCCGGGATGCGCGGGTCCAGGCCCTCGCTCGCCTCCGGAGTCAGGCAGGCCTCTCCGCTCGTGAGACCGTTGAGGCCCGGCCAGCCGTCGCGCGCCCAGACCACGCCCGGCAGCACGTCCTCCGTCACCCGCGCCACGCCTTCGAAGCGGCCGCGGTCGTTGCTGAGCTCGATGCGGCGCCCGTCGGCGATCCCGCGCGGTGACGCGTCCGCCGGATGGATCCAGATCTCGGCATGAGGCTCGGCGCGGGCCAGCATGGGCAGCGCCCGGCCATTGTCGTAGAAGGAGTGAAAGGCCGTCAGCACACGCCCCTGGCGGAACTCGAGAGGATGAGCGGGGGGGCCGGCATCGGGCGCGGGGGCCGTATAGCCCGGCATCGCGGGCAGCCCGAGGGCTATCGCGCGCTCTGAGTAGAACTCGACCTTTCTCGAGGGTGTCGCGTAACCGCCGGTCTGGTACGGCACGTGGGAGAGCCGGCTCCGCTCGGCGATGCCACCCATGTCCCGAAAGCGCGCCACGGTGAGCTCGCCGCCTCGCTGAGGTGCCAGGAGCGCGTCGACGTAGGCTTCGAGGTCCGCCCAGGGGAAGAAGTCCTTGATGTCCAGCCGCGAGGCCAGCTCCCGGAGCACCGAGATGAGGGGCCGCGCCTGCCCGGCGGGCTCGAGCGCCTTCTCCATTAAATACAGGTGGGTGGCCGTCTCCTTGAGCCCGATGTCCTCCAACCAGACGGTGCCGGGCAGGACGATATCCGCCACGCGCCGGGTCGTGTCATTGGCGAAGAGGTCATAGGCGACGATGAGCCCGACCTTCTCGAGATCGCGCTCGATCGAGGCGGCATCCGAGAAGGAATTGAGCATGTCCGTGCCCGCGGTGAGCAGCACATCGAGCCCACCCTCGCGTATGAGCTGCGCGATGGAAGACATGTGGCTGGGCACCCAGGGGCCTGGCGCGCGTCGATCGGCCGCGGTGAGATCCGCGAGGTGATCGCCCGTCGGGAAGGCTCGGTGGCGCGGGCCGAGGCCGCCTCCGGCGAGACCGAGCTGGCCGGTGAGCGCGGGGAGCGTGGCCACCGCGCGTCCCGGCTCCCAGCCGTGGCGATGCTTGTACATGCTGGCGCCGCCCACCACGATCATCGAGGGCTTCACGCTCGCGTATTCGCGGGCGAGGCGCCGGATGTCCGCGGCGGCCAGCCCCGTCTCCGCCGCCGCCCACTCAGGCGTGAAGCGCTTCAGGTGCTCCGCATACTTCTCGAAGCCAATCGTATGTCGCGCGATGAAGTCGCCGTCCACGAATCCTTCAGCCACGATCACGTGGGCCATGGCGAGAGCGAGGGCGGCATCGGTGCCCGGACGGATGAGGAGCGTCTCGTCCGCGTGGCGGGATGCCTCGGCGCGGCGGACGTCGATGGCGACGACGCGCGCCCCGCGGCGTCGCGCCTCGACCAGATGTGGCGACGTCGTCGGCTGGCTGGCCAGGTTGGCGCCCCACAGGATGACGAGGCGCGAGTGCTTGGCCATGTCTTCCTTGGTATTCGTCTCGATGACGCCCGTGAGGGCGAGCCCGTAGGCGCCCATGGCCCAGCAGACGATGGCCGGATTCCAGACCTGCATGCCGCCCAGATGACCGAAGCGCATGATGAGGGGCCGGTTGATGCCCGTGACATGCGCGCCGTGACCGAACCAGAAGCCCACGCGCTCGCGCCGCGTGCTCTCGATCGCGGAGCTGATGCGATCGATCGCCTCGTTCCAGGAGATGCCGCGCCAGCGATCTTCCCCCCGCCGGCCCTCCCGCAAGAGCGGCGTCAGGATCCGTCGCTCATTGTGGGGAAGCTCCACGGCCGCGCGGCCGCGGATGCAGAGAAAGCCCTGGCTGTCGGGATTGTCAGGATCGCCGCGCACACCGAGCAGCCGACCCTGGTCCGACACCTCCACGAGCATCCCGCAGAAGGTGGGATGACAGTTCATGGGGCACATGGTCCGCACGGTCAGGCTCGACATGCCCGAGATGATACCTCCGCATTGCCTCGGCCGCCGAGCTTCTGCTAGTCTGGCGGAAGCGCACTCGAACCGAGGAAGGAGCCTCGCAATGAAGAAGTACCAGCTGATGGCACCGGGCCCCACGCCCGTCCCGAGCGAGGTGTTGCTCGCCATGGCCCGGCCGATCATCCATCACCGCGCCCCGGAGTACGATGCGCTCTTCCGCGAGGTGCGGGAGGCCCTCAAGCGCCTCGTGCAGACTCGGGAGGACGTGCTGACGCCTGCGTGCACCGGCACCGGCGCCATGGAGGCCGCCGTCTCGAACACGCTGTCCGCCGGCGACCGAGTGATCGTGGTCAATGCCGGCGCCTTCGCCCAGCGATGGCTGGCCATCTGCAAGGCATATGGACTGAATGTCGTCGAGCTGGAGGCGCCGCATGGCGAGACGGTGGCGGCGGCGCGCATCGCCGAAGCCCTGCGGGCGAACCCCGGCGTCAAGGCCGTGCTCGTCCAGCACAGCGAGTCCTCGACCGGTGTGCTCCACGACGTCCGCGCGTATGCGCAGGTGACGGGCGGCACCGAGGCGATCTTGATCGTGGACGCCGTGTCGAGCCTGGGCATCGCGGATCTCGCCATGGACGCCTGGGGCATCGACGTCATTGTCTCCGCGTCGCAAAAGGGGCTGATGCTGCCCCCCGGGCTCGGCCTCCTGGCCCTCAGCGAGAAAGCGTGGGAGGCTACCAAGCAATCCAAGCTCCCGAAGTACTACCTGGATCTCACGGAGGAGCGGAAGTACGCGCAGAGGAACGAGGCGCGCTTCACCCCGGCGGTGTCGATCATGGTCGGCCTGCGCGAGGTGCTCCGCATGATCGAGGCGGAGGGCCTGGTCGAGGTGTTCCGCCGTCACGATC
>QHSC01000248.1:7147-13923 GCA_003220345.1 Candidatus Rokuibacteriota bacterium | reverse complement strand
CGTAGAGATCGCCCTCCGGCGACAGCGCCGTGTGGGTGCAGCGGTGAAACGGCTCGCCGCTCATGTAAGGCGTGGGCGCCGCGGGGATGCCGATCGTCAGCAGGACCTTGCCTTCGAGCGTGCAGTGTCGAACGGTGTGGTCGCCGTCGTCGGTGAGCCAGAGGGTGTCGTCGGGCGCCACGTGGACGCCGTGCGCGCGGCGAAACACTCCTTCGCCCCAGGAGCGCAGGAAGTTGCCCTCGCGGTCGAACACGACCATCGGGTGCTCGCCTCGATTGAAGGCGTATACGCGATCCCGCGTGTCGATCCCGACCGCGGCCACGTCGGCGTTGAACTCCCGCCCCGGCGGCAGCTTGGCCCAGTCGTCGACGACCTCGTATCGATAGGCGCCCGTGCCCAGGATGACCGGCTTCGCCACGTCAGCCTCCTTGGAGATAGTCCGCGAAATACTCTTCCGGCGAGATCTGACGGCCCGTCAGGCCCAACCGGAAGGCCTCGCCCGCGAATGCCTCGATCTGCGCCCGGTTGCGCTCGAATCCGTACGGGTGGAAATCCTCACCCATGACGGCCACGGTGTCCTCGAGCTCGGCCTCAAGCCACGGCGTGGCGTAGGGGAAGCCCTTCTGGGCCGAGGTGAAGCAGTCGTTGGCGGCGCGGAACGCCTCGGTGAGGCTCTTGGCGATCCACGGGTTCGCCTCCCAGGCCTCGCGTCTGATGACGATCAGATGCTGGGGAGGAAACGCGCCCGTCCTGCGAAAGTACTCCTGCTCGACGGGACGAAAGTCCGGGAACAGGCGCGCGATGGGCCCGCTCGCGGGATGATAAGCCTGCGGGCGCGGCGGGCTGTAGATCGCCTCTAGCTCCCCGGCGACCAGCATGTCCGACAGTGACCTGCCCTTGGCGGGAGCGTTCACGCCGGGAGGCAGCGTCTGGTCCATCGGCGCGGACCAGGGCGTGTCGATGTCCCCGATCCACCACTGGATGGCGGATGGGTCCAGGCCAACGAAGCGCAGGAAGTGGCGGTACCAGATGGAGCCGCTCGCGGTGTAGCTGTACATGCCGATGCGCCGGCCGGCGAGGTCCGCGGGCTGCCGGATCGGGCCACCTCGACGGACGTACAGGTCGCGCGCCGTGAAGTTGCGCAGGGGAAACACGGGCAGGCCGACATAGCGGTGATCGCCCTTGTCGACGCGGTAGAGGTACTGCGCCATGGACCACTCGCCGCCCTGGACCTCTGGGTCCTGCACGGCGCGACGGAGCATCTCGGCGCGCGCCGGCCACGAGCCCCGGCTGCCCAGGATCATCGTGAGGGCGATCCCTTCCGGCTTCACTTCGCCGGTCGCGAGGGGCATGACGCGGGCATAGTCGGCACAGGTGAGCGAGATCGGGATCTCTGCCATAGGCGCCTATCGTAGCCCAAGGGTGGGTCGTGCGACAGGGCGGCAGCCCGTGGACGACATGATGCTCGTCCGATCATGCGAGGAACCGATCACCCGGATCCAGGCGGTCTGCTATCATGCCGGGAAACCCGACAGGAGGAAGACCATGTCACGTCTCATGGCGACGGCAGCGCTGGCGTTTGCGGTCCTTGGCACGGCGGGTGGAGTCTCGGCCCAGGGGCTGGTCACCATGCAGAAGTTGTCGGCCCCGCTCGCGAACGAGCTGGTGGGCGACACGGTCGCGACCTGCGCGCAGAAGGGCTACGCGGTGACGGCCGTCGTCGTCGATCTCGACGGCGTCCGGCAGGCCCTGCTGCGCGGCAACGGGGCGCCCATCCACACGCTCGACAACGCCTTCTTCAAGGCCTACTCGGCCGCCTCCCTCACCCTCGCGCGCAAGGAAGACAGCACGAAAGCCGTCGCCGAGCGGATGGGCAAGAATCCGGCGACCACGGTGCCGCAGACGCCGCTGCCCAACGTGACGTACGCGGTGGGCGGAGTGACCATCATTGTCGACGGGAAGGCGATCGGCGGGATCGGCGTGAGTGGCGCTCCGGGCGGGCTGATCGACGAAGAGTGCGCGCGGACTGCCATCGCCAAGATCCAGGGCCGGATGAAGTAGCTCGCCGTTTGCCCCATGCGCCGAGGCGCTGACTACCTCGCGAGCCTGCGCGACGGGCGGGCCGTCTTCCTCGACGGCGAGCGCGTCGATGACGTGACGAAGCACCCGGCCTTTGCCGAGTCCGTCCGGCGAATCGCCGAGCGGTACGACGCGGCCGGCGAGGCCCTCGACGTCACCACCTGCGCCGATCCTGCCCGCGGCGGACGGATCGGGGCGATGTGGCTCATCCCGCAATCGGCGGAAGACCTCGGGCGCCGGCGGGCCGTCCACCGGTTCTGGGCCGAGGGCTCGTACGGTCTCATGGGGCGGACGCCTGATCACGTCGCCTCGGTGCTCACCGCCTTCGCGGGGTGGCGTCAGCTCTTCGACCGCGGCGGCCGGCAGTTCGGCGACAACGTCGTCCGCTTCTACGAGAGGGCGCGCGACGAGGACCTGTACCTGGCCTACGCCATCGTGCCGCCCCAGATCGACCGCTCCACCCCGGCCCACAAGCATCCTGAGCCGTTCCTCCACCCGGGGGTCGTGAAGGAGACCGACGCGGGCATCGTGATCCGCGGGGCGCACTCCATCGCCACCTCCGTGACCATGGCCGACTGGCTCTACGTCAGCTACATCACGCCGCTCGCTCCCGGCGATGTCGACTACGCGATCTCCCTCGTGGTGCCCGTGAACGCGCAAGGGCTCCGGCTCCTCCCGCGCCGGCCCTACGCCACCCTGGCCACGAGCGTCTACGACTATCCGCTCTCCGCGCGCTTCGACGAGGTGGACACCACCGTCGTCTTCGACGACGTGCTCGTGCCCTGGGAGCACGTCTTCGTCTACCGCAACGTGGAGCTGGTGACCGCCCAGTTCCACGAGTCGCCCGCGCACGTGACGGCGAACTTCCAATCGCTCGTTCGCTTCGGCGTCAAGCTCGAGCTGCTGGCCGGCCTCGCCATGAAGCTCGTCGAGGTCGGGCGCGGCGAGGGCGACGCCAACACCCAGGCGACCCTCGGCGGCGAGATCGCCACTTTCTGCGCCATGTTCGACGCGCTCGTGAAGGCGGCCGAGCGCTTCCCGCTCGTCAGCGAAGGCTACGCGCGCCCGGACCCGCAGTACATCTACGCGGGCATGAGCCTGCAGCGCCGGCTCATCGTGGACCTGTACCGGACGGTGCGCGAGCTCGCGGGCGGCGCCTTCCAGAACCTGCCATCGTCGGAGGCGAGCTTCCTGTCGCCGGAGACCCGCGCGCACACCGAGCGCTACTACCGATCCACCGCGGCGGGCGCCCGCGACCGCGTGAAGCTGCTCAAGCTGATCTGGGATTTCATCGGCACCGAATACGGGGGGCGCCAGCTCCAGTACGAGATGTTCTACTCGGCGGCCCAGCCCGTGGTCAACCGCCGCATGTTCCGCTCCTACGACTGGGCCTCCGCCAAGGCCCTGGTCGACCGCCTCCTCTCCGAATACTGACAGCGCAGGGGGCTCAAAAAGGTCCACATGCGAGGCGTCGCCCGAAGGCTGCGCGCGAGGCGTACTCTCTGTACGTTGAGCGCGGATCAATTCAGCTCTCGTCTCGCGACGGCCAAGCGCCGCCGCTCAACTCGAAGGGCGGGGCGACAACGAAGCAGATGGGCCTTTTTCAGCCCTCTGCTAGACGCGCAGGGGGTCGAGGCGACCCGCCAGGACGAGCAGGCTCTCGAAGAGGTAGTAGCTTCCCACGATGAACTCGCAGCGGTTTGCGCGGTCGTGTGGCCGCGCATCCGCGCGCTTGTTGAAGCATGCTTCAGTGAGCATTCCCGGAGGGCGTCGGTCATCAGGGCCCGTGGGCGTGAGGTAGCGCTCCACGAGCGCCTGTGCCGTTGCCTCCGCCGCCTGACGATACCGCGCGCGCTCCGCCTCCAACGACGCCACACGGGCAAGCTTGAGGAGGGCGGCCAGCGCGATCGAGGTGGCGGCGGTGTCGCGCTCGGTATTCGGGATGGCCGGGTCGTCGAAGTCCCAGAAGGCGACGCGGTCGGCCGGGGCATGGGCCAGCCACCAGTCGGCACCCCGCACTGCCGCGGTCCTCCACGCCTCGCGCGGTCGGTCGGCCAGCCAGCTCTGCGTCGAGAACAGCATGCCCCATGCCTGGGCCCGGCCCCACGTGCTCGTGTCGCTCACGCCCTTGTGCGTGTAGTGGCGGACGAGGCGCCCCGTGGTCGCGTCGAGCGAGCTGGACTGGATGAACGATCCATCGGGCCGGAGGTGGAGATGGATGATCGTGTCTGCGTGATTCATTGCGACCTCGCGCAGCTTGGCGTCGCCCGTGGCGCGGGCCGCCCAGAAGAGCAGGGTCGCCGCCTGCAGGCTGTCGATGCTCGTTTCGGTGCTTCCGATGTGGGTGCCTTCCTCGGCCTGCGCGCCGAGGGGGACGAGCTTGAGGCTGGGCGAGTAGAGGCGCCCCGCCAGGCTCCGCGCCGTCTCGATGGCGATCTCCTTCGGCCCCGCTGCGTTGTGGAGGATCGCCGCGAGCGCGGCGCCGTAGTACGCGGGAAAGGACTTGAACACCGTCTCCGCGCTGATCCTCGCGCGCAGCCGCTCGGCCAGTGGCTCCGCCCCGGCGCGGTAGCGCGCGTCCCCTGTCGCCGTCGCCGCGAGCCAGAGCATCCCGATCCAGTAACCGCCGGTCCAGTCGCCGTCGGGCGTCGTGGTCCACTGGCCGGTCTCGGGATCGGCCCAGTGCGGGAAACCCTCCTTCACGCGCACCATCGTGTCCTGCACTCGCGCGAGCATCCGGTCGATCGCCTGGCTCCACGAGTCATTGGTCATGGGGTCTCCTCGCATCGGCGACACGTGAGCTTGGATCGGGTCGCCTGTCCATCTTACCGCGCCGTCGCCGCTCGTCCTCGGCGCGATGGCGGACGTCGTCAGTGACGATGTAAGATCCTCGCCACGTGGAGAGAGCATGGACCTCAAGCTGAGCGACAAGGTGGTGCTGGTCACGGGTGCCGGTCAGGGTCTCGGGCGGGCCATCGGCCTCGCCTTCGCCAGGGAAGGGGCCCGCGTCGCCTTTCACTATCACTCGTCGGCCGAAGGCGCCGAAGCGGGGGCCGCCGAAGCCCGCGCGCTCGGCGTGAAGGCCACAGCCATCGGTGGCGACCTTCGCATGGACGACGCGGTGGCTGACGCCGTCGAGCGAGTCGAGGGCGAGCTGGGCGCCATCGACGTGCTCGTCAACAACGCGGCCGCGACCCAGCGCAAGCCGTTCCTCGAATCCACTCCCCAGGACTGGGCGCCACAGGTGGACGTCACGGTGACGGGAACGCTCCGGATCACCCACGCCGTGGCCGGCCGCATGGCCAAGCGGCGCTCGGGCGCCATCGTGAATCTCATGGGCGACTCCGGGCGGGTAGGGGAGTCGGGCCTGCTCGTCACCGCGACCACGCGCGCCTCGACCGTCGGCCTCACGAGATCGCTCGCGCGGGAGCTCGCGCGCTACGGCATCCGGGCGAACTGCGTGTCGATCGCCCTCGTGCAGACCGAGAATCTAGTGGCCCACGCCGGCGGCGCCGACGAGGAGCGCATGAAGAAGCTCCTCGCCCTGTACCCGCTGCGGCGCCTCGGCCGCCCGGAGGACGTCACCGCGATGGTCCTGTTGCTGGCCTCGCCGCTGTCGAGCTGGACCACCGGCCAGGTGGTGTCCGTCAACGGCGGCTACGCCATGGTCTGAATTGCCTTGTTCGGTTCTGGGGGGAGCAGCGCCGCTCCATTGACACCGGGCAGGCGGGTCGAATACGCTCGGCGCGAGTTGGCCCAACTCTGGTTCCGGCCGAGGCGAGCAGGACCCGCATGAGGCGCCCCCCGCTGGTGGTGGTGTTCGTGGCGCTGCTCGTCATCGCGCTCGGCGAGACTGCGGGGGCAGTCATATCTCAGCTCCGCCCGCAGATCGTGCGCTACGCGCAGGCGCGCGTGGCGGCAAACCCCAGGCCTCACGGCCTCGCCGGGTCCCCCGAGTACGACGTCGAAATCACGGCACGCGCGGTCTATTCCGCCGAGGCGGGCCTGTCATTCTTTCACACGCACGCGCAGGGGCTTGGTCCCCTCGTGATCTTCGCGAGCACGGTCACGGCCAGCATCGTCCGGTGGCGGTGGGCGCGCGGCGCCCTCTATGCCCTCTTTGGCCTGGGCGCGTTCTTTCCGCTGGGGTATCTGGCGTACTCCGTGGCCGTGCTCGAGCGGGGGCGCGACGCCGGCATCGAGCTCGCGGAGCGCTACGTCCTCACTCCCCTGGGCAGCGCCGCCATAGTCGGGCTCGTGGCGCTGGCCGTGCTCATTGTGGCGGGTCGCCGCCGAGGGGAGACGGCGTGACGGGGCCCGGCGCCGAGGTCTGGCGTGTGCCGCCTCTCGCCGCGCTCCTCGCGGCCATTCTCCTGATCGCGTGCGCCGAGGTGGGCGGCGCGTCCATGGTGAGGTTCAAGCTCGACCTGACTCGGTGGGCGCGCTCGGTCATGCTGGCGCGGCCGGCGGTGCACGGGCTGGTCGGGGTGCGCGACGTCGACGAGCAGGTCATCGACGAGGCGCTGGTGAAGTTCGATGCGGGCTTGCGGCTCTTCCACCTGCACGCCGAGGGCATGGGACTGGTCATCATCGCCACCACCATGACCGCGGCCACGCTGGTGCACTCGGACGCAGGCCGCCGGGCGCTCATCGCCCTCTTCACGGTGGGCGGCGCCGGGTACCCCTTCGGGTACCTG
>QHSC01000248.1:0-6996 GCA_003220345.1 Candidatus Rokuibacteriota bacterium | reverse complement strand
TCGTCGCCCTCGCCGGGGAGCCGGCGGCGGCCCATCACGTGGGCGCGTACGTGCCTCGCGACAACGAGATCTCGGCGAACTTCAAGCAGATCAAGTTCTCGATCCAGGCCCGGAAATTCGACGTGGCCCTGCGCCTCTTCGAGACGGGGGCGGTCCGCGGCGAGATGCGCGCGCAGGCCGCACGCCTGCCCGCCGGCCTGGAAGAGGCGACGCGCGCGGCCTTCGTCGCCGGGGATGGGCCTCGGAGCGAGCGCTGTCTCATGGTCTTCTTCGCCGCGCTCGTCCGGGACCTCGCCCTCGACGCCGACCGCCGGCTCGCCGGCACGAAGGAAGCGCCCGCGGCGCGCGTGGCGGCCGGCCAGAAGTTTCTCGAGGCGATCTGGCGTTACTACAACCTGGTGGACTTTGCCGTCGGCCAGTACGACCCGAAGGCCGCGGTGACGGTGCGTCTGGCGTTCGAGGAGGCGGAAGGCTACGCTCAGGGCGGGAAGACCGCCGGGGGCGGCAGCGCGGGTCCGGAGGCGAGAGGGGTGGCGGCGCGCGCCGTGAGGGCACCCGACCCCGAGAAGATGCGCGAGCCGGTCCAGCGGATAGCGCGGACCCTCTCGGGGCTGATCGAAGCGTCCATCACAGCCTGGCGGTAGTGCGAGCCGAGGCGGGCCGTGGATCGTGCCCCCCGCGCCGCGAGGCGAGCCTTACAACAAAGGAGAGACTCATGAGGAACAGGACGGTTCTCGCAGTGCTCGGATCGTTCGCCTTGCTTGCAGGGCTGGCCGCGCCGGCGGCCGCCCAGAAGGTTGTCAAGATCGGCGACCTCGGCTCGAAGGTGGGCGTCTTCGAGGGCTACGGCAAATACCAGACCATGGCCATCCAGCTCGCCGTCGACGAGGTGAACGCCAAGGGCGGCGTGCTCGGCCACAAGATCGAGATCATCTCGGAGGACGATGAGACCAAGCCCGCCCCCGCCGTGCGCAAGGCCGAGAAGCTGATCCTGCAGGACGACGTCAAGCTCCTCATCGGGGCCGTGTCCAGCGGCGCCACCATGGCCGTGATGGACGTGACGAAGAAGCACAAGGTCATCCACTGGAACTCCGTCTCGTGCGCCGAGTTCATGCGGACCACCAAGTTCCACAAGTACTACTTCTCGAACCAGCCCGATTCGCGCATGCAGGCCAACGGGCTCGCCAAGTACATCGTCGACAAGATGGGCAAGCGCGTCTACATCTTCTACACCGACTACGCCATGGGACAGTCCGACGGCCGGCAGTTCAAGACGGCGCTCGAGAAGGTGGGGGGCGAGGTGGTCGGGGTGGCGGGAGCGCCGCTCGACACCAAGGACTTCAGCCCGTGGTTCGGCGCCATCAACCAGACCAGCCCGGACGTGCTCTTCGTGGCCTTCGCGGGCACGGACTCGCTCCGTCTCATGACCCAGCTCCACTCCTTCGGCATGACCAAGAAGTACAAGCTGGCGGGCATCGACTGCTTCCTCCTGCAGCAGGATCTGCCCGCCATCGCCGAGCCCATGGAGGGCTTCGTCCAGCTCGCGCACTACTCCGCGTACAATCCGGATCCGAACATGCAGGCGTTCAACGCCAAGTTCAAGAAGAAGTTCGGCGTGGACGCCAACATCATGGCCGGGGCCTACGACGCGGTGCTGTTCTGGGCGGCGGCGGTGGAGAAGGCGAAGAGCTTCGACTCCGACAAGGTGGCGGAGGCGCAGGAAGGCATGTGCCTCGAGAACACCCACATCGGCCGCCAGTGCATCAGGAAGGAAGACCACCAGGTCGTCATGGACATGCACCTCTATCAGGTGAAGGGCGGCAAGAACCTGCCCATCGCGGTGCTCCAGGGCAAGGACACCATCGGCGAGCCGATGGTGGGCAAGGATCCCGTGGAAGGCTTCACCTGGGACATCAAGAAGAAATAGCCGGCGTTGGAGTATCTGAGCGCGGTCCTGCTGCCGCAGCTCCTGCACGGCGTGGTCTTCGGCGCCGCGCTGGGGCTGCTGGCGCTGGGCCTGACGGTGATCTTCGGGCTTCTCGGCGTGATGAACTTCGCGCACGGGGAGCTCTACATGTTCGGCGCGTACGCCGGGATCGTCGTGATCGGTCTGACGAATTCGTTCTGGGTCGCCCTCGTGGCCGCCCCCCTGCTCGTTGCCGTCCTCGGCGCCGTCACCGAGGTCGCCACCCTCCGCCCCCTTTACCGACGCGAGCCGCTCTACGGGCTCATCATCACCTTCGGCCTCGCGTTGATCTTCCGCGAGGGCGCGCGCCAGCTCTTCGGCGGCGACATGCGCCGGATCCTCCCCCCCATCGAGGGCTCGATTCCGCTCCTGGGCATGACCTACCCGAAGTATCGATTGTTCCTGCTCGCCGCCTCCTCCGTCCTCCTCCTGGCCATCTGGCTCTTCTTCACCCGGACGCGGGCCGGTATCATCGTGCGCGCCGCCGTGCAGGACGCCGAGATGCTCGACGGGCTCGGCGTCAACGTGCCACGCGTCTTCACCCTGACCTTCGCCGGCTCGGCAGCCCTGGCTGCCCTCGCGGGCCTGTTGCTGGCGCCCGTGTTCACCGTGTATCCCCAGATGGGTGTCGAGATGATCCTGCTCGCCTTCATCGTCGTGATCCTGGGGGGCATGGGCTCGCTCGGCGGCTCGGTGGTCGCCGCCTTCGTGATCGGCATCGCCCAGAGCCTGCTCACGCTCTGGATGAACCCGCAGCGCGTGGCCATCGCCATCTTCGGGATCATGATCGTGGTCCTGATCGTTCGCCCGCGCGGCTTCTTCGGCCGCGAAGGTGTCCTTGAGTAACCTCCTTTCCTGGCGGGGGTGGCTCGTCTTCGCGGCCCTGGCCGCGCTGCCCCTGACCCCGTGGATGTCGAAGTACTACATGCTGCTGGCCTTCGACGCGCTCCTGTTCGGAGCGGTGGCCATGAGCCTCGATCTCCTGATGGGCTACACGGGCCAGGTCTCGTTCGGCCACGCGGCCTTCTTCGGCCTCGGCGCCTATGCGACGGCCGTGCTGCTCGAGCGGGGCGTCTTCTCTCTCTGGCTCTGCCTGGGGCTCGCGGTCGTCGTGGTCGGGCTCTACGCGCTCACCGTGAGCTACTTCGCCACCAGCCGGCGTGGCATCTACTTCGCGCTCCTCACCCTCATCTTCGCCGAGGTGGTCTACACGTTCTTCCGCTACACGCAGACCTTCGGCGGCTCCGACGGCATCCAGGGCCTGCCCGCCTTCCAGGCGCTCCCGGGGGTCGCCATCGACGCCCCTGCGCGCCTCTACTATCTCGTGGTCGCCTACCTCCTGCTCGCGTACCTCGCGTGCCGCGTGGTCGTCCGTTCGCACTTCGGCCAGGTGCTCGTGGCCATCCGCGAGAACGAGGACCGGGCGCGCTTTCTCGGCTACAACGTCCAGCGCTACAAGATGGGCGTGTGCCTGATCTCGGCCGTCCTGACCGGACTCGCCGGCGCGCTCTACCCGGGTCGCGCGGCCTACGCGACGCCCGATCTCCTGCACTGGAGCATCTCGGGCGAGTTCCTCATCATGGTCATGATCGGCGGCCTCGGGACGCTCGTCGGCCCTATCATCGGTGGCGCGTTCTTCATCCTGCTCCAGGAGAAGGTCTCGTCGTACGTGCAGTGGTACAACATCGTGGTCGGCGTGGTGCTCGTCCTGATCGTGCTCTTCGTGCCGCGCGGGCTCCTGGGCCTGCGTCAGGCCCTGTGGGGCCGACCCCGCGCGAGGCAGGTCGGATGAGCGCTTGCGCGAAGGAGCCCAACCGGCCCGCGATGTCTTCCACCGGGCAGGCAATCAAATGACCCCCATGCTCGAGGTCGAGGGCGTGTCGAAGAGCTTCGGCGCCCTCGCCGCCCTGTCGCGCGTGAGCCTCATGGTCAGAGAGGGCGAGGTGTTCTCCGTCATCGGCCCCAATGGGGCGGGCAAGTCCACGCTCTTCAACGTCATCAGCGGCCTGCACGCTCCCACCGCCGGCAGGATCGTCTTCCGGGGCAAGGAGGTCACGGGACTCGGGCCCGAGGTCATCAACCGGCGGGGCCTCGCGAAGACGTTCCAGATCACCAACATCTTTCCCGGCATCTCCGTGTACGACAACGTGCGCGTGGCCGCGCAATCGCGCATGCCCGTCTCGGGCCGTCTGCCGTCGCTCTGGCAGCTTCCGGACGTCGAAGGGCCCGTCATGGAGCTCCTGAGTGCCTTCGCCCTGGCCGCGCGGCGGGACGAGCTCGCCCAGAACCTCTCGCACGGGGAGCAGCGCTACCTGGAGATCTGCCTTGCCCTCGCCACCGAGCCTGCCCTGCTGCTCCTCGACGAGCCGACCGCGGGGATGACGCCGGGCGAGACGAAGGAGGCGACGGCGCTGATCCGCCGGATCGCCCTCGACCGTCACCTCACGGTCTTGCTCATCGAGCACGACATGAGCGTGGTGATGGGGATCTCCGACCGGATCGCTGTGCTCCACTTCGGGGAGAAGATCGCCGAGGGGTCGCCCGAGGCCATCCGCAGCGACCCCAAGGTCCTCGACGCCTATCTGGGCGGCGCCGATGAATGACAAGCCTGAGCTCATGACCACCAACCGGATCATCAATTGGTTCTGGGGGGGAGCGGCGCCGCTCCTCCCCCAGACCCCCCCACCACATTCTTTCCCATGCTAAGGATCCGGGATCTCCACGCGGGGTATGGGGCGACACCGATCCTCTTCGGCGTATCCCTCGAGGTGCAGGAGGGAGAGGCGGTGGCCCTCCTCGGCAAGAACGGGATGGGCAAGAGCACGCTCATGAAGACGGCCATGGGCTTCATCAAGCCGACCCGTGGCGCCATCGAGTTCGAGGGCAGCGATCTGACACGGATGACGCCCCACCAGATCGCCCGATGCGGAGTCGGCTTCGTGCCGGAGAACCGGCGGATCTTTCCCGGCCTCACCGTGCGCGAGAACCTGGAGCTCGGTCTCTCGGCGGTGTCCCACCGCTCAGCGGCCCTGCGTCGGGAGCGCTTCGACCAGGTGTTCGGCCACTTTCCCCGGCTGGGCGAGCGTGTCGACCAGCATGCCAAGACCCTGTCGGGAGGCGAGCAACAAATGCTCGCCATCGCGCGCGTCATGATGGCGGGCGCGCGGCTCATCCTGATGGACGAACCCACCCAGGGGCTCGCCCCCGCCCTCATCCGCCACATCCGGGACATGATCCGCGAGCTGACACGGCTCCGCATCACCGTGCTCCTCGTCGAGCAGAACGCGCGCGTGGCCCTCAGCGTGTGTGACCGCGGCTACATCATGGAGAAGGGGTCCATCGTGTTCGAGGGACTTTCCGCGGAGCTCCGGGACAGCCCGACGACCCGTGAGAAGCTGGGCGTCTAGCTCCTCGCCCGGGGGAAGCCGCCGCGGCTCCTGGCTGCGCGTGGGGCTGGCCGTCGCGCTTCTCGCCGGAGTGCTCTGGACTCTTCCCACCCGGCGGCCCGGGGTGGACGGGGGCCATCACCGTGATCACGCCGTCGCCCTCGATCCCTTCGAGAAGGCGGGCGTCGTCGAATTCACGGCCGGCCAGCGCGGACCCGCCTTCCGGCTCCGCACGTTTCCCCGCGAGGGTTACGCCTCGCTCGAGGAGTTCAAGGGCAACCTGCTCATCCTGAACTTCTGGGCGACGTGGTGCGCGCCGTGCACGCTCGAGATGCCGACGCTCGAGACGCTGTGGCAGGCGTACCGGGAGCGTGGTCTGATCGTCCTTGGCGTCTCCGTGGACCGGGGCGCGCCCCGCGCGCTCCTCGAGCCGTACCTCGAGCACCAGCGGCTCACGTTTCCCATCCTGCTCGACCCCGAGCTCAAGACGGCCGGGGCGTGGCGGGTCACGGGCCTGCCCGCGACGTTCATCGTCAAGCCCGGAGGCGAGGTCGCCGGCATGGCGGCGGGCGCGCGGGAATGGAACAGCGCCGAGATGCGCGCGCTGCTGGAAACGCTGCTGCCGTGACCCTCGCCCGGCTCCTCGATCGCGCGGCCCTGCGAGACCCGGAGGCTCCCGCGCTCGTGGAAGGAGCGCGCCGGCTGACGTACGCCGACCTTGCCCGCCAGGCGGCGGCCGTCGGCCGCGGGCTCGCCGAGCTCGGTGTCGCCAAGGGCGACCGTGTGCTGATCGCGCTCAAGAACCGGCTCGAGCACGCGCTCGTGTACTGGGCCCTTCAGGGCATCGGGGGCGTCCCCACGCCCGTGAACTTCAGGCTCGCGGCCCAGGAGCTCCGCTATGTGGTCGAGGACTGCGGCGCCCGCGTGGCGCTGTTCGAATCGGCCACCGCGGGCGCGATGCTCGACGCGACGAGAGGATGGCAGGGCCGCTTGGTGTTCGTCGGCGACGAGGCGCCCGCGGAGGCAATCCCCTTCGCGGCGCTCCTGGGGTCGAGCCGCGCGCCGCTCGATCGTCACGTGAGCGAGAGCGATCCCTCGCTCCTCCTCTACACGTCCGGGACCACGGGGCGACCCAAGGGCGTGCCGAGGACGCACCGCAATCACCACGCGGGCGCCCTCGCGCACGTGATCCAGTGCGGCTACCAGTGGGGCGAGCGCACGCTCGGCGTCATGCCGCTCTATCACACCATGGGCATCCATTCGCTGACGAGCATGGCCGCGGTCAACGGGTGCTTCGTCTGCCAGGCGGACTGGAGCGCGCGCGAGGCGCTGGCCCTCATCGAGTCGGAGCGGGTGACCGCCCTCTACCTCATCCCGACCCTCTATCACGACCTGGTCCATGCCGCGGAATTCCCGACGGGCAAGATCTCATCGGTGAGGAAGCTCGCGTACGCGGGAGCGCCCATGCTGGCCGCGCTCGCCGAATCCTGCGCGAACGCCTTCCGCCCGGACGTGTTCGTGAACCACTACGGCTCGACCGAGATCTATACGTTCTCGGTCTGCCCCGCGGCCCACACGAGGCCGGGCTGCGCGGGGCGCCCGGGCGTCCATTCGAAGCTGCGTGTGGTCGAGGCGAGCGTGGAG
>QHSC01000247.1 GCA_003220345.1 Candidatus Rokuibacteriota bacterium | reverse complement strand
TTCGGGCTTCGGCCCAGCGAGATTCGCCTGAGCGCCGAGCCCGGCGTGGGTCTGGAGCTGGTCGTCGAAGGGTTCGCCGCCGAGATTCCGAATGTCGGGGCGAGCGACGATCGCGTGCGCCTCTCAATCGACAGCGTGAAGTCGACCGGGGGGCAGGAGCTGCTGCGCCCCGAGGCGTGTGGCCGCGAGCGCAATCCCCAGCCGGCCGCCTTCAAGACCTGGGGCTCGCATCGGCTCAAGGCCTCGAAGACGCTGCGATTGATCGACGGGGCTGATCCGCATGCCCTGCAGAGCGTCTCGGGCCAGGTGCAGCTCCGCCTGCCGACTCGCACGGAGGTGGCGAGCCTGTCGCATCCGGCCGCGGGGGCGGTGGCGGAAAGGCACGGCGCCGTCTTCACCGTCACCAAGGTGGCCGGGGGTAGCGTGTCGTATCAGATCGAGGGGGCGCGTGATCGCGTCCTCTTCCTCCGCGCGCTGAATGCCAAGGGGCAGCCCCTGGCCTCGCCGAGCAGTTTTTCGTCCAGCTTCATGTTCGGCGATGGAGCATCCGGCCAGAAAAACTACGCGGGAACGATCGATCGCCTGGAGGTGGTCTTCGCCGCCGAGGAGCAGACGCTCCAGTTCCCCTTCACTCTCACCGATTTCTCGCTGGCGGGAAAGCCGGGGATGGTAGCCCTGGACCGGACGCCCCCATTTCGCCCCTACGGCGTGCGCGCCATGCTTGCCGAGGGGAAGCGGCTGGCGATCCCGGCCAAGCCCGAGGCCGCCCTCGCCGCGGCGGCGCTCGAGCCGTTCGAGCTCTCCCTGGACCGGGCGCAGCCTTTCTACGTCCTCAAGCTCGACTTCACGGTCCGGAGCCCGGATCTCCCGGACTTCCAGAAGATGTTCTCGCTGGGTCAGCTCCGCCTGACGCGCATCCAGCTCAAGGATGGAACCGTGCTCGAGCCTCCGCCGGCGGCCGCCGCCCCGCCTGCCGCCATTCGTCCCGTCTGGGACACGGCCGTCCGCTTCACCTCGTCACCGAAGGACGGCGTCCTCTCGACGTCTCTGAGCCTCTACGTCGACACCAAGGCGAAACCGGAGGAGCTCAAGGCGCTCCAGGGTGTCCTCACCGTCCAGCTCCCGAAGACGATCGAGACACTCCGCCTCGACGACCTCACCCCGGGCTCGAAGGCTTCGTCGGGTGCTCTCACCGTCACGGTGGCAGGCCGAGGTCGGAAGAGCCTGACGCTCGAGGCCAGCAAGGATGGGGCGCGCGTGCTCTACGTGCGCCTGCTGGGCGCCGATGGCCAGGCGGTGGCGTTTTTCAGCCCACACATCACCACCGCACCGGACGGGGTGTGGCGCTTCGAGCTCTCCCCCCTGAGCCCTGCCGTCAGGGCCGAGGTGATCCTGGCCGGCGAGCTCGACCGCAAGACCTACCCCTTCACCCTCGCCCTCAAGTAACCCTCGGACTCACATCCGCGCGACGGCGGGAATCACCGTCTTCCCCATGAGCTCGATGGACCGCATCGTGGTCGCGTGATCCATCCGCGACTCCTGAGCCTCGAGGAGCAGGTGGCCGATCCCGAGCTCCTTCTTCACGCGGGCGAATCGCTCGATCACCTCCTCGGGCGTGTCGGCGACGATGTAGTAGTTCTCGACCAGCTCCTCGTAGCTCATTTTCGAGAGCGGCACTGACCGCGCCTTGAGGGCGAACTGGCTGGCGGCTCGTGACCGCATGCCGACCGGCGAGAAATACTCGACGGGGCCACGCAAGGTGGGACCCATGCGCCATACGAAGTGGCGCCCGGCCTCGAGGGCCTTCGCCCGTGTGTCCGCGGTGACGGCGCAGATGAGAAAGCCGAGATTGTCGTCGGTCACCGGGCGACCCACCTGGGCCGCCCCTTGGCGATAGTAGTCAAAGAGCTCCCGCGCCACCTCGAAGGACACGAGGAACGGCACGTACGTATAGCCCATCCGGCCGGCCCAGACGGCGGTTTCTGGACTTGCCGTGCCAGGCACCCAGATGGGCGGGTGGGGCTTCTGAAGCGGCAGGCACCACGGGTTGACATGCCGGAAATGGTAGTGCTGGCCCTCCCAGCGGAACGGACCTGGGGTGGTCCAGCACTTGATGATGAGGTCATGGCATTCCTCGAACCGCTCACGGTTGTGGACGGGGTTCGAGTTCGCCCACCAGGTCTCCACGCCGACACCCCGGACAAAGCCACTGAGGACCCGACCACCCGAGATGAGATCGGCCATGGCGATCTGCTCGGCGACGTGAACCGGGTTCTCCTGGATGGGCAGGATGTTGCCGAGGAGAAGGATCTTCGCGCGCTTTGTCGTGCGCGCCAGGATGCCGGCGGCCATGTTGACCGAGACGTTGACGCACGACGGCGTCGAATGGTGCTCATTGATCATGAGGCCGTCGAAACCCGCTTCGTCGGCGAACTCGTACTCATCGAGATACCGCCGGTAGTTCCGATGGGCGGCGTCAGCCGAGAAGTGCGTGTTCGGGAAGGCCAGGCGAAGCGCGGGGTACTTGTCGCCTTCCGCATCCAGATACTCATGATGCGGCATCTCGCTGAAGTAGTAGAGCTTCATCTCACACTCTCCTGGACGCGGCCGCCGGGCGCGCGCCATCGACGAAGTCGAGCACGAGCCTGGCGAAGGCGTCGGGATGCTCGAGAGGAGGCAGGTGGCCGCATCGATCGAAGAGATGCAGCGTCGCGTTGGGCAGGAGACGCTGGTACTGCTCGCCGCACATCGGGGGGACGATCCGGTCCTGGCGCCCCCAGACGATCAGGGTCGGCGCCTCCACCCGAGGAAGGAAATAGGACAGCCGCGGGTTGAACATGTAGGGCTTCCAGGTGAGCCGGGCCGTCATCTCCCGGTTGCGCGTGGCGATGTCGATCTCGTCCGGCGTGGGCGGCCGGCCATAGAGCTCGGGCCATTCCGGAACCGAGGCTGGATCATGCACCGTGCGCTTGAGCACTTCCTCCGGCGAAAAGTAGAAGATGTCCAGGATCTCGCCCTCGGCAGGCTTGAGCCCAGCGGGCGCCACGAGGATGAGCCGGTCGATCCGGCCCGGATGCATTGTCGCCAATTCTGCGGCCGTCCAGCCGCCAATGGAATGCCCAAGCAGGTGCACCCGAGACAGCCCGAGCGCGTCGAGAAACCACAAGTAGAACCGGGCGAGGTCGTCGATGCCCTGCATCCAGTCCGCGGCGTCGGACTGGCCAAAGCCAGGGTGGGTGGGCGCGTAGACGGTGTGGCGCTCGGCCACCGCGGCCATCCATCGCCGCCAGCCTCGGTTGCCTCCGGCGCCGTGAAGGACGAGCAAGGGATCGCCTGTCCCGCCGATGAGCGTGTGCACTTTGATTCCGCCGACCCTGATCGTCTCCTCGCGAGAAACCACCGTCACGATGCGCTCCTTTTCACGCGCTCGACGCGCTCTCCGTCACCTACGGAATCACCTGATCTGCTCGCAACAGGAGCGCTTGCGGGATCGTCAGACGAAGGGCCTTGGCCGTCCGCAGGTTGATCACGAGCTCGAACCTGGTCGCCTGCTCGATCGGGAGGTCGCCGGGCTTGGCGCCCTTGAGGATCCTGTCCACATACGTCGCCGCGCGGCGAAACAGATCAGTGAAGCTCGCTCCGTAGGACATGAGGCCGCCGGCCTCCACGGCCTCTCTCAGTCCGTACATGACGGGGAGCCGCTGCTCGGCGGCAAGCCGTACGAGGTTGCCCATCTCGCGAACGAACAATGGATCGGCCAAAATGATCGCCGCCCCCGGACGACGCCTCGCCATCGTGGCAAAGGCCTCCTGGATCTCCGCGTGGGTCCCCGCGTTCACGACATCGACCTGGAGTTTCAGCGCCCGCGCAACCTCGGCGATCTCCTGCGTACGCAGTGGGTTGGAAGCGTTCGTGGGGTTTGCGAGGACCGCGACCCGCCTCAGCCCCGGTACCGCCTCTTTCAACAGGTCTACTTGCTTGCCCGCCAGCTCGGTCCCGACAAAGCTCAGCCCCGTCACGTTCCCTCCCGGCCGCGCCAAGCTGGTCACCAGCCCCACAGCCACAGGGTCCGAAGGAACCGTCACGACGATGGGCACCGTCGTCGTGGCCTGTTTCGCGGCAAGCGCCGTGAGCGTGCTCGAGACCACGATGACTTCGACCCGGAGGCGGATCAGCTCCTCAGCGACAACCAGGGCCGCTTCCTTTCGCAGCTCGGCGTATCGGCGCTCGACGACGATGTTCTGGTGCTCCACCCATCCCTGCTCCCGCAAGCCGGCAACGAACGCCCCCCACCACGCCTCCGTCAGGGGGGAGCTTGGTGAGTTCGAAATATACCCGATCCTCCGAACTGTTCCCGCCTGTTGCGCTCCAGCGACGAGCGGCGCGGCGAGGAGGCCGACCGCGACCATCGCCATGAACCTCCGGCGCTCGAGCGAGCACGTGATCCGCGAAGTGACGTCAGCGGAGTCCATGGCGGAAATCCTAGACTACCCTCGGCAAATGGACCAGCCGCGCATTGGGGCACACCGCGCCGCGGGACCAAGCTGGTGGTAGCATGGGTCTGTGGGCCATGCGTAACACACGGAGGTGCGTCATGACAGGAAGACTTCGCTGGGTGTGGATCGCTCCCGGATTCCTCGCGGCCCTGGCTCTGTCCTGCGGGACGGCCGCCGCCGCCGACAAGACCAAGGTGGACCAGGCGACCAAACGGGTCGAGCGGGGCGCCAAGCAGATCGGCCAGGGCCAGGTCGGCCCCGGGTTCAAGGAGATGTTCACGGGCGTCGGCCACACCATCGTCGAAGGTGCCAAGTTCAGCGGCGAGAACATCAAGGAGTTCTTTACCGGGAAGAAGTAACGCTCAGTGCTGCGGACCTACGCCGAGGCCGAGCCGACATACCGACTCCGGCACGCGAGTGACCGTGACCGATCCTATTCCGCGAAAGCAAGACCGACGGCAGCAGCCTCGAACCCGCACGTCCTGGTCAGTTCTCGTCAAGGAGGGGAAGAATCAGTACTTGTCGAGCTCCGTGGACATCAGCGCGAATGGCGCAAAAATCAGAACCAAGGCGCGCTTGAAGACCGGCACGACCGTGCAGCTGGAACTGGTTCCTCCCGAGGGACCGCCCCTCCGCGTCGGGGCGCTGGTCTGGCGGGTCGATGCCGACGGGCTGGCATTTCTGTTCAGCCACAGTATCCAGCATCGCCTGATCCGCGCGATCTAACGCCCGTAAATCGCTTCCGGATGTCTCCTCAGCGATTCGGCGCGCGGCGGGCGCTGGCCCCGCGTGGCCGGCCGCGGTGCGAGACCTGCTGCTCCATTGCGGGCATCCCGGCCACGGACGCGCGCTGGCGGCCGGAGGGGCGCTCGAGCGCACGGGATGCGATCGCGGGCTTGATGGCGAGCACCGTGTTGTACGCGTTGCCGAAGACGAACCCCTTCGAGGTGCGCCAGATGATCCATTCCAATTCCACGAACGTGCGCATCTTCAGCCGGTACCGCCACAAGAGCATGTGCTGGATGAAGTTCCACGTGAGGCCCCAGGCCCAGAAGGGCAGTCGCCGATAGCGGATCGGGTTGAAGCCCAGCCCGCGCGCCTTGTAGACGAGAAGATTGGCGCCGAGAAAATTGTAGCGCCAGTTGTCGAAGAAGGCGG
>QHSC01000246.1 GCA_003220345.1 Candidatus Rokuibacteriota bacterium | reverse complement strand
CCCGCGGCTTCAGGAGAACGCATTCGGCTTCGTAGGGCTGCGTGAAGGCCGCTCGCGGGAACACGCAGGTGCTGTAGTTCGCTTGCTCGTCGCGATACGCGCCGAACACGTCGTCGTATGTGCGATTCTCGTCGTCGTGCTTGAGACAGTCGTCCGCCCGCGGTATCCACTCGGCCAGCTGGCGGCGCTCGAATTCATTCAGCTCGTGGCCGATCTTGCTTGCGTCCTTCGGATTCGTGACGAGGAGAAAAAGGATGTAGTGAAAAAGGTTGTAGGCGACGAACAGCGCGACGGCGATCGCCGTCCCCACTACGAGCATCGACGCGATATCCAAGAATTGCTCCTGTGTGCCTTCGAGGCGGCCTTCTCGATTCAACCCGTCTACGCGTAGAAGCTAACATGAGACTGTCGTCAACTTCGACCGGAAATGGCGAGAAAGGGCCCGAACGCGAGCAGGGAGGCGGTCCCTGCCCAGGGGGGCGCGATCCGGCCACCCGGGATCGATCGATGTCACGCGCGCGCGACGAGCTCGGCGACGTCGGCCATGTCCGTCACCTGCTCGAGGCGCCCGACG
>QHSC01000273.1 GCA_003220345.1 Candidatus Rokuibacteriota bacterium | reverse complement strand
TTTCCTCGAGCATGTGCTTGGCCGACTCGAAGTTGACGTCGAACCCGTGGTCCTTGCGAAGCTCCGCCTTGATCCCGGGAACCTGCTCGATCACCGAGAGCTCGAAGACGGACTGCGCGTTGTCCGTCACGGGGCCATAGGAGTCCACGGCGATCGTCACGGGGCCCATGCCGAGGAAGCCGAAGGCCACGAGGCCGAAGGCGAAGACGGCAGGAGCGATCATGAGGTCGCCCATGCCCGACCGGCTCACCAGATAGGCCGAGCCCATGAGCCCCACGATCACCATGCCGAGCCAGTACGCGCTGAAGTTGCCCGCCACGAGGCCCGACAGGATGTCGAGCGAAGCTCCGCCCTCTCGCGCGGAGGTGACCACCTCGCGGACGTGCGCGGACTCCGTGGAGGTGAAGACCTTGACGAACTCGGGAATGATGGCGCCCGCGAGGGTGCCGCAGGTGATGACGGTGGCGAGCTTCCACCAGAGCGAGCCGTCGCCCAGGCCGGGGATCAGCCACCACGAGACGAGATACGTCAGCACCACCGACACGATCGAGGTGATCCACACGAGGCTGGTGAGGGGCCGCTCGAAGTTCATCCGCGTCGCCTGCCCATAGCGCCCGCGTGCCCACGCGTCGTTGATGAAGTAGGAGGCGCCGCTCGCCACGATCATCATGACGCGCATCACGAAGATCCACACGAGGAGCTGGACCTGGACGACCTCCTGCGCGACGGCGAGCACGATGAAGGAGATGAGGGCCACCCCCGTCACGCCGTACGTCTCGAACCCGTCGGCGCTGGGGCCCACGGAGTCGCCCGCGTTGTCGCCCGTGCAGTCGGCGATGACCCCGGGGTTGCGCGCGTCGTCCTCCTTGATGTTGAAGACGATCTTCATGAGGTCCGAGCCGATGTCGGCGATCTTGGTGAAGATGCCGCCCGCGATGCGGAGGGCGGAGGCTCCCAGCGATTCGCCGATGGCGAACCCGATGAAGCAGGCGCCCGCGTACTCGCGCGGGACGTACAGCAGGATCAGGAGCATGATGAGGAGCTCCACGCTGATGAGCAGCATGCCCACGCTCATGCCCGCGCGCAGGGGGATGGAGTACACGGGAAAGGCGAGCCCGCGGAGGCTGGCGAAGGCGGTGCGCGAGTTCGCGAACGTGTTGATGCGCATGCCGAACCAGGCCACGCCGTAGCTCCCCCCGATGCCCACCAGGCTGAAGAACAGGATGATGGCGACCTGCTGGCTCGTGAAGTGCTGGAGCACGCCGAAGTAGAACGTGACGATCACCGCGATGAAGATCCACAGGACGAGCAGGAACTTTCCCTGGGTGACCAGGTAGGTCTTGCACGTCTCGTAGATCAGCTCGGAGATTTCCCGCATGCTCTGGTGCACGGGCAGGTTCTTGAGCTGCTGGTAGATCACGAGCCCGAACCCGAAGCCGAGCAGACACACGAGCAGGCCCCACTGGAGCAGGACGCGGCCACTCATCCCCCCGAAGCTGACCAGGGCGAGATCCGGGATCTTGAGGTTGGCCTCCCCGCCACCCTGGTGCTGAGCGCCCGCAGGCGTGGAAGGCGGCGTCTGGGCCTGGGCCTCGGCGAGCATGGGGCCGATCATGCCCGCGACCAGGATCAGAACAAGAAGCGCGGGCAGCCAGAAGAGGGCCTTCCCGCGCCGGGTGCGAACTCCAATCATGAGCAGATCTCCTCGATCAGCTGGAATTTGAGTGCCTGCCGCGCTGCGGCAACCACTCTTATGCCCATGTTTCGAGCTTGAGTCAAGCACCACGCGCTTGCCCGCGTTCCTGGCCTCGTCTATTCTTCAGAGCCATGGCGTACGACTTCGACCGTCAGATCGACCGCCGACGCACCGAGAGCTCGAAGTGGCACAAGTTCCCGCCCGATGTCCTGCCGCTCTGGGTCGCTGACATGGACTTCCCCTCCCCGGAGCCGGTGACCCGGGCCCTCCGCGAGCGTGTGGAGCACGGCGTCTTCGGCTACGGCATCGAGCAGCCCGAATTCCACGAGGTCATGTGCGAGCGGCTCCTCAAGCGCCAGGGCTGGAGGGTCGAGCCGGAGGCCCTCGTGCTCTTGCCGGGCGTGATCCCCGGCTTCAACGTCGCCTGTCGCGCCTTCTCCTCGCCTGGCGACGGGCTGCTCCAGCAATTGCCCGTGTACCCACCCATCCTGCGCCTGCCCGACAATGTGGGGCTGACCCGCGACGCCATGGATCTCACCCGAGGAGGCGATGGTCGCTACACGGTGGACTGGGACGCGTTCGAGCGGGCCATCACCCCCCGCACGCGCATGTTCGTGCTCTGCAACCCCCACAACCCCGTGGGACGGGTGTACACGCGCGAAGAGCTCGGTCGCATGGCCGAGATCTGTCTCCGGCGCGGCCTCCTGATCTGTGCCGACGAGATCCACGGCGATCTGGTCTATTCGGGGCACCAGCACGTGTCCATCGCCTCGCTTCACCCGGACATCGAGGCGCGGACCATCACCCTCATGGCGCCGAGCAAGACCTTTAACCTGGCCGGCCTCAGGTGCGCCGTCGCCGTCATTCCCAACCAGGCGCTCAGGGAGAAGTTCATCGCGTCCCGGCTGGACCTCGTGCAATCGGCCAATATCCTCGGCTACACGGCCATGCTCGCCGCCTACCGCGACGGGCAGCCGTGGCTCGACGAGCTCCTGCGCTACCTCGAAGCCAACCGCGACTACCTCGTGCAATATGTCCGCACGCGCCTCCCGGGTGTGGAGGTGGGCGTGCCGGAAGGGACCTATCTCGCCTGGCTGGACTGCCGGGGCGCGGACATTCCCGGCGACGATCCGTACACGTTCTTCCTCGAGCGGGCTCGCGTGGGGTTCAACGACGGCACCACCTTCGGACGTGGAGGGAAGGGCTTCGTCAGGCTGAATTTCGGCTGCCCGCGCGCCATGCTGACCGACGGGCTCGAGCGTATGCGAAAGGCCCTCGCGCGCTGACCGGACGCGGTGGCGGCCGCGCGGCCAGCGCGCGAGGCACCCGACTCAGCGCTTGCGGTCGGGGATGAGATCCACCGTCACTCGGCTGGTTCGTGCGGTCGTGGCATCGACGACGATGAACCGTGACTTGTAGCCCGGCGCGGCTATCGTGAGGAGACGCCGTCCTCGCAAGACGGTCACCTCGAGGTTCGTCAGCTCCCGGGAGCCTCCGAGGTAAGCGCCATCGACCCACACATCCGCGTTGAGCGGATGTACTTCGACGGTCACCCTCGCTTCGAATGGCTGCTCGAGCGCATCAACGCCACCGTAGTCTGCCCAGGCGGGCGTCGCGCAGAGCCCGACCAGGACTATCGCCACCGACCATAGCCGTCGACGTATCATGCCGCCCTCCGGCCTCCCGTCGAATTCACCTCACCACCCTGCTCCCGAGCCTACACGAAAAGCCCGGCCGGACGGTAGAGATCACGCACGCCCTAGAGATGGCGGTGGCCGGCCAGGAAAGCCCCCACCGCGGCGTTGTACTCGTCCGGGACGATGACGGGGGCGAAATGACCGCCCCCGGAGAGGACATGGAGCTTGGCGTCGGGAATGGCGCTGGCCAGCTCCTCCGAGTAGAAGCGAGGGGTGAGCATGTCGTCGGCGGCGACCACGACCAGCGCCGGCGCGGCGATCTCGCCCAGACGCGCGCGGCGGTCGAAGCGCACGATGGCGTCGATCCGGCTCGCGAGGATCTCCACGGGCGGCGAGGCGGCGACCTGTGCTCTGTGCTGCGCCTCCAGGGCGGCGTCATTGGCGCTCACCCACCAGCCCGGAGCGAGGAAGGGCACCGAGGCCCGGAGATAGCTCTCCACGCCCGACTGCAGGAGGACCTGCTTGCGGACCTCGAAGCAGCGACGGAAGAAGGCATCCTGCCCCGCCCACGTCGCGGACAGGACGAGGCTCGCGATCCGCTCCGGCTGATCCTGCGCGAGCACCTGCCCGATGGCGCCTCCCGTGGAGTGGCCGGCGAAATGCGCGCGCGCGATGCCGAGGCGATCCATGAGGGTGAGGACGTCGGCGGCCATCTGCTCGACGGAATACTCGATGCGCGAGTGGCTGCTGCGGCCGGTGCCGCGGTGATCATGAACGACGACGCGAAAGTCGCGGGAGAAGGCCTCGACCTGGGAGGCCCAGAAAGAGCCGAGGCCGGAGAGGCCGGGGACGAGGAGGAGCGGGGGGCCCTCGCCGCGCTCCTCGTAGTAGAGGTCGCCGTCGCCCAGGGAGACGGTGGGCACGGCGCGTCAGCGCGCGGTGTCGTTCATGCCCAGCGCGCGCTCGATGGCCACGACGTCCTGCGGCCGCTCGAAGGGCGCGGGAGCGGGCGCCCCCGGCTCGCGCGTCCGCCCGATGGCCTCGAAGAACTTCTCGAGGCCCGGCGGCGTCACCATCCAGAGCATCACGAGCTCGTCTTCTGATTCGTTGACGATCTCGTGCTTGACGTCGTAACCCAGGAAGCACGCCGTCCCCGGCGCGAGCGGATGAGAGACGCCGTCCACGATCACGCGCCCCCGCCCGCGGAAGCAGATCTGCAGCTCCACCTGCTCCCCGTGAGAATGCTCGCGGATGCGCCCGCCCGGCGCCACCGTCTGAAAGCCCATGGAGACCCCGTCGAAGCCGGTGCGGCCCGGAAAGAGCACGGGGTCGGCATGACCGTTGGCGGGCACGGGCTGCCAGTACGACGGCCCCTCTCCCGGCTGTACGACGACGGCTCGGCCGCGGATCGTCTCGGCGGGATTCATGGACCCAAGCTTATCTGAATTCGCGCGTCAGGGATAGGGCGCGGCGCTCAGCGTCGAAGCCAGGGAGGAACGGTATCACGACGGCGAATGGCCGGCTTCACGAAGAGGCTGATGAGCGGCTCGAGCCACCGGAGCACGGGGTTGTTCAGGATCTTCTCGAGATTGGGCTCGGACCAGGAAAGCCGGATGGCCATGTCGTCGAGGTGCTGCCGGACCACGCGTTCCCCACCGTGGCGGATGGCCACGACGGCGACATCGACGATCGACAGATTCGTGTAGGCGGTGGTCTTCGCCCCCGGATGCGCCAGCGACTTGGACAGGAGCCGGTCAATGGTGACGAAGGTCTGCCCAGCCTTGGTCATGCGCATCCACAGGTCAAGATCGAAGGCAATGTGGATGCTTTCGTCAATGGGCGCGACGGCGCGCCACGCCGTATCGCGAAAGAAGCACGAGGGCTGCATGAAGAACTCGCCACGTATCCACTGGTACATGGTCTCCAGCGAGATGACGGATGATGGGACGTGATGGTGGATGACCGCACCGGATGTGTCGACAATGTCCCCCGCCCCGACGTAGGCGCCGGCTTCGGGATGCGCCACGGCCGCGGTAGCGACGATCTCCAGCGCCCCCGGCGTGTAGTAGTCGTCGGAGTTGAGCCAGGTCAGGATCGTCCCCGTCGCGCGATTCAGGCCCTTGTTGATGGCGTTGCTCTGCCCGGCGTCGGGCTCGCTCACCCAATACGCGAGGTGACGTTCGTATCGCTTGATGGTCTCCACGCTCCCGTCGGTGCTGCCGCCGTCGATGACGATGTACTCGAGGTCGGGGTAGTGCTCGTCGAGCACGGAGCGGATCGTTCGCTCGAGGAACGGACCCTGGTTGAACGATGGGGTGACCACCGAGATCCGGGGATACGCTCGGGCCTCCCCCGAGCCGGAGGGCCGAGCCGTCATCTCGCGGCAGGTCTGCCCAGGGTGGCCTGGTCGGAGTCGACCATCAGGCGCACGAGGCCCTTGAAGCGCGTGGTCGGCTCCCAGCCGAAGGTCGCCTTGGCCTTGCTCCCGTCGCCGACGAGCAGGTCGACCTCCGCGGGCCGGTAGTACATGGGATCGATCTCCACATGCTCTTCCCAGTCCAGGCCGACACAGGAGAAGGCCTCGTCCAGGAATTCCCGCACGGAGTGGGTTTCCCCGGTGGCGATCACGTAGTCGTCGGGCGTGTCCTGCTGGAGCATGAGCCACATGGCCTCCACGTACTCCTTGGCGTAGCCCCAGTCGCGTCGCGCGTCGATGTTGCCGAGGTAGAGCTTGTCCTGGAGCCCGGCCTTGATCATGGCGGCGGCCCGAGTGATCTTCCGCGTCACGAAGGTCTCCCCGCGCCGGGGGGACTCGTGGTTGAACAGGATCCCGTTGCAGGCGAACAGGCCGTAGCTCTCGCGATAGTTGACGGTCATCCAGTAGGCATACGCTTTGGCGGCCGCGTAGGGGCTTCTCGGATAGAAGGGCGTTGTCTCGCGCTGGGGCATCTCCCGCACCTTGCCGTACATCTCGGAGCTGCTCGCCTGGTAGAACTTCGCGGTCAGCCCGGTCTCGTGGATGGCCTCCAGGATGCGCACGGCGCCCAGGGCCGTCACGTCGCCCGTGTACTCGGGGATGTCGAAGCTCACGCGGACGTGGCTCTGGGCGGCGAGGTTGTAGACCTCGTCGGGCCGCACCCGGTACAGGAGCTTGATCAGGTTGGTCGAATCGCTGATGTCGCCGTAGTGCAGGAAGAGCCTGACCCCATTGATGTGGGGATCCTTGTAGAGATGGTCGATGCGCTGGGTATTGAAGGTGGAGGCGCGGCGGATGATGCCGTGGACCTCGTAGCCTTTGCCGAGGAGGAACTCGGCGAGATACGAGCCGTCCTGGCCGGTGATGCCCGTGATGAGCGCTTTCATGACGATGCCACCCTCGTTCCCTCCGGTCGTCGCGCGACGGCGTAGAATCGGCCGGCCATGGGCACGCTTCGGATCGGCATCGTGGGCTCGCGCTTCGCCGCCCATCTGCATCTGCTCGCCTATCGCCGCGCCTACGGCGTCGATGTGCGGCTGGCCGGCGTGACCTCTCCCACGGAGGAGCGACGCAAGGCCTTCGCGTCCGAGACCGGCGCCGAGGCCTACCCCCATCTCGCCGCCATGCTCCCGCATGTCGATGTCGTCGATGTGTGCTCTCCTCCCGCCACCCACGAGCCGGTCGCTCTCGAGGCGATCGCGGCGGGCAAGCACGTCTTCATCGAGAAGCCGTTCACGGGCGCCTTTGGGACGCCCCGCGACGCCTCCGCCCTCCTTCGGGACGCGCTGGCGAGCGCCGACCGCATGGTGGAGGCGGCCCGGGGCAAGGGCGTCGTCCTCGCCTACGCGGAGAACTGGATCTACGCCCCCGCCGTCCAGAAGGAGCGCGAGATCGTCGAGAAGACGGGCGCGCAGATCCTCTGGATGCTCGGAGGCGAGTCGCACAGCGGCTCGCACTCGCCCGTCTACGGCATCTGGCGCCACGCGGGCGGCGGCTCGCTCGTGGGCAAGGGCTGCCATCCCCTCACCGCCTGCCTCTACCTGAAGGTGGTGGAGGGTCGCGCGCACGGCGGGCGCCCCATCCGGCCGGCCACGGTGTCGGCCCGCGTGCACGAGATCACGCGCCTGCCCGGCTACCGCGATCGCGGGTTTCTCCGCACGGACTACGAGGACGTCGAGGACTACGGCCAGCTCCACGTCACCTTCGAGGACGGCACGGTGGCCGACGTGTTCGCCACCGAGCTGGTCCTGGGGGGCGTGCACAACTGGCTCGAGGTCTTCGCCAACAATCACCGCACGACCTGCCGGCTCAATCCCGTGAACCTCCTCGACACCTACAATCCGGAAGCGGAGCAGTTCCGCGACGTCTACCTCGTGGAGAAGATCGGCACCAAGGAGGGATGGAGCCATCCCGCCGCCGACGAGGAATGGCAGCAGGGCTTCTACGCGGAGATCCAGGACTTCGTGGAGTGCTGCGCGAGCGGCCGGCGCCCGCAATCGGATGCCGAGGTGGCGCGCGATACCGTGGCCGCGCTCTACGCGGGCTATGTCTCGGCGGGGCAGGGCGGGCGAGAAGTCGCCGTCCCTCTCCGCTGACGAGCGTCAGGAGAGGTACTGTCGTCGCTGACGAGTGTCAGGAGAGGTACTGTCCGCCGTTGACGTGGATCGTCTGCCCCGTGATGTGGCGCGATTCCTCGGAGGCGAGAAAGACGGCGAGCTCCGCCACGTCTTCCGGCGTGCCGATCCGCCCCAGTGGCACCTGGCGCCCGGCCGCCTGGAGCTCCTCCTCGGACATCCCGTAGCGCGGCTGCGCGGTATCGGTGAGCCCGGGAGCGATGGCGTTCACGCGTATCTTGTGGGAGGCCAGCTCGAGCGCGGCGGCGCGGGTCACGCCCACGATCCCCGCCTTGCTCGCCACGTAGTGCACGCCGCGTGGTGAGCTGCGAAAGGCCGCGCCCGAGGCGAGGTTGACCACCGCTCCACCTCGCCCGCGCTCCACCATCTCCCTGGCCGCGGCCTGGGTGCAGAGGAAGGTGCCCTTCAGGTTGACGTCGAGGACCTCGTCCCACTGCGCCTCGGTCATCTGGAGAAAATCAACGCGCGGGAATATGCCGGCGTTGTTCACGAGGACATCGATGCCGCCGAGGGTTCTCCCCGCCTCCATGAGACGCGCCACATCGGCGGCCCTGGACACATCGCCCGCGACGACCACGGCCTTGTGTCCGAGGGCGGAGATCCTCGACGCGATCTCGTCCGCGGCGGCCCGGCCGTCGACGTAGTTGATCACCACGCTCGCCCCTTCGCGACCATAGGCGAGAGCGATCGCCTTGCCGATACCCTGCTGCGCTCCCGTCACCAGCGCGACTTTTCCCGTCAGGCGCATGGGCGTATCCCCTCAGAGGGTGGGACTGACGAACTCGCCGCCAAGGGCGACGAGACCCCAGGGCGAGCCCTGCGCGTCCCAGCTGAAGCCGATGTGGGCGGCGAGCGCGTGCTGGTCCCGGAACAGCCGCTGGATGGGATAACGGTCGTAGATGCCGTTGGCGCCCGCGAGAGCGTGCAGGGAATCCACCGCATCCGTGCAGAGCTCCATGGCGTAGGCGACGTTGCGCCGGCATCGCAGCTTGTCCTCGATGGTCATGAGCCGGCCTTGCTCGGCCACGCCCTGGGCCTCGAGGCAGTCGGCCCGGCAGATGAGGCGCGCGGCGTCGATCTGCGCGCCCGCGCGGGCGACGCGGAGCTGCACGGCCTGGAAGTCCCGCATGCGCGCCGCCGTGTAGCTCGTGCTGCGCTCCTTGATCGCCTCCGTGGTCAGCTCGAGGGCGGCCTGGGCATTGCCCACGCCGGCCGCGGCCAGGCAGTGCGAGCTGATGGCGCCGATGGGCACGCGATAGAGCGCGCCCGGATTGGCGCTCGCCCCGGGGAACTCGCTCCCCCCGCGCGCCTGGTACATGCAGAGGGCGCGATGCTCGGGCACGAAGACATCCGTGGCCCGCACGGACTTGGACCCCGTGCTCCTCATCCCGACCACCTGCCAGTCGTCCACGATCTCGTAGTCGCTCTTCGGGACCAGGCACATGCGGTGGTCGACGACGCGATCGCCGTCGCGCACCATCACAGCCAGCATGTTCCAGCCGGAGGCGTCGACGCCGCTCGAGAAGTTCCAGAAGCCGCTGATGGAGAAGCCGCCGTCCACGCGCGTGCCCCGGCCCTGGGCGTAGGCGATGCCGGAGGCGATGAGGGCATCGGGGTTCTCGCTCCACACCTCGTCCTGGGCGCGGGGATCGTAGAGGGCGAGCAGCCAGTGGTGGACGGCGAGGTTGGCCACGTTCCACGCGGTGGAGGCGCAGCCCCGCCCGATCTCCGCGGGAATGTCGAAGAGGGCCACGAAGGGCAGCTCCATGCCGCCCCAGCGCCGCGGCTGGTGGAAGCGGAAGAGCCCGGCGCGGTGCAGATCGCTCTCCGTGTCCTTCGACATCTGCCGGAGCGATTCGTCGCCCGCCGCGCGCTCGCGCAGCACGGTGACGAGCGCCCCCGCGCGACGCATCGCCTCGTCGTAGCCGACCTGCGCGAAGCTCACGCGAGCTCCTGGGCAATTCGGAACGCGCCGAACCGCCGAGTGGGGTAAAGCCGGGGGCAGGAGTTGAACCCGCGACCTACTGCCTACGGCTCGTTGCATGTTTCCTATCAGCCGCGGTGAAGCATACCATTTTCAGCGCAATTTGGTTTCGAGCAGCGGCCCCAGCATGAGACTTTACGGAGACGGTAAGCTTTACCGCGTCGTCATGACAAAGATGGTTGCTCGACTATGAGGATCGATTGCGACCATGATCCGCTTTTAGCTGACACCCTGACGTTCTGCTGGCCCCTCATCGCCGTCGGCACGCCTCTTGCTCCATCGCAATGTCAGGCAGGCCCACAAGGCTGCGGGTCAGCGGGGATCGGAACTGGGGATAAGACGTGCGAACGCTGACAGAATCGGTTTCTGTGGATGGAAGGATCAATGGGCTTGGTCGTCTGGATCATCTTCGGACTCATAGTCGCGATAACCGCAAGGTTTCTCCGAGTTGCGACGACGATTGCTCTCGGAGCGGTGGGCGCTCTGCTGGGCGGGTTGGTGGGTCAGGTCTTCGGCTGGTACGGGGCAGGTCATTCTCTTCGCTTTGCAATGGCGCTGGCGGGCGCAGTCACGCTCTTGATTCTCTTCCGGCACATTCTTCGGTGGCCTTCACACGCCTGAAGCACAGAAGTACACTCATCCGGTCAAAGGAGAGTTGCCATGAAGGGAACGGCACGAAATGCGCGGGGACGGGCCGAGGGACGACCACACCGACAGTCCCTCCACCGCACGGGCCGGGCGCGAGTGTTTCGAGGTTCCGTCGGAGTCTAGCGCAGGAGCTACAACCTCAATCCACGCAAGGTCGCTTGCGTCAACTTCACACCGGGAATCTCGTGATGCGGCTCTCCGGCCAGCACCCGGCACGCCGCCTCGACTTCAGAGGAAGGGACGCCAAGGCTCTCGAGAAAGTCTCTCAGGGCGAGCAGACCACTCCGTTTCGATAGAAGGACTGTTCCTACCCCGTCCCTGGAGCCGCCGAAGCTCACAATGTACTCTGACGTTGCCGGATCGGCCCCATCACCATTCCACCGTTCGATGTGAAGCAATGTGGATGGCTTGGCAGGATACCGAGGTTCATCGCGAGAAGCCCCGGAGATTCCCCATGCCGGGTTCAGGAGGCGACGACTGCGTGCGATTCGGTGGTGCGTTTCCACCACGAGCTTGCGATTGGCTTCACACAGGATGTTGAAATGAGCCACGAGCGGATTCGTGATGAGCGCAGCCCTCCCGGTCGCTTCGAGTGCGTGATGGGAGCCAAGGCTGAGTATCGCTCAGCCTTGCGCGATAAACCAACAAAGAAGAGCGGCGGCTGGGGTTCTTGACGGGCTCCAGCCGTTCGCCCGTGCGGATGCTCAGCCTCGAGGAGTGTAAGAAAGGCGACGGCTTCCCGGAAAGAGCAACCCGGTCTCTCTAAGTTACGGGCCATGTCCTAGCCTCCAAGGCACTAATCGAGGCTGGCTTGTCGTATGCAGACGAACCGTGCCGGAGGCCACTATGACTATTGTGGTGTCTGAGTCAGGGGCCCGCTGCCTCGAAAACCGGAGGCTCTTTGTTGCCTCGCGCCTGCTCATCGCCCGCAGTCGTCGTCTCCTGAATCCGGCCTTTGAAATCTCAGGTAGCGCTGATGGCGAGGCACACCCTCCGACCAATGAGCGCGGCGGGTACAGGCCGCCGTATGAGCTGGGGATGCTCATCCGGGCCAAGATCAAGAGCGGCGGCCTGTTCATTCTGCCCAACAGCAAATGCTGGGCCGGTCCTGCAACCGGGAAGAAGACATGCGCCGCCTGCGACGCGACTATCATTGGCGGAGTCGAGTGCGAAGTTGGTGGGTCAGACAGTTCCGTGTTTGTGCATCTGATTTGTCACAGCCTGTGGTGCAAGGAGTCCCAAGGCCAGCTCGGGCAGCCAGGCCCCAGCGGGTAGTGCTAGCGTGTCCAAGCGCTACGAGTCGTCGTGAAGTTCTGCTGAAGCCCGTTCTTCTCTCGACTCAACGAGCCACGCTCGGTAGCACACGAGATGCGCGTGGGCCCGTCGTAGTCCGGTGACTTCGTGCGATGACTCAGCGGCGAAGATCGGCTTGTTGCACACGGCACAGATGTCACTCACTCCCAACCCGAGCCATGATTTGTCGTTCGGCAGCACGAACAGAGTCCCCGTCACGAATCGCTCACGCACGATCTGGCGAAGAGCGGCAAGGTAGTCTGTCCCATCCATCACATTCGCCAGTTCGTAGGATGTCGATTCCTGCTGCCAAATCTGGTGACACGCCGAATGCGTCCACACCGTGGCGGGGCCATCGGTAATCTCGTGTTCGACTTCGGTGGCCGTGATGGCCACGCCACAGACAATGCAAATCCGCCCGGTCCCCTGTCCTGCCCACACCTTCTGAGGTGCCGGAAAAAGCGCCCCGCGGGCAAGCCGATCACGCACGGTCTTGTACAGGTCGTCGCCGGAGGAACCACCTGAGACTGCAAACGCCGGGTTGAGGAGACGACGACTGGAGGCAATGCGGTAGCGCGAACCGGCAAGCAGCTTGCGACTTTCGAGGCAACGGATTTTTGACTCAGACACCATGGCGGTCATTGTGATGACCTCTGGTTACTCCGCTAGATGTACGCCGAGCCGATCACCATGGCCTTGACGGTCGAGCCTGAGGAGGCCGAAGCGAGGGCTCGGGAAGTATGTACCGGAGCGAGAGCGAGGGCAAGAACAAGCCGTGGTTTGTCGGGCGCTTGAATCCCAGGCCAGGAGCCTGGCCTGTCTGTCGCATACCCAGCATTGAGCGGCGGAGCGAGGGGAGTTCAGCTATCTGCGGCAGACTGTCCGGGGCCAGTGTCGCGGGAGCGAGTCTGGCTGGCGAGAGCGGT
>QHSC01000272.1 GCA_003220345.1 Candidatus Rokuibacteriota bacterium | reverse complement strand
CGCCGAGCTGAAGACGGAGGTCGATGACGTCATCTGCGCAACCACGCCGGATCCCTTCTACGCCGTCGGCCTCTGGTATGAGGACTTCTCCCAGACAACCGATGAAGAGGTCCGCGAGCTGCTCGCCCGAGGTCCAGGAACGGGGCGGGCCGCCTGAGGCGTGAGGGTGATGGCCGAGCCTGCGAGATGGGAAGGCGAAGAACAGCCGGTGCGAGTCCTGGCCGGGCCGGTGATCCTCGAAGGCGATCTGAGCCTGCCCAAGGGCGCCCGGGGCGTCGTGCTGTTCGCTCACGGGAGCGGCAGCAGCAGGCATAGCCCCCGCAATCGGCTGGTGGCAAGCCTGCTCAACGAGGCGAAGCTGGCCACGCTGCTCGTCGACCTTCTCACCCCGCGAGAGGAGGCGATCGATTTGCAGACGGCGCACCTGCGTTTCGATATCCCGCTGCTCGCCAAGCGTCTCGTCGGCGCCACGGACTGGCTCGCCCGGCACCCGGACACACGAGCCCTTCGTTTCGGTTACTTCGGCGCCAGCACCGGGGCCGCCGCGGCGCTGGTCGCGGCGGCGGAACGCCCCCAGCAGATAGACGCCGTGGTCTCTCGGGGCGGCCGCCCCGACCTGGCCGGGACGGCCCTCGAACGGGTCCGGGCATCGACACTGCTCATCGTGGGGGGAAACGATTATCCGGTCATCGCGATGAATCAGACCGCGCTCGCGCGCCTTGGCTGCGAGAAGCGGCTGGTCATCGTCCCCGGAGCGACACACCTCTTCGAGGAGCCGGGAGCGCTGCTCGAAGTGGCCCGACTCGCGCGTGAGTGGTTCGAGCGCCATCTCGCGTCGGCGCACGCGACCACGGCCAGCCCGTCATAGCGCGCGGCCATCGATCGCCTCAGGCGAGGAGTCGCTCGAGCCGCCGCGAGATCTCGGATTTCGGCTGGACACCAACGATGCGATCGGCCTCTCGCCCCCCTTTGAAGAGGAGCAACGTGGGAATGCTCCGCAGGTCGAAGCGCGCCGCCGTCAGGGGATTCTCGTCCACGTTGAGTTTGGCCACCCGCACCCGTCCCGCCATCTCCGCGGCCAGCTCGTCGATGACGGGCGCGATCATCTTGCAGGGCCCGCACCACCCGGCCCACGCGTCCACCAGAACCGGCACCGGCGAGCGCTCCACCTCGGCTGAGAACGTGGCATCCGTCACGGTCAGGGGTCGGGTCTCGATCGACACGGGCAGCGGCGTCTTGCAGCGCCCGCACATGGGCTCGAGCCCCTGGTCGATCTTGTCGCGCGGGACCCGATTGGCCACGCCGCAGGCGGGGCAGCGAATCACGAGCGTCTCAGACACGGCGCACCTGGCGCGCTTCTGTCCCGGCCGGCGTGAGGGCGTGTCGCAGGACCTCCTCGGCATCGTCGACGAAGACGAACCGGAGCTGACGCCGAAGCTCATCCGGGACGTCCTCGACGTCACGCTCGTTCCGGCGCGGCAGGATCACCTCGCTGATGCCCACGCGGTGCGCGGCCAGCACCTTCTCCTTGATCCCGCCCACGGGCAGCACCTTGCCGCGCAGGGTGATCTCGCCCGTCATGGCCAGATCGCTCCGGACGGAACGTCGCATGGCCAGGGAGGCCAGCGCCGTCATGATGGTCACGCCGGCTGAGGGGCCGTCCTTGGGAATGGCGCCCGCGGGCACGTGCACGTGAATGGTCTTGCCTTCGAAGAGCTTGGGGTCGATGTCGAGCGCGTCGGCATTGGACCAGACGTAGGACACGGCCGCCTGGGCGCTCTCGCGCATGACGTCGCCGAGCATGCCGGTGAGCACGAGGCGCTCTTCCGAGCTCGGCATCATGGTCACCTCCACGAACAGGACATCCCCGCCCACCGGCGTCCACGCCAGTCCCGTGGCCACGCCGGGACGGTTGGTCCGTTCGGCCACCTCGTCGAAGAAGTGGGGGCGGCCGAGGTATTCGGTGAGGTTCTCGGGGGTGATGAGGACAGGCTCGCGCCGTCCCTCGGCCAGCCGACGGGCCACCTTGCGGGCCACGGTGGCGATCTCCCGGTCGAGGCCTCTCACCCCCGCCTCTCGCGTGTATCCCCTGGTCATCTGGCGGATCGCCTCGGGCTCGAAGGAGAGCTCGTCCTTGGCCAGACCATGGGCGGCCAGCTGCTTGGGGACCAGATACTCCCGCGCGATCCCGATCTTCTCCTCGTCCGTGTACCCGACCAGCGTCAGGATCTCCATCCGATCTCGAAGCGGGCCCGGAATATTCTCGAGCGCGTTGGCGGTGGCGATGAAGAGCACCTGCGACAGGTCGAAGGGCACGCCCAGGTAGTTGTCGACGAAGGTGTGGTTCTGGGCGGGATCCAGGACCTCGAGCAAGGCGGAGGATGGATCGCCCCGCCAGTCCGCGCCGATCTTGTCGATCTCGTCGAGCATGAAGACGGGATCGCGGGCTTCCGCCCGCCGCAGTCCCTGGATGATCCGCCCCGGAAGCGCGCCGATATAGGTCCGCCGGTGTCCGCGGATCTCCGCTTCGTCCCGCACCCCGCCCAGAGACATGCGCGCGAATTTCCGGCCGAGGGCGCGAGCGATGCTCTGGCCCAGGCTCGTCTTGCCCACGCCGGGGGGTCCCACGAAGCAGAGGATCGGCTCCCGCGCCGGGCTATCCCCCGTTACGCGAGGCGGCTGGGCGGGCACCGGGGCTTCCCCCGAGCCGGGCTGGCCCGCCTGGCTCTCGCGCTCCTGCCGGAGCTTCTTGACGGCGAGGTACTCGAGGATCCGGTCCTTGATCTTCTCCAGGTCGAAGTGGTCCTCGTCCAGCACCTGACGGGCGCGGTGAATGTCGATGGTGCCCCCGTCCAGCTTGCTCCACGGCAGGCTGGCCAGCCATTCGAGATACGTGTGGGTCATGCCGTGCTCTGGCGACGCGGGCGAGATACCGACCAGACGGGAGAGCTCGCGCTCCGCCTCCCGCCGCGCTTCCTCGGGCAGGTGGGCCTCCTCGATCTGACGGCGAAGCTCGGCGACCTCGCCGCTGCCCTCCTCCTCGTCCCCGAGCTCGCGCTGAATCGACCGGAGCTGCTCCCGCAGATAGAAGTCCTTCTGCTTCTTGGAGAGCCGCTCCTCGGTCTCCGTGGTGATCTTCCGGCCCAGCTCGCGCACCGCGAGCTCGCGCTGGAGCAGCTCGAGGAGCCGGCGGAGCTTGGCCGTGACCGGATCGGTCTCGAGGACCTCCTGCCGCATGGAGGTTTCGAGCGGCGCCACCGAGGCGATGAAATAGACTACGTGACGCGGATCCGGTAGATTCCGCGCCGCCATGGGCAGCTCATCCGGTAAGTCCGTCGACACCGCGACGAGGCGGGAGAAGACGTCCACCACGGCCTGGCGCAGCGCCTCCACTTCCGTCCCCTCGAGCACCTCGTCGGGAGCCTGCTCGATCCGCGCGACCAGATAGGGCTCCGTCTGGGTCCAGTCCTTGATCCGGACCCGTTCCAGCCCCTGGACCATCATGCGAATGGTTCCGTCGGCCGCCCGCGCGAGTTGATGGATGACGCCCACCGTGCCCACGCGGTGGAGGATCTCGGGCGTGGCCGACTCCACCTTGGGATCGCGCTGCGCGACCAGCGTCAAGAGCCGGTTGCCGCGCATGACGTCATCCACGAGCTTCACGGAGCGCGGCTGTCCCACCACGAGCGGGGTCGCCGTGAATGGCAGGAGGATCGCCTCTCGGAGCGGGAGAATCGGGAGCGTGTCCGGGATGCTGAAGCCGCCGAGGCCGGTCTCTGGATTGTCTGCCATCAGCCGGCTCGCGGGCGCTTGTGAAGGGTGACGAGGAGGAGGCCGCGATCGTAGCGCGCCTCGACGCGCTCCGGGTCCACGCGCGCGGGCAGGGGCAGCTCCACCTGGAATGGGCCCTGGCGAATGGCCGCCGTATGGTACGCGGCGCCTTCAGGGCCCGAGGGAAGTTGTCGATGTCCTTGGACCACCAGCACGTCCTCGAAGAGCTGCACCTCGAAGTCGTCCTCCGTGGCCCCGGCGAGATCCACGACGATCTCGATCGTCCCGGCCGTCTCGTACAGGTCCGCGTCGGGTCGCCACCGGGCCGGCACGAAAAAGCGAAGGCGGTCGCTCTCCCACGTGTCCTGGAACGGCCACCTCTGGCCCGAGGGCACCACCATCGTGTAGCGATAGCTCAAGCGTCGGTATCGCATGGCTTATGTCGCGCACTGGCGCGGATCGAGACCGTGGCGCAGCAGCTCGCCGGGATCGCGACGCTCCGCGCTCGAGGTGCGTGCCGCTCCGCTCACGTTGCCTCGTTCCCTCCGAGCCGGCGCCCTCAAGATGGGCTCGCGGAGTCGTCTGGGCCGGCGCCGAGTTCCCCCGACATGTACCCGGCCAAACGGCCGCGCAGGAACAAGCGCGCGCGGTGAACGCGTGACTTGACCGTGCCCACCTTGACGCGCAACAGCGCGGAGATCTCATGATTCGAGAGACCTTCCAGATCGTGGAGGAGAAAAGAGATGCAGTGCCCCTCCCTCAGATCGCCGATGGCGGACGTCAACATGCTACGCAGCTCCATCTGAAGCGCGGGATCCTCCATCTTCGTTGAGCGGTCGGAAGCCGGCTCGCCCTGCTGTCCTTGTCCGCTGAGCGGCGGGAACATCTCGTCCCTCGACACCTCGGTCCGCCGGCTGCGCCGCGTCCGTCGTTTCTGGATTGCGGCATTCACCGCGATCCGGTGTAGCCATGTGCCCAGGGACGAATCGCCCCTGAACGTGTCGATCTTGCGGGTGGCCGTCCAGAGCGCATCCTGGACGACTTCCTCGGCGTCCGGCTCGCTGCCCGTGATCCGGATCGCCAGCCTATACAGGCGGTCGCCATACCGTGCGACCAGGATCTCGGCGGCCTCGCCATCCCGCCCCCGCAGACCAGCGACCAGATCTCCGTCTCGGTCGATGTGAAGGGAGCCAATGATCGCGCCGCCCTGCAAGGTCCCCGGTGATCGGCTCCTCAGTGGTGAGGCTTTCCTGGGATGGGCGGTCAGTGTGGCCATGAGCATCTCCTGAACACGTCGGCGATTTTCAAAGTCACTGTCCATCGGTCTCGCGGGGAGGCAGCCACCATGCCAGAGCGCCGACTCTTGCATGTTGTTCGCTCTCCCGGCCGGTTCGCATACCTGCGGGACGCTGCGAGATCCGTGCCGTCCGATCTGGAGAGATGGGTCAATTCCCCTGCGCAGATAATCCGCGCCGGAGCGAGAAGTTCTTACACTTCTCTCAGTTTTACACGGTCAATCGGTTCTACTCCGTTGCGGACACGGGTCCGGGCTAATATGGCCGGGTGCCCGAGAACAAGCTGGTTCCGATGAAGGAGGCGGTGGCCCGCTTCGTGCCGGACGGCGCCTCGGTCTGCATGGGCACGGCCCTCGAGGCTCTCATCCCCTTCGCCGCCGGTCACGAGCTCATTCGCCAGCGACGGCGCGGCCTCACCCTCGTCGGCCCCATCTCGGACATCCTCTTCGACCAGCTCGTCGGCGCCGGCTGCGTCGCCCGCATCCAGGCCGCCTGGGTGGGCAACGTCTCGGCCGGGCTCGGCTACAACTACCGCCGCGCCGTGGAGCATGGCGTTCCCCATCGCATCGAGGTCGAGGATCACTCGAACCTGAGCATGGCGGCGGCGCTGCAGGCCGGGGCCATGGGGGCGCCCTATGTCCCCACCTACTCGCTCCTGGGGACGGGACTCGTCGAATCGAACCCGTCCTTCAAGCAGGCTCGAGATCCTTTCTCGGGCGATCCCGTGGTCCTCGTCCCTGCCCTCACGCCCGACGTCGCCATCCTCCACGTCCAGCGCGCCGATGCGGAGGGCCACGCGCATTGCTGGGGCACGCTCGGCGTCACCAGGCCGGCCGCCCTCGCGGCCAGGCGCCTCATCATCGTCGCGGAGGAGATCTGGCCCCGCGAGCGCATCCTGTCCGACCCTGGGTTGGTCCTCGCCCCCACCCTCAAGGTCGCCGCCGTCGTTCACGAGCCCTTCGGGGCCTACCCCTCGCCCGTCCAGGGCTGCTACGGACGCGGCCACGACTTTTACCGGCGCTATCACGAGGATTCGCGCACGGCGGAAGGGATGCAGGCCTGGCTGGATCGCTGGGTCCACGGCGTCGCCGACTGGAGGGGCTTTCTCTCGAGGCTGGGCACGGACGCGCTCGATGCCGTGCGCGTCAAGGCCCCGCGTCTCTCTGAACCTCTCGACTATGGAGTGTGAAGTCTATGGAGTGTGAAGCTATGGAGTGTGAAGCCATGGAGCGTGAAGGCGCATGAAGATCACCGCCGTCGACGCCGTCTGCCTCGCCATTCCCATGAAGCCGCTGGACCCGCCCTCATCCTGGACCGGGAGCACGCGCAAGCAGATCGTGGTGCGCGTGAAGACGGACGCGGGGCTGACGGGCATAGGCGAGGCCTTTGCCTATGGGGCGCCGCTGGCCGTCTGCAACGTCATCGAGGAGAGCCTGGCGCCTTTGATCATCGGTCAGGATCCGTCGCGGATCGAGT
>QHSC01000136.1 GCA_003220345.1 Candidatus Rokuibacteriota bacterium | reverse complement strand
CCGGCGGCTATGTCATCTTGTCGACCAAGCGGGGCACCGTCAAGAAGACGGAGCTGTCCGCCTTCTCGCATCCGCGCTCGGGCGGCATCCTTGCCATCTCGCTCGATGCGGGCGATGAGGTCATGGCGGCTCGCCGCACCGACGGCCAGCGCGAGGTGCTTCTCTCGACCAAGCAGGGCATGATCATCCGCTTTCCCGAGGAGGATGTCCGGCCCATGGGCCGCACGGCCGGCGGTGTCCGCGGGATCGAGGTGGACGACGGCGATCAGGTCATCGCCGCCGAGGTGGTACAGGAGGGGGTCAGCGTCTTCACGATCACCGAGCGCGGCTACGGCAAGCGCACGCCGCTCGAGGAGTATCGCCTCCAGGGCCGCGCGGGCAAGGGCATCATCGACATCAAGACGGAGGGGCGCAACGGCTCTGTGGTCGGGATGCTCGAGATCCGCGAGACCGACGACATCCTCGTGGTCACGACCAAGGGGAAGATGATCCGTATCCACGGGGGCGACATCACGAGCCAGGGGCGTAATACCATGGGGGTGCGGGTGATCGACCTGGACGCCGACGATCGGGTGGGCAGCATCGCCCGCGTCGAGGCCGAGCAGGCGGTCACGCCCTCATCATAGCGCGACCCCGTCGGGGGACATGAGGCCGCCTGCGGGCGGCCTCTTTTGTTTGTGCAGTTCGAGCCTCGGGCTGAAGATTGTAGTTCGAGCCGAGACATGGTCGAACTGCCGCAGGCATGAGCATGTGGCTGTGCGAGGTAAGCGGCGAAGGCGCGAGCCGAGAGCTGAGTAGAGTGCGAGGGCTCGAAAGGAGAGAGCAGTGCTGGACATCAGGCTGATCCGCGAGCGACCGGAGGAGGTCGAGCGCGCCCTCGCGCAAAAGGGTGGCGCCGAGCTCATCAAGGGGATCGCGGCGCGCGACGCCGAGCGACGGCGCCTCATCCACGAGAGCGAGGAGCTCAAGGCACTCCGCAACAAGGCCTCGGAGGCGATCGGGCAGGCGAAGCGGCGCGGTGAGGACGCCAGCGCCGAGCAGGCCCGGATGCGCGAGGTGAGCGAGCGGATCAAGGACCTCGACGGCCAGCTGAAGGTCGTCGACGAGGCGATCGAGGAGCTCCTGGTCCAGGTGCCGAACCTGCCGCACCCGTCTGTCCCGCCGGGGACGAGCGATACCGACAACGTCGAGGTCCGCAAGTGGGGCACCCCACGGGCCTTTTCGTTCGAGCCCAAGCCGCACGAGGACGTGGGCGAGAAGCTGGGGCTGCTCGATATCGAGCGCGCGACCAAGATCGCCAAGTCGCGCTTCGCCGTCCTCTGGGGGCCGCTGGCGCACCTCGAGCGCGCGCTGGCTCAGTTCATGCTCGACCTGCACACGCGCGAGCACGGATACACGGAGCTCTGGCTGCCGCACCTCGTGAGCGCGGAGACCATGCTCAGGACCGGCCAGCTCCCGAAGTTCGAGGAGGGGCTCTTCAAGACGATGGAGGCGGACGAGAACCGCACGCTCTATCTCATTCCCACTGCCGAGGTCTCGCTGTCCGCGCTCCACGGCGGGGAGGTCCTGGACGAGAGGACGTTGCCCCGGCGCTACACGGCCTTCACGCCGTGCTACCGGCGAGAGGCGGGCACGTATGGGAAAGACATGAAGGGGATCTACCGTCAGCACCAGTTCGACAAGGTCGAGATGGTGAAGATCAGCACGGCGGGCCAGGCCTATGACGAGCTGGAGTCGATGGTGGCCAACGCCGAGGAGGTCTTGCGGCGGCTCGAGCTGCCGTACCGAGTGGTCGAGCGGTGCGTGGGCGATCTGGGCTTCAGTGCCGCCAAGGGTTACGACATCGAAGTGTGGCGGCCCGCCATCGGAAAATACACCGAGATCTCCTCGTGCTCGACCTATGCGGATTTCGGCGGCCGCCGGGCGGACATTCGTTACCGTCCGGATGGCGGCGGCCGCCCGGAGTTCGCCCATACGCTGAATGGCTCGGGTCTGGCCGTCGGGCGGACCGTGATCGCGGTGCTCGAGAGCTATCAGGAGGCCGACGGCACCGTCACCGTGCCGTCGGTGCTGCGACCATACATGAACGGGCTCGAGCGGATCGGGCCCGCTCGCTGAATTGAGCGGAGGGGTGGCCGAGTCTGGTTGAAGGCGCCGGTCTTGAAAACCGGAACCTCGCAAGGGGTCGGGGGTTCGAATCCCTCCCCCTCCGCCAATATTCTTCCTAGGCTGTGCGCGCGACCTCTTCGAGTGAGGCGGCGCGGTCGGCGTGCGGCCGCAAGGCCAGGCGCTTCGTGTGAAAGGCTCCGAGCGTCGGTCGATGGCCGATGCTGATCACCGCCGTGTGCGCCAGCCGCTCCTTGAGGAGGGTGTAGAGCCGCGCCTCCGTCTGCTCGTCCACGGCGGAGGTCGCCTCGTCGAGGAAGAGCCACTCCGGCTGCTGCACGATGGCGCGGGCGAAGGCGATGCGCTGCTGCTCCCCGGGCGAGAGCTGGAGCGCCCAGTTGGCGCTCTCGTCGAGGCGCTCGCCGAGCTTGGGCAAGCCCACCGCCTCGAGCGCTTCGCGCAGGGTTGAATCCAAGATGGTCGCGGGCGGCGTCGGATAGCTCACGACTTCACGGAGCGTTCCCAGAGGCAAGTAGGGCTTCTGGGGCAGGAAGAGAATGCGTGCATCGGGGGGCACGGCGATCCGTCCACGGCCGAAGGGCCAGATGCCCGCCACCGCGCGAAAGAGCGTGCTCTTGCCCGCGCCTGAGGGACCCGTGAGCAGCACGCTCTCGCCGCTCGCGATCTGCGAGTGGGCGCCCTCGAGGAGCGGCTGGCCATCTGGCAGGTGAAGATCCACGCCCTCGAGGGCAATGCCATTCACGGATTCGGCACGCACGATGCCTTCGCTGCCGGGCTGCGGTCGGACGCGTGCCATGGCCGCCTCGAAGCCCATGAGCCGGCTGACCACGGCGCGCCACTCGGCGATCTGGGGATAGAGCTGGTAGTCCACCACCACGCTCAAGGCTTGCTGGACCTGACCAAAGGCCTGGGCCGTCTGCATGAGGCCACCCAGGGCGATCTCGCCGCGAAAGAAGCGCGGTCCCGCCACCACGAACGGGAAGATGATGGCGACCTGGGCGAAGCCGACGGTGAAGCCGGTCAGGCGCTTCTGCAGACCCATGATGCCCCACCAGTTCTCGACGACGCGCCGGAAGCGCTGGCGGAAGTTCTCGAGCTCGTCCGGCTCTCCGCGATAGAGGGCCACGCCCTCCGTGTTCTCGCGCAGGCGCACGAGCGAGAACCGGAAGTCGGCCTCGTACCGCTGCTGCTCGAAGTCGAGCCGGACGAGGCGGCGGCCGACCCTCTCGGTGACCCACGTGCCCACGATCGAGTACAGGAGCGCCGCCCAGACCATGTACCCCGGCACCGTCCAGCCGAGCCACGGCAAGGTGAGGGGACCCGAGAGGAACCAGAGGATGCCGATGAAGGAGACGAGCGTCGTGATGGCCGTGAGGAACTGCAGGGAGAGCGAGAGCGTCCGCGTGACGAACAGACGCACGTCTTCCGCGATGCGCTGGTCCGGATTGTCCGACTCCCCGGCCATGAGTTGCATGCGGTAGTAGGTGCGATCAGCGAGCCAGGCCGTCAGGTACCGGTCCGTCAGCCAGCGGCGCCAGCGGATCTGCAAGAGCTGGTTCAGATAGAGCTGATACACGGCCACGGCGATGAACAACCCCGCCAGCCAGCTGAAGCGGAGGAGCTGCTGAAAGAACACGTCGGCATTCTTTTCCTGGATGGCGTTGAAGAAAGTGTTCTGCCACTTGTTGAGCAGCACGTTGATGTAGACGAGCCCTAGATTCATGGCCACCACGACGCCCAGGAGCAACCAGGCCGCCCAGCGTTCCTCTGAGGACCAGTAGGGTCTGGCCAGGGTCCAGGTATCGCGGAGAAATTGTCGAAGGTTCGTCATCGGGCGGGTCTCGGCGGCTTGTAGGTTCATGCGGTCAGTATGGCCCGACGACCCAGGTTCCGGTAGTCGCTGCCAGGGGAATGCCTTATACTCTGGAGGCTTGACTGTCTGGAGAGGTGGCCGAGTCGGCCGAAGGCAGCCGCCTGCTAAGCGGTTACAGGGGCAAAACCTCTGTCCCGGGTTCGAATCCCGGCCTCTCCGCCAGAACGCGCCCTTAGCTCAGTTGGATAGAGCGTCGGACTACGAATCCGAAGGCCAGAGGTTCGACTCCTCTAGGGCGCACCATCGAGGGCAGGGGGGCGGAGCATCGTCCCCCTGCCCGTGACCCGGGCTGTGAGGGTGGAGACGGCGGACGCCGAGGATGCGCGGCACATGGACCTGGCCCTCGAGGAAGCCCGCCGCGCTGGGGCGCTCGACGAGGTGCCGGTAGGCGCCGTGGTGGTGCTGGAGGGCCGCGTCATCGGTCGCGGACGGAACCGGATGGTCGCCGACCGCGATCCCACCGCCCACGCCGAGGTGGTGGCAATTCGAGCGGCGGCGGAGGCGGCGGGAAACTACCGGCTCGTGGGCGCCGCGCTCTATACGACGATAGAGCCGTGCGCGATGTGCTGCGGCGCGGCGCTTCACGCGCGCATCGGACGCCTCGTGTACGGCGCGGCCGATCCGAAGACCGGCGCCGCGCGCACACTGTACCGGCTGCTGGAGGATTCGCGGCTGAACCATCAGGTGGCCGTGGTGGCGGGCGTCCGAAGCGCGGAATGTGGCGCGCTCTTGGCCGAGTTCTTTCACAAGAAAAGATCCTGAAATTGCTGCGGAGGGGTGGCCGAGCCCGGTTGAAGGCGTCCGACTCGAAATCGGATAGGGGCGTAAGTCCCTCGGGGGTTCAAATCCTCTCCCCTCCGCCAATTTTTACGCGCGCGGAGGCGTTTCGTCATGCGTGGAGGGGTGGCCGAGTGGCCGAAGGTGCGGCACTGGAAATGCCGTGTAGGGGCAACTCTACCGTGGGTTCGAATCCCACCCCCTCCGCCATTATTTTGTCTGAAATGATCTGCGAAATACCGCAGAGCCCGCCGATTGGCGAGATGATTCTGTTGTGAGCAGTCCTGAGCTACCGACGACCTTGCAGGGTGTCGAGAAGGGGTCAGCTGCGAGGCGGCGCCCGAAGGCCGCAGGTGAGGCGTACTCTCTGTACGTTGAACCTGCGGTCGAGGGCGCCAACGAAGCAGATGGCCCCTTATCGGCACCCTGCGCGAGTTGGCCGTGCTAGACGGGGAGGTAGCGGTGCCCTGTAACCCGCAATCCGCTACAGCGGGGTTGAATTCCCTCTCGAGGGCCGTTCGTGTCGAATGAGCTTCGTGGGACGGTGTTGAAGGTTGGGCCCCACGCAATGAGCCGCGTCAAACCCCGCCAGGCCCGGAAGGGAGCAACGGTACGGCGCTTAGCTCGTGTGCCGTGGGAGTACCTGACCGGAGCCGGCTCCGCGTTGAGATCGCGGGACGGGCGGTTCGAAGGAGGGTGCACGGTCTTAATTGGTTCCGAGGGGGAGCGCGCCTCGCTCCTCCCTCGGACTCCCCCACGGCTTTTGATCGGCTGCGTTGCGAGAGGTGCCGCTCCTCCCCCGTACTCCCCCCCACCAGGACGAGCCGACCTTGCCGAGGAGTTCGCGCTGTGACGTATCAGGTGTTGGCGCGGAAGTGGCGGCCGCAGGTGTTTGCGGGGGTGGTGGGGCAGGATGCGGTGACGCGGACTTTGCAGAATGCGCTGGCGTCGGGACGGGTGGCGCATGCGTATCTGTTCACGGGACCGCGTGGCGTGGGCAAGACGACGACGGCGCGATTGCTCGCCAAGGCGCTGGCGTGCACGGCGCGCACGGGACCGGAGGCCTGCGGCGCCTGTCCCTCCTGCCTGGATTTCGTCTCGGGGGCGCCCGTGGACGTGATGGAGATCGACGCCGCCTCCAATACCAGCGTGGACGATATCCGCACCCTGCGCGAGAACGTGAAGTACGCGCCGGCGCGCGGCCGCTTCAAGGTCTACATCGTGGACGAGGTCCACATGCTGTCGGGCCCGGCCTTCAACGCATTCCTGAAGACGCTCGAGGAGCCGCCCGCGCACGTGGTCTTCGTGCTCGCCACGACGGATCCGCGGAAGATTCCCGCGACGGTGCTCTCGCGGTGCCAGCGATTCGACTTCCGTCCCATCCCGCCCGAGCAGCTCACGGGGACCCTGACGGAGATCCTGACCAAGGAAGGTGTCCGCTTCGATCCCGCCGCGCTGCCCCTGCTCGTGCGGGCCGCGGAAGGCAGCCTGCGCGACGCGCTCTCGCTTCTCGACACCGCCATCGCCTATGGCGGCGGGGAGCTCGACGAGGCCTCGGTGGCGCGGCTGCTCGGCGCCTCCTCGCCCGTCCACGTTCGCGCCTTCCTCGGCGCCCTGCTGGCCACGGACGGCGCGGCCGCGCTCGAGGCCATTGACCGGGCCGCGCGTGATGGAGAAGATCTCGGCTGGCTCTGCCGCGAGGTCATCGAGGCGGCGCGCCGAGCCCTCGTCATCAAGGTGGCGCCGGAGGGAAAGTTCGCCGACCTCACGCCGGCCGAGCAGGCAGCCATCCGCGAGATGGCCGAGCCCGTGAGCCAGGACGAGCTCGTCTACCTGCTGCGCGCCTTCATGGATGCCGATGCCGAGATGCGACGCTCGCCCCATCCTCGCGTGGAGCTCGAGATCGCCGCCGTGCGCGCAGCGCGCCGACCGCGGCCGGAGGCCATCGAGGGCCTGATCGCGAAGATCGACGAAGCGGCCAGCCGACTGCGCTCCGCGCCGGCGCTGGCCCGGCCGGTGGTGGCTCAGCCGAGCCTGCTCGATGCGCCGCCGCGAGCCACCCCGCCCGTGTCGGGCTCGAGCGTGCCCGCGCCCGTGGCGGCGCCCCGGCCGCCGCGACAGCAAGCGCCGGAGCCGGAACCGGTCAGCGAGGGTGATCTCGGGCGCGGATGGACACGCGCGGTCGAGGAGATCTTGAGGAAGAAGGCCCTCCTCGGCTCGGTGGTCCAGCATGCGGTGCCACAGCGGCTCGAAGGGGGCGTGCTCACGGTCGGTCTGGTCGCGAGCGCCTTCCATCGCGAGATGCTGGGCGAGCGCGCGAACCGCGAGATCATCACCCAGGCAGCGCAGCAGCATATTCCCGGGGCCCGGCGCGTGGAGATCGCCACCGAGGGCGACGTGCCAACGGGCGCCGTCAACCATCCGGCCGTGCAGGCCGCCGTGTCCACGTTCCAGGGCGAAGTGGTCGCAGTGCGGCCGCGCGTCCCGGAGGAAGGAGAAGTCCAGTGAAAGGCTTCGGCAACATCATGAAGGAGGCGCAGAAGCTGCAGCAGCAGATGGAGGCGCTGCAGCAGGAAGTCGCCAAGAAGAAAGTCGACGCGACAGCGGGCGGCGGCATGGTCACCGTCGAGTGCAACGGCAAGCAGGAGCTGCTCTCGATCAAGATCGACCGCGAGGTCATCAACCCAGAGGATTCGCAGATGCTCGAGGACCTGGTTCTCGCCGCGTGCAACGAGGCGCTGCGGAAGTCGAAGGAGATGGTCCAGGCCGAGATGGGCAAGCTCACCGCCGGTCTCAAGATCCCCGGCATGGGGATGTAGTGGCCTACTACCCCGAGCCGGTCGCGCGGCTCATTGAAGCGCTGCAACGGCTCCCTGGTATTGGCCCCAAGACCGCCCAGCGGCTGACCTTCTTTCTTCTCAAGCGCCCCACGGACGAAGTGCAGACGCTGGCCGAGTCGCTGACGCAGCTCAAGGCCCAGATCGTCCACTGTCGCGTCTGCTTCAACGTCACCGAGATAGACCCCTGCCGCATCTGCGCCGATATCCGTCGGGACGGCCGCATCCTCTGCGTCGTGGAAGAGCCCAATGACCTCATGGCGCTCGAGCGCACGGGAGAGTTCCGGGGGCGCTACCACGTGCTGCTGGGCGCGCTCTCACCCCTCGACGGCATCGGGCCCGAGGACCTGAAGGTGCGCGAGCTGCTGGTCCGGCTCGAGACGCCCGGCGTGGAAGAGATCATCCTCGCCACCAATCCGAGCGTCGAGGGCGAGGCGACGGCGATCTACCTCGCCAAGCTCCTCAGGCCGCTCGTCCCGCGCATCACGCGCATCGCGCGCGGGCTGCCCGTGGGCGGCGATCTCGAGTATGCCGACGAGGTCACGCTCTCGAAGGCCCTGGAAGGCCGTCGCGAGGTCAACTAGAAGTGGACCAGAAACCCGATCGCCAGCGCGTTCAAGATTTCGCCCGCAAGCTCTTCGGCCACTACACGAGCGGAATCCTCACCTTGCTGGTGGACGTCGGACACAAGACCGGGCTCTTCGAGGCGACCGCCAAGGGGCCGGGGACCAGCCAGGAGATCGCCGACCGCGCGGGGCTCAACGAGCGCTATGTTCGCGAGTGGCTGGCCGCCATGGCCACCGGCGGCATCGTCGAATACGACGCGACCTCCGGAGCCTTCACGCTCCCGCCCGAGCACGCGGCCTGCCTGACCGGGACGTCGAGCCACAATCTGGCCGCGTCCAGCCAGAACGTGCCGATGCTGAGCAAGCGTCTCCCTCGGATCATCGAGTCTTTCCGCGACGGCGGGGGCGTGCCCTATTCGGAATACCGCCCCGACTTCACGGAGGCCATGGACGCCTCCTGGCGGCTGCTCTACGACGGCCTTCTGATCAAGGGCTTCCTGCCCGCCGCCAAGGGCTTGCCCGAGCGGCTGAAAGGGGGCATTCGCGTGGCCGACATCGGCTGCGGCACGGGCCACGCGGTGAACTTGATGGCTCGGGAGTACCCGGCGTCATCGTTCGTCGGCTATGACCTGGGAGAAGACGCGATCGTCAGGGCTCGAGCCGAGGCGCGCGAGATGGGGCTGACGAATGCCGTCTTCGAGGTGCTCGACGTCACGCAGATGAAGCCGGAGCCCGGGTTCGATCTGATCACGTCGTTCGACGCCATCCACGATCAGCGGGATCCTGCGACCGTGCTGCGTCGGGTGGCCGGCGCGCTCGCGCCGGGCGGTGTCTATCTGATGGTGGAGCCCAAGGCCTCGAGCAAGCTAGAAGAGAACATCGGCAATCCGTTTGCGCCGTACATGTATGGCATGAGCGTGCTGCACTGCATGACGGTCTCGCTGGCCGCCGGCGGCGCGGGGCTCGGCACCGCCTGGGGCGAGCAGACGGCGCGCCGCATGCTCGGCGAAGCGGGCTTCGCCACGGTCGAGGTCGTCGACGCCCGCGGCCCCCAGAACAGCATTTATATCTGCCGTCTGTAGTGTGATCTCACCTCTCAAGAGTGGGTTCTCTACACCCCTCTCCCTCCGGGGAGAGGGCAGGGTGAGGGGTCGAGGCGCCCTTGGCGATACTCAGCCCCTGTGATACAAAAAGAGGTCTAGCGGGTCCGTTGACGGCATTCCCCGATAGCTCAATGGTAGAGCACCCGGCTGTTAACCGGGGGGTTACTGGTTCGAGTCCAGTTCGGGGAGCCAACCTTCCAGCATCACTGAGTGCCCATCCCGCCGACGTCCGCAGAGGATCCCACCATGACGGCCTCGCCTGAGCTCCGTACCGGCGGAGAGTGGATCGTCGAAGCGCTGCGCGCCGAGGGTGTGCGTCATGTCTTCGGGCTCCCCGGCGTGCACAACCTCGCCATCTACGACGCGCTCCTCAAGCAGCACGAGATCACCCACGTCCTCGCGCGCCACGAGCAGGGCGCGGCCTTCATGGCCGACGGTTATGCGCGCGCCTCCGGTCGGCCCGGCGTGGTGGCGGTGACGACGGGGCCGGGCGCGACCAACACGCTCACGCCCATGGTCGAGTCCTGGGCGGGCTCCCAGCCCGTGCTGACCCTCATGTCCGATATCCCGTCGGCGCTCATCGGGAAGGATCTGGGCGCGCTGCACGAGGTGCCGAACCAGATCGACTGCTTCCGGCCCGTGTCTCGCTGGGCCGAGACCATCCACGAAGGCCGGCTCTTCCCCGCGGCGGTGCAGCGGGCCTTTCATCTCTTTCGCACCCAGCGCCCGGGCCCGGTGGCGCTCTCGCTGCCCACCGATCTGCTCGTGGGGAAGACCGTCGGGCAGTTGACGGCGCTTACCGGCGGCCGCCCTGCATGCGATCCAAAGAAGATCGACGAGGCGGCCGAGGTGCTCAGGCGCGCGCGACGGCCGCTAATCGTGGCGGGCGGAGGTGCGGTCGCCGCTGAAGCCGGTGCCGCGCTCGCGACAGTGGCGCGTCGCCTGGGCGCGCCCGTGCTCACGAGCGTCATGGGGCGGGGGATCCTGCCCGAGACGGATCCGCTCTGGCTGGGGATCGTCCCGAACTGGCGCGCGAGCAAGGCGACGCTGGAATCGGCGGACGTGATTCTCGCCGTCGGCTACCGCTTCGCCCACCGGTCGACCAAGGGCCTTCTGCTGAACTTCTCGCTCAAGCCCGAGCAGACGCTCGTGCACCTCGACCTTGATCCCGGCGTGATCGGCCGCATGCACCCCACCGCCGTGGGCATCGTGGGCGACGCGCGCCTGGGCCTCGAAGCGCTCGCCCAGGCACTCGGACCGGGCGCGCCCGCGGCGGGATGGGATCGCGCGTGGCTCGCCTCCCAGCGCGACGCCCGCTGGCCGCGCTACACGGAGACGGCGGACCGCTTCATCAAGCTGTTGCGTCAGGCGCTGCCGGAGGACGGCATCGTGGTCAACGATCAGACGGGGATCAACTACTGGATGGAGTGGCATTTCCCCGTCCTGCGACCGCGCACCTTTCTGTACCCCATCGGCTCCGCCACGCTCGGCTACGGCGTGCCCGCGGCCATCGGCGCCAAGGTCGCGTGTCCGGATCGCGCCGTCGTCGCGGTGATCGGCGACGGCGGCTTCATGTTCTCGGTGAACGAGCTGGCCACGGCCGTGAAGTACGGGCTCGGGATCGTCTTTCTCGTGATGAACGACGAGCGCTACGGCGCCATCAAGTATCTTCAGGACGCGATCTTCGGCAAGTACGGTGAGGTGGATCTGGCGAATCCCGACTTCCCGGCCATGGCGCGCGCCTTCGGCGCCGCGGGCGAGCGCGTCGCCGACCTGGACGCGCTCCCTCACGCGCTGGAGCGGGCGTTGAAACACGCCGGCCCGACTGTCATCGAACTCCCGGTCGGCGTCGAGCCCCCCTGGGAGCTCTAGCTGTATAATCCCTCCATGAGTAGTCTTGATCCCGGTCGCAAGGCCGGGCTTCGCCGCGAGCTGGAAAGCCTCCTCGGAAAGGGCGCTGTCCTGTCCGACCCCGAGGAGCTTCTCGTGTACGAGTCCGACGGGCTGACGCTCTTCCAGGCCCTCGCCGACTTCGTCGTGTTCCCCACCTCCGTGGAGCAGGTGTCGGCGGTGGTGCGGCTCGCCAACCGCGAGGGCCTGCCCTTCGTGGCGCGCGGCGCGGGCACGGGGCTCTCGGGCGGCTGCTTGCCCGCCGAGGGCGGCCTCGTGATCTCGCTCATGCGGATGAACCGCGTCCTGGAAGTGGACTACGAGAACCAGCTTGCGGTCGTCGAGCCCGGGCTCGTGAACCTTCACCTCTCCTGGGCCGTCGGACCCAAGGGCTTCTACTACGCCCCCGATCCGTCCAGCCAGCAGGCCTGCACCATCGGCGGCAACATCGCCAACAACTCGGGCGGCCCGCACACGCTCAAGTACGGCGTCACCGTCAATCACGTGCTCGGGCTCGAGGTGGTGCTGCCCGACGGCGAGGTCATCTGGCTGGGCGGCCGCACCCGCGAGTCACAGGGCTATGACCTGACCGGCCTCTTCGTGGGCTCCGAGGGCACCTTCGGCATCGCGACCAAGATCATCGTGCGCATCCTGCGCCGGCCGCAGGCGGTAAAGACCGTGCTGGCCGTCTTCGACGCGGTGGAGGCGGCCTCGGAGTCGGTGTCCGCGGTGATCGGGCGCGGCCTCGTCCCCGCGGCCATGGAGATGATCGACCAGCTGACCATCCAGGCCGTCGAGGACGCTTTCGACTGCGGCTATCCGCGCGATGCCGCCGCCGCCCTCCTCATCGAGCTGGACGGGCTCCGCGAAGGAATGGAGGCCCAGGCCGAGCGCGTCATGGCCGCGTGCCGGGAGAACGGCGCGCGCGAGGTGCGCGCCGCGCGCGACGAGGCCGAGCGCCAGCTCCTCTGGAAGGGGCGCAAGAGCGCGTTCGGCGCCTACGGGCGTATCTCGCCCGCCTACATGGTGATGGACGGCGTCATTCCGCGCACGCGGCTGCCGGAAGTCTTGCGTCGCGTGAACGAGATCGTGGGCGCTCACGAGCTCCGGGTGGGCAACGTGTTCCATGCCGGCGACGGCAACCTCCATCCCAACATCCTCTACGATCCCCGCAGGCCGGGAGAAGTCGCGCGCGTGGTCACGGCGGGCGGCGAGATCCTCAAGGTCTGCGCCGATGTCGGCGGCTCGATCTCGGGCGAGCACGGCATCGGGCTCGAGAAGATGGACTACATGCCGCTCATCTTCACCGAGGCGGACCTGCACGCCATGCGCGGCGTGCGGGAAGCCTGGAACCCGCGCGGCCTGTGCAATCCCGGCAAGATCTTCCCCTCGCGCAAGGCCTGTGGCGAGGCGAGCATCGCCTATCGTCCGCATCCGATCGAAGCCCAGGGCCTGGCCCAGCGCTTCTAGCGGGCGGGATCATCGCCGTGCCCGCCGCCTTCCACGATGAGCTTCGCCGTATCGTCGGCCCCGCGCATGTCCTGACCGGCATCGAGTGCGGGCCCTATGTCATCGAGGGACGCACGCCAGGGGCCGTCGTCGCGCCCGGAAGCAAGGAAGACGTCGCCGCCGTCCTCGTGGCGGCCGGCGAGGCGGGCGTGCCGGTGACGCCCTGGGGTGGCGGCACTGCCATGGCCGTCGGCTCGCCGCCCTCGCGCCTGGGGCTCGTCCTCTTGCTCGGCCGCCTCAACCGGCTCGTCGAGCACGAGCCGGGCGATCTCACGGCGACGGTTGAAGCGGGCATGACCGTGCAGACGCTCCAGGAGGCGCTCGGGCGGCGCGGGCAGTGGCTTTCCCTCGATCCGCCTCACGCGGCCAAGGCCACCATCGGCGGCACGCTCTCGGCGAACGTCGCCGGCCCGAGGCGGCATCTCTATGGTGGCTGCCGTGACCTGCTCATCGGGCTTACCGTGGTCACGGCCGATGGCGCCATCGTCAAGGGCGGGGGCAAGGTCGTGAAGAACGTCGCCGGCTATGACCTGCCCAAGCTCTTCATCGGCGCCTTCGGAACTCTTGGCGTCATCGTCGAGGCGACGCTCAAGCTGCGTCCGCGGCCCGACGCCGATCGTGTAGTGGTGGCGCGCTTCGAGCGGCTCAAGGACGCGGGCGTGGCGGCGCGGACGGTCATGGCCTCGGATCTGCTGCCGTCGGCGCTCGAGCTGCTCGACGGCGAGGCGATCCGGGCATTGGGATTGGGCGGGGCCGAAGGGGCGGCGCTCCTCGTGGGCGTCGACGGCATGGCGGATCAGGTCGACTGGCAGTGCCGCGAGATCGAGCGATTGCTCGAGCCCGTGGGTCTCCGTGAGGCGCGCGTGCTGGACGGCGCCGAGCGCGATCGCCTCTGGCAGGCCCGCGGCACCATGGGACGCGAGGCCTTCGCGGAGACTGCGGCCACCATGCGGTGGGTCCTCCTACCGAGCCAGGTTGCCGACTGCATGGAGCAGGGCGCCGCGGTGGCGCAGCGCGCGGGTCTGCGCGCGGCGACGGCCGCCCATGCCGGGGTCGGCATCGTCGAGGCAGCCCTCGGCGGGGGCGAACACGCCGATCTCGAGCGCGTGGCCGCCGTGCTCGGCGAGTGGCGGACTCTCGTGCGCGGCGCCGGAGGGCACGCGGTGGTCCAGCGGGCCCCGCTGGCCGTCAAGGAGCGCGTGCCCGTGTGGGACGAGGCGGGGCCGGCCCTCCGCATCATGGAGCGCATCAAGGCGCAGCTCGATCCGCGCGGCGTGCTCAACCCCGGCCGCGTCGCGGGCGGCCTCTGATGGCTCATACGGTCGAGACTCCGCGCGGCATGGAACCGCTCAAGCTCCACGGGCTCGACGTGGAAGGCGTCAATCGCTGCGTGCATTGCGGGCTCTGCCTCCCCTATTGCCCGACCTTCTCGATCCTCGGCACCGAGATGGACTCGCCGCGCGGCCGCATCATGCTGATCAAGTCGCTGGCCGAGGGGCGCATCGCCCTGACGGAGTCGACCAAGGCGCATCTCGATCTCTGCCTCGGCTGCCGCGCCTGCGAGACGGTCTGCCCATCGGGGGTGCCGTACGGCCAGCTCATCGAGGCCGGTCGCGCGGAGATCGAGCGCGAGCGACCGGGCGGTATCGCGCGGCGACTCTTCCGCTGGCTCAATTTCGGCGTGCTCCTTCCCAGTCCACGTTTGCTCGGCCTCGCCGCCGCGGGTCTGCGCTTCTACCAGGCGAGCGGCCTGCAGCGGCTCGCGCGAGCGACTGGCCTCATCCGCCTTCTGCCCCGGCCCTTGCCGGACTGGGAGCCGCTCCTTCCCGTGCTGCCGCCCGGCGCCTCGCGGGCCCCGCTGCCCGAGCTGACGCCGGCCCTGAGCCCCAGGCGCGCGCGGGTCGGCCTGCTCACCGGGTGCATCCAGCAGGTCGCCTTCGGTTCCCAGAATCGCGCGACGGCCCGTGTCCTCGCCAGGAATGGCGCCGAAGTCGTGGCGCCGCGGGCCCAGGCGTGCTGCGGCGCGCTCCACGCGCATGGCGGCGAGCACGCCCAGGCGGTCACGCTTGCCAAGCGCCTCATCGAGGTCTTCGAGGAGGCCAAGGTCGACGTCGTGATCGTGAACACGTCGGGCTGCGGCGCCCACATGAAGGCCTACGGGCTGCTCCTCGCCGACGATCCCGCATGGCGTGAGCGGGCGCAGCGCTTCTCGGAGCGCGTGCGCGACCTCGCCGAGTTCCTGGCCGCCGAGCCCTTGCGCGGGCCTCTCGGCCGCGTCGAGAAGACGGTGACCTATCACGATCCGTGTCACATCGTGCACGGCCAGAAGATCAGCCGCGAGCCGCGAGCTCTCCTTGCCCAGGTTCCCGGGCTCACCGTGGTGCCGCTGGCCGAGGCTGATTGGTGCTGCGGCTCGGCCGGGACGTACAACCTGACCCAGCCCGAGATGGCGCAGCGCCTGCAGGCGCGCAAGGTCGCCAATGTCCGCGCCACGGGCGCCCAGGCCGTCGTCACCGCCAATCCGGGTTGCATCATCCAGATCGCCCAGGGCCTGGCCGCCGAGGGCACAGCCATCCAGGTCCTCCACCTCGCCGAAGTCCTCGACGAGGCCTACGCGACCGCCCCTCACCCTGGCCCTCTCCCCAGAGTGGAGAGGGATGCAGAAAGCCCGGGCCAAGCTCCCAAACCTTCTCCCCCATCGGGGGAGAGAGCACGGTGAGGGGGCGATGACGCGCACGCGCGTCCTCGATCTCGCCGCGCTTCCGCCAGGGGGCGTCGAGCTCGTGGTCGTCCGAGGGATGGACGTGGCGCTCTTCAGGCGCGGAGAGGAGATCTTCGCCATCGGCAACGAGTGCGCCCACAAGGGCGGCAATCTCTGCGATGGCCGCGTCGAGGGCGACATCGTCACCTGCCCGCTGCACGGCTGGGAGTTCGATCTCCGCTCGGGCGTGTGCATGACCATTCCCGGCGAGACGGTGCCGCACTTTACTGTCACCGTGGACGATGGCGGCATCTACCTCGAGGAATCCGCGTGAAGGACGCCACGCCCCAGGAGCACAAGGCCCACGCCCCCGCGTCCGTGGGCTGCTTCGTGCTCACGATCTCGGACTCCAAGACCCCCGACACCGACACGAGCGGGGCCCTGATCCGCGAGCTCCTCACCGCGGCGGGGCATCGGGTCGCCGGGCACGCCATCGTGCGTGACGAGCCCGCGCAGGTGACGGCGGTGATCCGCTCCGGATGCGCGGCACCCTCCGTCGAGGTGTTCATCCTCACGGGCGGCACCGGCATCACCAAGCGCGACTCGACCTTCGAGGCCGTGGAGGCGATGCTGGACAAGCGCCTGACCGGCTTCGGGGAGCTGTTCCGGATGCTCTCCTACCAGGAAATCGGCCCCGCGGCCATGCTGTCGCGGGCCCAGGGCGGGGTCGTCCAGGGGCGCGTACTCTTTTCCCTGCCGGGCTCACCCAATGCCTGCCGGCTTGCCCTCGAATCGCTCATCATTCCCGAGCTGGGTCACCTCATCCGTGAGGTCAATCGATAGGGGTGTCCGGGGGAGGCTGCTATACTTCAAGGAATCGCTCGGGACCCTCCCGGGCCGGCCGACCCCTGACCCACGGAGGAGTCGCAATGCCGAGCTACACCATCCGCAGCCTCTTCGCCCTCTTGCTCTGTCTCGTCGTCGCCGCCCCCGCGGCGGCACAATCGACGGCACCCACGGGCCCCATGTGGACGGAGAGCCCGAAAGCCCAGATACCCGCCGATATCGCCCGGCTGAACAACCACATGAACAGCGTGATCGAGCAGCTCAAGCCCGTCCTCGTCCAGATCCGCGTGCGTCGCGCGCAGGAGCCGCCGGTCGAAGGCGAGACGCCCTCCACGCCCGAAGAGCGCCGCATCTCGGGATCTGGATTCATCATCCGCAAGGACGGCTACATCGTCACCAATGCCCACGTCGTCACCGATGCCGAGAGGATCCAGGTCAAGCTGTCCGACGGTCGGCGGCTCGACGGCAAAGTCATCGGGCAGGACGATCGCGTCGACCTCGCCCTCGTCAAGATCGAAGCCACCGGTCTGCCCGTGGCCATGCTCGGCGACTCCAATCGTCTCCGCGTCGGTGAGTTCGTCCTGGCCGTCGGCAATCCCTTTGGCCTCGAGCAGACGGCGTCGTTCGGTATCGTGAGCCGGAAGGGCGCGCCGCTGCAGGTGGCCGCGCCGGGCTTCGACTTCATCCAGACGGATGCCGCGGTCAATCCCGGCAATTCCGGCGGCCCCCTCGTCAACATGGCGGGCGAGATCGTGGGCGTCAACAGCATGGCTGCCCGCAACGGCACCATCGGCTTCGCCATTCCCATCAATCTCGTCAAGGGGCTTCTCCCGCAGCTGGCGTCGACCGGCAAGGTCCAGTGGGGGTGGCTTGGCGTGGGCATCGCGGAGATCGGCGACGAGGACATGCCGAAGTACGGATTGAAGGAGCCCCGCGGCGTCCTCATCCGGAGCGTCGTCGCCGGGCAGCCCGCCGATCAAGGCGGCCTCAAGCCGGATGATGTCGTGCTGGCCGTGGACGGCGCGTCCATCGAGGGCCCGCGCGATCTCCAGCGCATCATCGCGAGCACGCCGGTGGGCCGCGCGGTCAAGCTCTTCGTCATGCGCGGCGGGAAGGAAACCGAACTCTCCGTCACCGTGGGTGCCTACAAGGCCGAGCTGGTGCAGCCGCCGCGGCCTCGCCCCGCGCCTGCGCCCAAGGCCCCGTCGCCCAGGACCCCGGCGCCCGAGCCTGCGCCCGCTCCGAAGTAAGAGCCGCCCCCTCACCCTGCCCTCTCCCCCGATGGGGGAGAGGGATCCGACGGCCTACTCTCTCAGTGCTGGGCGAACTGTCTCTATCAATCCCTCTCCCCCGCCTCGGGGGAGAGGGCAGGGTGAGGGGGCAGTCTCTCGCCCCTACCTTTACGGCCACGGACCCGCCTGCTAGGATGCCCGCGCCATGCGCGCCGTCCTTCTCGGCACGGGCTCGCCGCCGCCCAATCCCAAGCGTCGCGGCCCAGCCACCCTGCTGACGCTGGGCGAGGAGATGTTCCTCGTCGACGCGGGCTCCGGTGTCGGCGCCCAGCTCGTGCAGGCGGGAGTGCGGCCCTATGACTGGCCACGCGTGCTCATCACGCACCATCACTCGGACCACATCATCGACCTGGGGCATCTCCTCATCACCCGCTGGATCAGCGGGCAGAATGCGCCCTTCGAGGTGTGGGGCCCGGCGGGGACGCAGCGGCAGATGGACAAGCTGCTCGACTATCTCGACTGGGACATCGAGATCCGCCGGCATCACATGGTCAAGCGCGCCCGTCCCACCGTGCGCGTGACGGAGATCGAGGAGGGCAAGATCTTCGAGGTGGGAGGGGTCACGGTCAGCGCCTTCACCGTGGACCACGATCCCGTCCGTCCCGCCGTCGGCTATCGCTTCGAGGGCGGCGGCCGCCGCGTGGCCGTCTCGGGCGATACGCGGCCGTCGGAGAACCTTATCCGCTGGAGCCGCGGCGTGGATTGCCTCATCCACGAATGCTGCGAGATGACCAAGACCACATGGACTCCGGATTGCGGGTGGCCCTCGCTGGAGGAGAAGATCCGCGGCCTCGCTTCCTATCACACCCAGCCGGAGGACATCGGCCGCGTCGCCCAGGCCGCCGCCCCCGGCAAGCTCGTCATCACCCACATGATGCCGGGGTCCGTCCCCGCCGAGCTCGAGACCGCCGCGCGGCGGCACTTCTCGGGGTCCGTCACAGTGGGCGAGGACCTCCTCGAGGTCTGATCCGCCTCTAAGCTCTGAGCGCGGCCAGAATCGCGCGCGCTTCCGGCGAGTCGAGATCAGGCGCAGGCGCATAGGTGAGGCCGCTGGTGATGCCTGCTCCTGCCTCCCACTCGGCGGCCGAGTCCTCGCTGACGTCCTCCACAGTGAGATCGAAGCGAGCCAGTCCGCCTATGAGGAGCGGCGCTCCAGAAGCGCGGCACTTGACGTAGATCGTGTGCTCGGGCTCGATCACGAGCAAGGTCGCGGCGCCGCGCTCCTGGAGATTCCGTGCCGACCCGCTCCGGGCCGCGATGGCCAGGCGGAGCAGGGTCGGCGAGACCGCGAGCAGCTCGAGATAGCTGCAGAGCATCGGGTGCGGTCGCCCTTCGGTGTCGAGGGTGATGAGGGGAAGCGCGCGGCCCAGAAGCGGGCGGAAGTCGGACTGGGAGAGCCGCGCGACCATGCGGGCGGGAAGGGCGGCGCCCAGGCTCCGGGCCATTACTTGCCGAGATGCGCCCTGAGAAAGCACAGCACCTGCGTCTCCGATTCCTCGTGCGCCGCCACCGCCGCGCGCGCCGGACTCACGAGAGGGGAGTATAGACCTGGGTTGCTCTGCCCGCCAAGGTTCGGTATGGTCCGTGAGTCATGCGCGCTCTCGTCATCGGCGCCTCGGGACAGGTAGGCGCCTCGCTGCTGGCCGTGCTGCGCGCGCGCGGCCACGAAGGGCACGGCACGTACGGCACGCATCCCGCGCCGGGGCTCTCGCCCCTCGATCTCACCGATCATGCCGCGGTCGCGCGCCTCATCTCGCAGACGCGCCCCGAGTGGATCTTTTGCCCGGCCGGTCTTTCCCATGTGGACTACTGCGAGGACCACGCCGACGAGGCCTTTGCCATCAACCGTGACGGCGTGCACGCCGCGGCGCGCGCCGCAGAGGCGGCGGGGGCGGGCTTTGTCTTCTACTCGAGCGACTACGTCTTCGACGGCGTGGGCGGCCCCTTCGCCGAGCCCGACACGGCGCGGCCGCTCTCCGTGTACGGCCGAAGCAAGCGGGAAGGGGAGCAGGCGGTGATGGCCGCCTGCCGCCGCGCCATCGTCATCCGCACGAGCGTGGTCTACGGTCCCGAGGGCCAGGAGAAGAACTTCGTGTACCAGCTGATCCGCGCCTGCCGCGCCGGCCAGGGGTTCCGGCCCGCCGTGGATCAGCGCGCGAGCCCTTCCTACAATCCCGACGTGGCCGCGGCCAGCGTGGAGCTGGCCGAGCGCGAGCTCCTGGGCCTCTGGCATGTCGCCGGCTCCGAGACGCTCGACCGCTACGCCTTCGCCCTGCTCGTCTGCCGGGAGTTCGCCCTCGACGGCGCCAGGCTCGCGCCCGTCAAGACGGCCGAGCTCAAGCAGAAGGCGCGGTTCCGCCGAGGGCCTGGCTGCCATGCGTCGCGAGCTGGGCGGCGCCTGAGCGCACGTTGACCGTGGTGAATACATGAAGTACAGTAAGCCCTTGGCTGTCGTCCGGAGACGGTGACCGTAGCTCAATTGGTTAGAGCACTGGCCTGTGGCGCCAGGGGTTGAGGGTTCGATTCCCTTCGGTCACCCCAATCTTTGGAACTGGCCGGGCAGATTGCGCGCCCATAGCTCAGCTGGATAGAGCGTTAGCCTCCGGAGCTAAAGGTCAGAGGTTCGAATCCTCTTGGGCGCACCATTTCCGCTGTGGTGGCACCCGCGCATGCGGGCCGTTAGCTCAGTTGGTAGAGCAGCTGACTCTTAATCAGCGGGTCCAAGGTTCGAGTCCTTGACGGCCCACCACTCACGACGGGCACTTCCAAAATATTGGAGGTGCCCGTTGTCGTTCCGGTGCCGAATTCTAGTTCGGCGCGCGAGCGGCCAACTCGCTGTAGCCGTGAAGGACTGACCGCGTGCCGACCCATCAATCGCTCGGCGGTGCCTCGGACGAGCAGCTCCTGCTACGCATGGTCACCACGCACTCGGAGCGCTACGGCCAGGACTACTGGGCCGCCTTCGACGCCGGCGTGGCCCCCCTCTGCCCGCGAGTCCCGTCGTGATCGACCTTGGCTGTGGCCCGGGCCTCTTCCTGCGCGACCTCGCCCGGCGCGACCCGTCGATGAGTCTCTACGGCTACGACGTCACGCCGGCGATGATCGTGTATGCCCAGGGTCTGACGTGGCCCGGAGTCACGCCCACGCTTGTGGTTCACGACGTGACCGCCGCCCCGCTGCCCCACGCCGCCGGCGCCGTGGACCTGGTGAGCATGACGTCGGTTCTGCACGTCCTCGACGAGCCGCTGCCGGTGCTCGCCGAGATCCGGCGGGTGCTCTCCCCGCGGGGCCTCTTCCTGCTCCACGACTGGATTCGCCAGCCATTCCAGAGCTATCTCGCCTGGCGTCGGGACGGGCTCGGCGAGACGGGACCCGAGCACCTGGGGCGGGCCTTCCGTCTCTTCCCCGTGCACAACAAGTACACGAGCGAGGACTGGCAGTGGCTACTGGCCGAGGCCGGCTTCGCCATCCGCCACGAGGCGGCGCTCCGCCAATCGCACCGGATGTTCGTCGCCACCACCGCCGCCGCGGCAGGGTGACGCGATGAGGGAGGTCCCCACATTGGTCGGCCTGACATGAGCGCGCCGCCACCGAAGAACCGGCGCCAGGAGATCCAGCTCACCCCCGAGGAGCAGGCCGCCTTCCTCCGCCAGCACCACAAGGCGGCGTTCGCGACCATCGACAAGGATGGATTCCCCCATGTCGTCGGGATGAACTACGTCGTCAAGGACAGCGCCTTCTACATGACCTCCTACGGCAAGGCCCAGAAGGTGCTCAACGTCCGGCGCAACCCAAAGGTGGGGCTGATGGTCGAGACCGGAGA
>QHSC01000271.1 GCA_003220345.1 Candidatus Rokuibacteriota bacterium | reverse complement strand
GAGCGAGAGGAGGGTGGCCGTCGCGGAGACGCGGAGCGAGAGCCACGTGATCTCCCACACCTGGCGGTCGCCACCTGCGAGGAGGGTGAGGGCCTGGAGGACACCTTGCCAGATCAGCTCCACGATCGTCTACTGGAAGTCGGCGTCGCTCTTGCTGGCGATGGGCACGAAGAGCGGCTGGCCGTACCTGTCCACGCCGAAGGTCCTGATCACGGCCTGGGTCTCGGGCGCGAGCATGAAATCGGCGAAGGCCTTGCCGCCGGCCGCGTTCACTCGCGGGCCATTGGCGGGATTCACCTCCATCACCGAGTAGATGTTCAAGAGCAGCGTGTCCTTCTCGACCAGGATGGGCAGGCTGACGCGCTTCTGGAAAGCGAGCCACGTCCCTCGATCAGTGAGAATGTAGGCCCGCCGATCGTTGGCGATGCCGAGCGTCTGGCCCATCCCCTGGCCGGACTCGATGTACCAGGCGCCGCGGGGCTCGATCTCCGCCTGCTTCCACAGGCCTTGCTCGAGGATGTGCGTGCCGGACCTGTCGCCGCGGGAGACGAAGCGCGATTGCGTCTCCGCGATCCGCTTGAGCGCCTCGACCGCCTTCGTCATGCCCTTGATCCTCGCCGGATCGTCTTCCGGCCCGATGATGACGAAGTCGTTGTACATGACGAGGCGACGGTTCAGCATCTTGCCCTCTGCGACGTAGCGACGCTCGAGCTCCGGGGCGTGGGCCAGCGTCACGTCCGCCTCGCCGCGGGCGGTCAGGGCCAGGGCCTGGCCCGTGCCCACGGAGATCATCTTCACGCTCATGCCGCTCTTCTTCTCGAACATGGGCACGAGCACGTCGAGGAGGCCCGAGTCCTGCGTGCTCGTCGTGGTGGAGACGATGACCGTGCTGGATCGAGAGGCGACCGGAGCCGCCATGGCCAGCCCGGCCAGGGCCAGAAGACAGACCCGACGCACCATCACGATCTCTCCATCCACATAATATGCTCCGAGAAGCATAGTTGGCGGCGAGGCCGCCGTCAACCAGGTCAAAGCGGCAGGTCAAAGCGGCAGGTCAAAGCGGCAGGTCAAAGCGCCAGGTCAAGCGGCAAGGCCAGACGGCTTACGAGCGGAAGGACCTCTGGAAGCGCCGCTCGACGAGCGCCTCGAGGCCTCCGCTGAAGCGGCGATACTGGCGGACGAAGCGGCGTCCCGCGGGGGTCAATCGGGTGCCGCCGGCAGGCCCGCCCCCGGGATGGCGCTCGAGGAGGCTGACGCCGGCGGCGCGCTCGAGCTCTCGGAAATAGCCCCAGGCGGCCCGGTAGGACATGCCCATGCGCTCGACGGCCTTCTTGAACGACCCGAGCCGCTCCACCGCTTCCAGGAGCTCGGCGCGGCCCTCGCCGAACTTGACCCGACCGCCGAAGACCACCCAGAGCTTGATCCGTGGACGGCCCCGGACGGCGCGGCCCACGGCGTCAGCGCGTCAGGACGCGTCCGGCGGGAACGGCGTGGTAGCGCGGGCCGTCCACCACGACCTGTCCGTTGACGATGACGTAGGGAATTCCCACGGGATGGCGGTGGGGATCCGGGAACGTCGCCTCGTCGCGCACCGTCTTGGGATCGAAGAGCGCAAGGTCGGCGGCATGGCCCGTCTTGACGATGCCGCGGTCCTTGAGGTGGAGCTTGGCCGCGGGCATGCCTGTCATCTTGTGCACGGCCTGCTCGAACGAGAAGAGCTGCTTCTCGCGGCAATAGACGCCGAGGACGCGCGGGAAGGTCCCGTAGCTCCGAGGGTGCGGCTTGCCCGGATGCGGCCCCGGCCCCGCGTGCAGCGACAGCGAGTCGGAGCCGATCATGGTGTGGGGATCGGCGCTGGCGATGGCGACGTTCTCCTCGCTCTGGGAGAAGCCGACCATGCTCACCCCCGCGCCCTCGGAGAGCACGAGATCCATCATCGCCTCGGCGGGCTCGCGCCCCGTGAGCCGCGCCAGCTCGGCCAGGCTCTTGCCCGCGAGCTCCTCCCTGGAGCAGGTCGCCACCATCACCTCGTCCCAGCCATACGAGCCCGAGCCCGTGCGCCAGCGCTCGCCGCTGATCAGGCAATCGGCGACGGCGCGACGGCGGGACGCCGGATCGGCCAGCCGCTCGAGGAGCTTGGCGGTGCCGCCGTCGTGCATCCAGGACGGAAGCAGATTGTCCATCTTGGTGCTGCCCGCGGGATAGGGATAGACGTCACCCGTGACATCCACCCCGCGGGCGCGGGCGTCCGAGATCATCCGGAGGGCCCGCTCCATCTTGCCCCAGTTCTCCCGGCCCGAGGCCTTGACGTGGGCGATCTGCAGCGGCACCCCGCCTTCCTCGCCGATGCGGATCGCCTCCTCGTAGGCCTTCTCGAGGGTGGCTGCCTCGCCCCGCACGTGGGAGAAGTACTGCCCGCCGCGCTTGGCCATGCTCTTGGCCAGCGCGATCAGCTCTTCCGTCGAGCCGTACACGCTGGGCGCGTAGACGAGGCCCGTGGAGTAGCCCCAGGCCCCGGCATCCAGCGCCTCGGCGAGGAGCCCTTCCATCTTCTTCTGCTCGTCGGGCGTGGCCGGTCGATTGTCGCTTCCCATCGCGGCCCATCGCAGCGCGCCGTGGCCCACGAACTGGACGACGTTGACGGAGACGCCGAGCCCGCGCACGGAATCGAGATACTCGCCGAAGCTGTGCCAGCTGACACGCGGCTTGCTGCCGATGCCCCCGATCCAGTCGCGCACCTCGTCTTCACGTCCCTGCCCGATGGGGCCGGGCGAGAAGCCGCACATCCCGACGACCTCGGTGGTCACGCCCTGGCGCACCTTGGACTCGGCGGAGGGGCACGTCTGGTAGACGAGGTCGGAGTGCGAGTGGATGTCGATGAAGCCCGGGGCAACCATCAGCCCCTTGGCGTCGATGGTCCGCGCCGCCTGGCCGGTCAGAGCGGGACCAACGGCCGCAATCCGGTCACCTTCGAGCGCCACGTCGGCAGCGACGCCAGGCGCGCCGCTGCCATCCACCACGGTGCCGTTCTTGATCAGGACTGACCAGGCCATATATCTATTGCGCGTCGATGATCTTGACCGTCTTCATCTTGTCGCCCTTCTTGATGCCGTCCACGATGTTCATCCCCGAGACGACCTTGCCGAACACCGTGTACTTGCCGTCCAGGAAGTGCGCGGGGGCCAGCGTGATGTAGAACTGGCAGCCCGCCGAATCGGGGTCCTGGCTCCGCGCCATGGCAAGCACGCCCCGCACGTGCTGCTGCTTGTTGAACTCGGCCTTGATCTTGTAGCCGGGGCCTCCGGTGCCATCGCCCTTGGGGTCGCCGCCCTGGACCACGAAGCCCGGCTCGACGCGGTGGAAGGTCAGGCCGTCGTAGAAGCCCTTCTTGGCCAGCGTGACGAAGTTCTCCACCGTCTTGGGCGCGTCCTCGGGGAAGAACTCGATCTTGATCACGCCGCCCTTGTCCATGGTGATCTCGGCCGTCTGTTTCACGCGCGAGGATCCTTTCTCGGGCTCTGCGGGTTTGGGGGCCTGGGCCCAGGCGCCCGTGGGCGCCGCGAGCGCGACGATCAGCGCGGCCAGCAACATCAGTCGAATTTTCACGAGTGCACTCCTCCTCGAGCGGGGGTAGGGCGTCATTATGCCCCATGCATGAAGCTCCGAGCAAGGTCAACGCGCTGCGGCATTCGAAAAATCCATGCTAAAGTGGAAACATGCAAGAGCGTCACGACATTCGCAACGTCGCCATCATCGCGCACGTCGACCACGGCAAGACCACGCTCGTCGACGCCATGCTCTGGCAGTCAGGCATCTTCCGGGCCAACGAGCACGTGGTCGAGCGTGTCATGGATTCCATCGACCTCGAGCGCGAGAAGGGCATCACCATCATGGCCAAGAACACGTCCATTCATTACAAGGACGTGAAGATCAACATCGTGGACACCCCCGGCCACGCCGACTTCGGCGGCGAGGTGGAGCGGACGCTCACCCTCGTGGACGGCGTGCTCCTCCTCGTGGACGCGGCGGAAGGCCCCCTGCCCCAGACGCGCTTCGTGCTCAAGAAGGCGCTCGAAGCCGGCCTCACCCCCGTCGTCGTGATCAACAAGATCGACCGCCAGGACGCCCGGGCCGTGCAGGTGCTCGACGAGGTCTACGACCTCTTCATCGATCTCGAGGCGGCGGAGGACCAGCTCGACTTCCCCGTCCTCTACACCGACGCCCGCAAGGGCATCGCCAAGCTTTCCCTCGACGACGATTCGAAGACGCTGGCCCCGCTCTTCGAGACGCTGGTCAACACCATCCCCCCGCCCCGCTTCGATCCCGAGATGGGGCTCCAGCTCCGGGCCACCTCGCTCGACTGGGACGACTATGTCGGCCGGCTCGTGATCGGCCGCATCGTCAACGGCAAGGTGCGCCAGTACGACCGGGTGGCCGTGGTCCACCGGGACGGCTCCACGGAACCGGCCAAGATCACCGTGCTCTACGGGTACGAGGGGCTCAAGCGGGTCGAGATCGCCGAGGCGACGGCGGGCGATCTGGTGGCCGTGGCGGGCACGGACAATGTCGAGATCGGCGAGACGCTCGCCGACGCCGAGAAGCCCGTGGCCCTGCCCGTCATGCACATCGACGAGCCCACGGTGTCCATGCTCTTCTCTTCGAACATATCGCCCTTCTCGGGCAAGGAAGGCCGGTTCGTCACCTCCACGCAGCTGCGCGAGCGGCTCTGGAAGGAGCGGCGGACCAACGTCGCCATCCGCGTCGAGGAGACCGACTCGCCCGATACGTTCCGCGTGTCCGGCCGGGGAGAGCTCCAGCTCGCCATCCTGATCGAGATGATGCGGCGTGAGGGCTTCGAGCTGGAAGTGAGCAAGCCCGAGATCATCACCAAGGAAGAGGGCGGCCAGACCCTCGAGCCGATGGAGCACCTCGTGGTGGACATCCCCGAGGAGTTCATCGGCGCCGTGACCCAGAAGCTCGGCCCCCGCAAGGGCGCCATGACCAAGATGGTCAACCACGGCACGGGGCGCGTCCGGCTCGAGTACCGCATCCCCTCCCGCGGCCTCATCGGCTACCGCTCGGAGTTCCTGACGGACACGCGCGGCACGGGCCTCCTCAACCATCTCTTCGACGGCTATGCCGAGTGGCAGGGCGACATCCCCCACCGGGCCAATGGCGCGCTCGTCTCCGACCGGTCGGGCCGGACCACCTCGTACGCCATCGATCACCTCCAGCCGCGCGGCGAGATGTTCGTGGGGCCGGGCGAGATGGTCTACGAGGGACAGATCGTGGGGGAGCACAACCGCGACAGCGACCTCGACGTCAACATCACCAAGGAAAAGAAGCTGACCAACATGCGCGCGTCCACCTCGGACGAGGGCGTGCGTCTGACTCCGCCCCGCACCATGAACCTCGAGCAGTCCCTGGAGTGGATCCGCGAGGACGAGCTCCTCGAGATCACCCCCAAGTCCCTCCGTCTTCGTAAAAAAGCCCTAGGCGGCCGCCGCCGCTTCTAGTGCAGGCTGCTGGAAAAAGACCCCTGGACGGAGTGCGGCCCCTCGGCCGCACGCTCAGACGCAGAGTCCCTGACCGGCCTGCTCGGAGAACCCAGTGATGGAGCGCAGAACATTCCTGGCGATCGTGGCAGGCGGCCTTCTCGCCGCGCCGCTTGCCGTCGAGGCGCAGCACACGGGGAAGGTCTACCGGGTAGGTTTTCTCTGGGACAGCCCTGCCGTGTGGCCGCATGCCCTCGAAGGTTTCCGCCAAGGGCTGCGCGATCTGGGTTGGGTTGAGGGCAAGAACATCGTTGTTGAGTACCGCTGGGCCGAGGGCCACTTCGATCGGCTTCCCAGCCTGGCGGAGGAACTGGTCCGGCTCAAGGTCGATGTCATCGTTGCGCCGACTTCGATCTACGCCGGGGCGGCCATGCGAGCGACCTCGACGATTCCGATAGTATTCGCGAGCCACGCGGACCCGATCGGCAGCGGCCACGTGGCCAGCCTCGCCCGACCAGGCGGCAACATCACCGGGCTCACCGTAATGATGAGTGAGACATCCGCAAAAAGCCTCGAGCTTCTCAAGGAAGCCGTGCCTGGGCTCTCGCGCGTTGCCATCGTGTGGGACCCCGCCACACCTTCGCATCGCCCGGCCCTGGATGCGGTGGAGACTAGGGGCCGAGCGCTGGGCTCCAGGTTCAAACGCTGGCTGTGCGCGGCGCGACGGAGTTCGATGGCGCCTTTGCCACAATTGTGCGCGAACGCGCCCGCGGGGTCCTGGTCCTTTCGACCCCCCTCTTCATAGGCGAGGCAAGGCGGCTCGCGGAACTTGCGATGAATCACAAACTGCCGACGATGCTTGGGCCGAGAGAGCATGTGGAGGCCGGGGGCCTCCTGAGCTACGGCCCTGACCGTGCAGACCTATATCGCCGCGCCGCCATCTATGTGGACAAGATCCTGAGAGGCGCTAAACCCGCTGTCCTACCAGTGGAGCAGCCAACGAGGTTCGATCTGGTCATCAATCTCAAGACCGCCAAGGCGCTCGGGCTGACGATCCCGCAGTCATTCCTGTTGCGGGCGGATCAGGTGATTCAATGATCGATCGCCGCGCGTTCGTCACCGGCCTCGCCGTCGGAGCTCTCCTGGCATCGCGCTCAGCCGACGCGCAGAAGGCCAGGGGTATGCGCCGAATCGGATGGCTATCACCCGCCTCGGCAGCCGACGGCCTCCCGAACCTGGAGGCCCTTCGGGCTGGATTGCGCGAGCTCGGTTACCTCGAAGGCCAGAACATCAACCTCAAGACGGCGAAGGCGCTTGGGCTGACGATCCCGCAATCACTGCTGGTGCGGGCCGATGAGATCATTCAGTGACTGACCGACGCTCGTTCATCGGCACAGTGGCTTTGGGCGCTCACATGGGGAGCGGCGCGCGGCCCCCCGTGTCCAACTAGAAGGGAGCCGTG
>QHSC01000270.1 GCA_003220345.1 Candidatus Rokuibacteriota bacterium | reverse complement strand
ATTCGGGTGCCCGCACCTGTCAAGGCGTTGACACTACCGCCTTCTCCCGACTTCACCGCAGGATAAATTTTCCCTATGCAACAATCGCCGCTCGACGCGGAGCTGCTCGGAAGCTCGGCGCGCCGGAGTCTGTCAGGCCGGAGGCTCGCGGCGAGGTGCTCGAGCTCTCGGTCCGTGAGAGTCGTGATCGGTCCCATCCTGCCGTCCGTGACGGTGACACTCTGATGTCGGGCGACCCACAGCGTGGCGCTCTCGGTGATTACCTCGACGCGCCCCGAGAGAACGTGAATGACCGAGACCGCGGGATCGGTGGCGCGCGTCGCTTCGGCGATGAGGACTGCGCCGCGCGCCGACGCCACGGCATTCGGCAGATGGATGTCGACGCTCTCGTCGGGGCGCATGCGCTGCCCGGCCACGGCGAGGGCCACGGTGCCCCCGGTGAGACGGAGACCGGCGCGGTCAGGCTGTTCGGCGATGGTGAGGGAGGAAAGCTCTCGCACCGTCACCAGGGCCTTTCCTCCGAGCAGGAGTCGCGCCGAGGATCTCTCGCCCGTGCCGATCCGATCGTGATCGAAGAGAGAATCCTTGAACTTGAGGGTGCTCATCTCATTCGACGTCCCGCGGCTCACGATCACGTGGCCGCTCACGCAGGTGACGGTGCCCACCCTGGCGGCGTCCTGCGCCGAGGTGACTCCGGGAAGGAGGAGGAGAGCGGGGGCGAGGAGGCCGAGCCCCCGCAAGAGGTCTCGGCGCGTCACTTGCCGACGACGGCGACCTTCGTGTTCTTGCCGTCGACGGCGATCAAGGCGGTGCTGGGGGAGGCGAGCTTGAGCGTGCCCAGGCCAGGGTTGCGGATCGGCTCCCCGCCGATGACCACGTTGGCGGCGGTAGCGCCGCCCGTGAAGGCGATGGGGATACCGCCGATCAGCGCGCAGGGCCCGCCGCAGAGGCTGTTGGACACCGAGAGGACGCTCCCCCCCGTTCCCGCGAAGGCGACGAGCGCTCCCGAGACCTTGAGCACGGAGCCGCCCGAGAGGCTGAGGAGGGGTCCCGAGGAGAGCGTGAGCGTGCTGCCACTGGCCAGGGTGACGAGATCACCCGAGACCTTCAGCACGCTTCCGCCCGAGAGGGCGATGGCGGCGCCGCTGGCGACGGTGAGCCGGCTCGCGTCGAGGGCAAGGGGGGAGCCATCGCTGGAGACCTTGCTCTTGGCCGAAAGGCTCAGCACCGCGCTCGCCGCCGTCAGCTGGGCGCCTCGGCGCATGTTCAGGATAGGCAGGCTCGCCTCGAGCAGCGCGGTGTCCACGCGAAGGACCCCGCGCGTGATCAGCGTGGCGCCGTCGAGGTCGAGTAGGGTGCTCGCGCTCCTGAGCGGGCGCTGGGTGGCGAGCCTGAGTCCCGTCTCGGCGTCTTTCTTCGTGCCCTTGGCCGAGAGCTCGATGACGGCCTCCCCGGCTCCCGTGGCGATCGAATGGGTGCCCCCCGAGAGCTCGATGAGCTCGTCCGTCGACTTTCCCGTGGCGACTCGGCCGCGAGTGGAGACGCGCAGCAGCGACCCCGTCGAGGTGATGGGCGCGTCCTCGGCCGTCCACAGGGAGCCCGCGATGTTGAGCCGGCCCGATTTCTCCACGACGACGCCCTCGGTGCCCCCGGCGAGGGAGAGCGATCCGCCCTCGAGGGACAGGAGGCTGGTCTTGGCCACGCTCGTGAAGCGGCTGCCCTTGCCGTCGACGGCGAGAAGGGCCGCGCCGTCGGCGCTGAGGTCGCTCTTGACGGCCGCGAGTAGTGAGCCCGCTGCGGTCACCTTGGCCTTGGCGCCCGAGACGTGCGCGAGCTCGGCGGTGGTGACGGTGCTCGTGGTCAACCCGAGCAGGGCCACCGACGCCGTGCCCGTGAAGCTGCCCTGGATATCCGCGATGCCCCCGCCAAAACCGAGCGTGCTCGACGTGGCTTCGAGCAGGCCGCTGTGGAGCGTCGTCTTGCTCTTGCTGTCGACGGCATAGAGTGAGGTCGTGAATGTGCGATTCACCCCGCTGAACGTGTACAGAGCGGGCGTCAAGCTCGGGGGGACCGCCAGCGGCCCGGGATTCTGGGTGGGGACGGGCGGCACGAGCGAAGGCTGCGTGACGATCCCGGTGCCGCCGCTGCCGCCGCCCACGCCGGCGGTGTCTTCGCCCACGGCCGCGAGCTGAGCGAGACCGAAGACGTCGGCTGCGGGGTCGGGTTGGCCGCCCGCCTGGGTCTGTCCGCCCGGCAGGCCCTCTCCGCCTCGAGGACCCGAGGGCTGGGCCGTTGGATCCGGCGAGAGGGCCAGCGCGAGAGCGCGGGCCTTCAAGCCCTCCGCGCCGCTGACTGACCGGGCGACGGCGTCGGCGCTCCGTGGATGGTCGGTCTCGCGCGCGCTCAGATCGCTGAACGCGGAGGCCATCGCGGCGGGCGCGACGGGCTGCACCTGGCCGGCCGTGCCGGCGGTGACGCCGACGCTCTGGCCCGCTCCAACTTGGGTCGGTGCCGTGCCCGAAGGGGCATTGATCGCGATGACATCCACGATGCCCTTGACGACGTGGACCTTGGTGACAAACGGCGCCGACCCGGAGGCCCCGCCCTTGGCGGGTCGGATGAGCTCGACCACGAAGACGGTGCCCCGCACCGCAGCCACGGCGTTGGGCGTGCGGACCTCGATCTCCTCGCCGGATTGCATGCGCTGGCGTGCGACGGCCAGCCCGATCTTGCCCGCCGACAGCTGGATGATGGACTTGGCGTGTCCCTCGGTGATGGTGAGCTCGGAGAGCTCGCGGATGGTGACGACGGCTTTCCCGCCGAGGAGCACGCGAACCAGCGACTTCTCCGCCGTGGCGATCTTGTCCTGCTCGAAGACGCTGTCCCGGAAGCGGAGGGGCTGGGATTGAGAGGCGCGCGCGAGGGTGGCGGTGCCGGTGAGCGTGGTGACGACTCCCAGCCCTTGAGCGCGGACGGGAGACGGAGCGAGAACGAGCGCGACGGTGAGAGCGTTGAGCGAGAGGATGAGAAGCGGGCCGCCGAAGATGCTCCGGGTGGGAGGTCGGAAGCGGTAGCCGTGCTGCCTCAGCATCCGGTTCCCGCCATGAAGCCTCCACCGTCGGGTTGGCTGGCCAGGGATGAGCCTCAGCGACTCCGCTGAAAGAAAGCAAGGCCCCTGCCACGCAACTTCCCGAACAACGACGTGAAATCATTGGGTCGATCGCGATGGAAGACGGAGACCTGTGCGCGCCGACAACCCAAATTCGGACACCACCGAACAAAATCCGTCAGGATCTCGTCGCTTTCAGCTCGGCGGGGACGGGGAGCGTGACGGAGGGCCACGCGACCCGCCGAGGCCAGAGCAAGGTGGTATGATCAGGCTCCAACATGTTCGACATCGGTCTCCAAGAGCTGATCCTCATCTTCGTGATCGCTCTCCTCGTCTTCGGTCCGAAGAACCTGCCTCAGCTCGGCCGCTCGCTGGGACGCGCCATGCGCGAGTTCAGGCGCGCCAGCGCGGAGTTCGAATCGACCATCAGGACCAATCTGCAGATCGACGAGCCCGACCCGCCCCCGGCGCCGCCGACCGTCACCGCGGATGCCCCCCTGGTCACGACCGAGACGTCGGCCCCGGGCACGGGGGGGAGCGAGGCGCTGCCCGACTCCGCGCTCGACCCTCATGCGGTCTCCCCGATTGCCGCCGAGGCACCGCCCGGGGAGGCCTACGTTGCCCAGCGCGGCTCGAGACTCTTTCACCAGCGGGACTGCGGCTGGGTCAAGCGCATAGGCGAGCCTGACCGCATCTACTTCAAGCGGGTGGCCGAGGCCAAAGAGGCCGGTTTCATGGCATGCCCGTCATGCGAGCCCTGGGAGCCGGCCTGATTTTTTTTGCTTTGCCAACTCAACGGGTGTTGACTATCATGCTGTTGAGTAGACGGTGGGCCGGTCGTCGCTAGCCGTCCAGGCAGTCAACCCGGGGGATAGGGCTTGAAAGAGCTGACAGCGCGGCAGCGGGAAGTGCTGGCCTTCATGCGGAGCTTCAGCGACCGACACGGCGCCCCGCCCACCGTGCGGGAGATCGCCGAGCGCTTCCGGTTCACCCCGAGGGCGGCTTTCGATCACCTCCGGGCCCTCGAGCGGAAGGGCGAGCTGCAGCGGCGGGTGACGGACAAGCGCGTGTCGCGGACCCTGATCCTGACCGATCGCGCCCACGGCCGCCGCCCCTCGCGCGAGATTCCCATCCTCGGCCGGATCGCGGCGGGTGAGCCGACCTTTGCGGCGGAGAGCCGGGAGGAGAGCATCCCCGTGCGACCGGAGTGGATCGCGGCCAAGGGCGGGGACCTGTTCGCCCTCCGGGTGAAGGGCGACAGCATGATCGAGGCGCATATCGCCGATGGCGACCTCGTCGTCGTGCGGAAGCAGGAGGGCGCCGCCACGGGCGACATCGTGGCCGCCCTCGTGGACCAGGAGGCGACGGTCAAGCGCTTCGCCACCGAGGGCGGCATGGTCGTGCTCAAGCCCGAGCATCCGACCATGAAGCCCATCGTGGTCGATCCGCGGCGCGCGGACTTCCGCATCCTCGGCAAGGTCGTCGGCCTGTTCAGGGACATGTAGAGTCGAGTGACTCGGGCGGAAGGAGGCTTTCGATGCTGGTCGCTCCGATGTTGGTGGCACAGACGCGACGCACCCGCCGACGCTCCCGCCCGCGTGTGGCGCGGCGGCGGCGCCGGATCTATGTTGGTCGCACCGTCACCCGGCGCGCCGCCGCGACTCTTTTTTTGCGGCGGACAACTCAACAGGTGGCGGCTCGCTCGCGCCTCTCGGACTGGATGGGAGCGGTCGCCATGCTCGGGGGAATGGTCGCCTGGGGGATGATTCTGGTCCTCCTGGGGAGCTGACGGCCGGGCGGAGCGGGCGGGGGAGGAAACGTTGGGAACAGCCGGCGCGGTGGACGCCGCGCAGCTTCTAGGGCTTCAGCTCCCAGGGTTTCAGGTCGACGAAGAGAGCGAGGATGTCGGCGTCGATGGCGCCTGCCTTGCGCTCCTGGTCGAGAATGTCCAGCGCGCGCTCGACGGGCACGGCGGCCTTGTAGGGCCGATCGCTCGCGGTCAGCGCGTCGAAGATGTCGGACACCGTCATCATGCGCGACTGCAGGGGGATCTCGGCGCCCCGCCGGCCCTCGGGATAGCCGGAGCCGTCGAGCTTCTCGTGGTGGGAGCGGGCGATGGTCGGCACCTCCCGCAATTCCTTGGTCCACGGGATGCGCTTGAGGAACTCGTACGTGTAGAGCACGTGCGACTGGATCTGCTTGAACTCGTCGCGGGTGAGGCTGCCGCGCGGGATCGAGAGGATGTCGGCCTCGTCCGGCGTGATGAGGGCCTGGGCGTCACCCGTGTGGTCCACGAAGGCCCGCCCCGCGATGCTTCGGATGCCCGCCGCCGTCTCTGCGGGCAAGACGGTGGGCTCGTTGGCCGCCGCCACCGCCTTCAGATGCTCGTCGATCTCCGCGAGCAGGGTCGCCAGCTCGGCGTCCCACTCGTCCGCGCGGGCCGGGAAGCCTTCGCGGCTCCCGCGCAGGAGCGCGTCGAGCTTCTTGCGCAAGAACTTCAGCTCGAGCCCGCGCTTCAGGATCTCGGAGCGCTGGCGAATCAGCTCGAGGCCCGCGGGGGGCAACTTCTTGGCCTTGACGAGCACGTCCTCGCGAACGCCAACCTTGCCGAAGTCGTGAAGGAGCGAGGCATAGCGGAGCTCGCGGATCTGGTCGGACGAGAAGCGCACGTCGCGGAGGGGCCCGCGGGCGGCGCGGTGGGCGGCCTCGGCGAGGGCCACCGTGAGATCCGCGACGCGGAAGGAGTGGCCGGAGGTGGTGGGGTCCCGCGATTCGATGGCGCCGACGGAGGCGCTGACGAAGCCCTCGAAGAGGACGCGCACGCTCTCGTAGAGGCGGCTGTTCTGGAGGGCCACCGCCGCCTGCGAGGCGAGGGAGGCGGCCAGGCTCTTGAAGCGCTCGGGGTAGGGGAGGGCCTCGGCCTCGATCTCCTCGGGAGAGGCGAAGCGCCGCGCGGGGTCGCGCTTGCAGTTGATCAGCTGGAGGACGCCGATGACGTCGTCGCCCGGCGTCTTCATGGGCACCACGAGCATGGACTTCGTGCGGTAGCCCGCGTGCTTGTCGAAGCCGGTATTGATGTGGTATCGGGCGCCCGGGGGCGGCACGTAGGCGTCGTCCAGCTGGACGATCTCTCCCGTCAGGGCGACGTGGCCCGCGATGCTCTCGTCGCTGATGGGCACGGAGGCTCCAGCGGGCCTGGTGTCGCCGGGCCCCGAAAGTGGAATGGTCGCGGAATCGTTCTGGGAGATCTCGAAGCGGAGTCGGCGCGGCTCGCCCTCCGGCTCCTCCACGAGGTAGATCGACCCCGCGTCGCTGCGGGTGATCTCGCGGGCTCGAGACAGGATGAGACGCAGCAGCGTCTCCACGTCGCGCTCGGCGGAGAGCCGGATGCCGATCTCGTTGAGCTCCTCGAGCTCGCGCCGCGTGGCGGCGGACTCGCGGCGCAGTCGCGCGTGGTCGAAGGCCTGTTCGAGCGCGCGCTCGAGAACGGGCCGGGTCACCGGCTTGCCCAGGCAGGCATACCAGCTCGGAGGCAGGGCGGCCTCGGTAGGCGGCGTGGCGGCCAGCGCGATGACCGGCACGTCGTGGACGCGAGCACCCAGCGTAGCCAGGAGCTCCGGCGCGTCGCTCTCCACGTCCACGAGAAGGACGGCGGCTTCGTCGGCGGCCAAGGGCACGGCCCTGCCCAAGATTATGGCGCGCTTCTCGAAATCGTCCGCCAGCAGGGCCACCAGGGCAGCCACGGGAGATTTTTCCGAGCACAGAACGACGCGAGAGGACATGCGAAGAAGGTAGGGTGGACGGCTTCCGCCTGTCAAGAACGCCAGGGCCGCCCTTGACCCGCCGCGCGTGGCGCCGATAGACTGGCCCTCTGTGACCGCGCGCGTGACGACCGGTCTGCACCGGCTGGACGAGATGCTGGGCGGCGGCTTGCTGCCCGGAACACTCTGCGTCGTGTACGGCGCCACCGGCATCGGCAAGACGCATCTCGGCCTCACCTTTGCCCACGCGGGCGTGGAGGCGGAGGGCGCCCCCGGCATCCTCTTCGACATGAACGCCCGCGGCGACTCCCAGCAGCATCACGAGTACGCAGCCCGGCTCTACGGTTGGTCGCTCCAGCGCTGGCGGCACACCGTGACGCCCATGGCCGCTCCCTTTCCTCCGCCCGGCGAGATGGCCGCGCGCTATTGCGACGCGCTGTCCTGGACGGGCAAGCTGCGCGACTATCAGGTGCCGGCGCCGGACGGCGGGCTCGAGCTCGACTGGAACTGGAAGGCGGTGTACAACCACGCGCTGTACACCGTGCGGCCCTTCGTCTACTTCCATCTGGGCGGGGGGTGCCGGCGCATCGTCGTCGACGGGGTCGAGCCCATGGATGTGCCGGGCGACTACATGCAGCCGTTCGTCTTCGACGAGCTCTACCGCAAGGTCATCCACCGTGACAGCGAGACCCTGGGCATGGAGATCTGCCTGCCCGTGTGGAAGCACCGCGAGTTCATCGACGCCCATCGATACGAGCACACCGCGGTCACCACCATGCTGCTCGTGACCACCGAGGAGACGCAGCTCGAGCATCTGATCGCCCGCAAGGTCGCCTCCGGCGACATCGGGGCGGTGGCCAACACCATCGTGGTCATGGGCAGCGAGCGGGTGGGCAACCGTCTCGGGCGCTTCCTCTGCGTGGTCAAGCACCGGGGCAGCGCCATGAGCGACGAGATCGCCGAGTATCGGATCACGGCGCGGGGCCTCGAGTTTCCCTGACGGCGTGCCCCGCAAGCGTGGGAGGCCCATGGACCCGCGGCCGCTCGCGACGCGGCGCGCGCGGAACTTTCGTCACGCCCCCGCCCTCCGCGTCCGCTCCGCGCGGGCGGCCGCCTCCTTCGTGGAGCGGGTGGCCGTGTGCTCCACGTTCTACCGCTTCCCCGATGGGCTCGCCTGCCTGTGGGCCGCGGTGGCGGGCCGGGACCGTCCGCGCTGGCCTCGCCACTCCCATCACGACCCCGGCATCGGTCGAACCTGGGAGCTCAAGGACGTGCTGCCCGCCCAGCGCCGCTGCTACTACGGCAAGCTGGTGAAGCAGCGGCCCGTGCTCGTCGCCCTCGACGTCTTCCCGGCCTTCTACGCGCTGATCCGGGGCCGGCAGCGCGCCCGCGACTATCTCGCCGAGTACCGGGCGGGCCGGCTCTCCGTCCACGCCAAGCGCATCATGGACAGCTTTCTCCGCGAGAGCCCTCAGTACACGCGCGGGCTCCGGGCCGACACCTTCATGCTCGAGCCTTCGAGGACGCGCGAGTTCGAGCGCGCCATGGCCGAGCTGCAGCAGGGACTGTGGATCGTCAAGACCGAGGAGCGGTACGAGCCCTCGTTTTCCTATCGCTGGGACCTCGTCGAGCGGTGGCTGCCCGACCCGGTCGCGGAGGGGCGGTCCCTCGGCCGCCCCGCCGCCCTCGATCGGCTGCTCGGCCGCTATCTCGGCGGGGCCGTGTACTCCACCCCCAAGCGCATGGCGCGACTCTTCGGGCTCGACGGAAGAGAGACGGAGGCGAGCCTCGGGCGGCTCGCCCGCGCGGGACGCGCGCGCCTGGACTGCGAGGTCGCGGGCTGGCCCGGCCGATGGGTGGTGGGCCCGTGACGCCGTCGTCGGATGGCTCGCGTCTTGTCGTCCGTGCTCTCGCTCTCCACGCGCTGGCGCCCGAGGCCCGCGAGGCCCTCGAAGCGCTTCACGTCATCCTCGGGCCTTCGCGGCCCGCCTACCTCGTGGGTGGGGCGCTCCGGGACCTCCTGGGCGGGGAGCCCACCGCGGACATCGACGTGGCCGTGCCATCGGGCGCCCTCGCCGCCGCGCGCACGCTCGCCGACCGACTCGACGGAGCCTTTCTCGTCCTCGACGACGGGCGCGGCGCCGCACGTCTCGTGCCCGCCGCGGGACGACGGTGGCGGGGACCGCAGGTCGACGTCGTGGATTTCCGCGCGTCCGACCTCGAGGGTGATCTCCGGGGCCGGGACTTCACCGTCAACGCGCTCGCCGTTTCTCTCCACGATCTCGTTGCCTCGGGCGAGAGTGCCGTCCAGGACCCCCTGGGCGGTCTCGACGACCTGCGCACGCGCACGGTGCGGCTCTGCTCCCCGGCGTCCCTGGACGACGACCCCGTGCGCGCTCTCCGCGCCGCGCAGCTCGGGGTTCGCCCCGGCTGGCGCGTGGCAGCGCCCGTCGGCGTGGCGGCGGCCCGCGCCGCCGGAGCGCTCGACCGCGTGTCGGCGGAGCGCATCCGCGACGGGCTCGTGGGGCTCCTGGGCGAGGGCGCGGCGGGGGCCGGGCTCCGGCTGCTCGATCGATGGGGCGTGATCGATCATCTCCTGCCCCAGCGCGCGGCCATGCTGTCAACGGCGCAACCGCTGCCTCATCGCTTCGACGTCTGGGAGCACAGCGTGCGCGCCCTCGAGGGCGCCGATGCGCTTCTGGCGCGCGCGGCGGACCTCGCGGGCCTGGACGAGGCGCTGGCGGAGCATCTGGACGAGCCGCTGGGCGACGGCCTGCGCCGGCGCGAGGTCCTCAAGCTCGCCGCGCTGCTGCACGACGTGGCCAAGCCCGAGACGCGCACCGTCGAGGCCGGACGTGTCCGTTTCTTCGGTCACGACG
>QHSC01000269.1 GCA_003220345.1 Candidatus Rokuibacteriota bacterium | reverse complement strand
CCAGGTAGTTGATCACGAGGTGGCCGGGCAGCCACACGGTCAGCGCGATCATGGTGAAGAGGTCGAAGTGCCGGACGAGGAGGCGGAAAGTCTCCTCGAGAATGTCCCGGCGCACCTACTTGACCTTGGAGCCCGAGGGCACGTCCCTGTCGAGGGTGAGCAGCGAGACGGTGCCCTCGTGCGAGGCGGCCAGCACCATGCCATTGGACTCGACGCCCATGAGGGTGGCGGGCTCGAGGTTGGCGACGATGACCACCTTGCGGCCCACGAGCGACTCGGGCTCGTACTGCTCGGCCACGCCTGCCACGAGGGTTCGCGTCTCCTCGCCGACCTTGACGGTGAGCTTGAGGAGCTTCTTGGACTTCGGGACCTTCTCGGCAGCTAGCACCTCGGCCACGCGCAGCTCGACCTTAGCGAAGTCGGCGATGGGGATTTTGCCGGCGCTGTCAGCCGACGCCCCCGACTTGGGCTCCTCGCTCACCTTGACGTCTACTCTCGGAAAGAGGCCGGACACCTTCTGAACGGACGCCCCGGCCGCGAGACCACCCCAGGCGATATCCTGAAGCCGCGGCGCGCCGCTTCCGATGCCGGCGCGGATCTTGGCCGCCGCGTCGGGCACGAAAGGATCGAGCAAGATGCCGAGACACCGCAGGGACTCCCCGAGCGTCCACAGCACGCTGTCGAGCCGCTCGCGCTTGGCCGGATCCTTGGCCAGCGTCCAGGGTGCCGTGGCATCCACATAGCGGTTCGCGAACCCGAGGAACTCCCAGATCGCAGCCAGTGCGCGCTGAAAGGCGAAGTCCTCCATGGCCGCATCCACGTCGGCCACCGCGCGCTCGAGCGCCCCTCGCAGCGCCACCTCCGACTCGCCCGCTGCGCCGCGAGCGGGGATGCGCCCCCCGCCGAAATTGAGGACCATGGTCGTGGCGCGCGAGACGAAATTCCCCAGGTCGTTGGCGAGGTCGGCGTTGAGCCGGCCCACGAAGGCCTCCTCGCTGAAGCTGGCATCGAGGCCGAAGTTCATCTCGCGCAGCAGGAAGTAGCGGAAGGCGTCGTGGCCGTACTTGTCCGTGAGCTGGAAGGCCTCGACCACGTTGCCGATGGACTTCGACATCTTCCCGCCCCCGATCGTCCAGTAGCCGTGGACGTTCAGACGCCGGTACAGCGGGATGCCCGCGGCGTGGAGCATGGTCGGCCAGTAGACGCCGTGAGGCTTGAGGATGTCCTTACCGATCAGATGCTCGGCGTGGCCGGCCGCCCAGAGCTCCTTGTAGAGCGGACCCTCCGGATAGCCCAGCGCGGAGATGTAGTTGATCAGGGCGTCGAACCAGACATACGTGACGTACTGGTCGTCGAAGGGCAAAGGTATGCCCCACTGCAGCCGCGCCTTGGGCCGGCTGATCGAGAGATCCAGGAGAGGTTCGCGAAGAAATCCCAGGACCTCATTGCGGTAACGCTCCGGCTGGATGAAGCCCGGATTGTCCTCGAGGTGCTTGATCAGCCACTCCTGGTACTTCGACATCTTGAAGAAGTAGTTCTTCTCCTTGATGAAGGAGAGCGGCGTCTGATGGTCCGGACACTTGCCGTCGACGATCTCCTTCTCGGTATAGAAGCGCTCGCAGCCGTAGCAGTACCAGCCGCCGTACTCGCCGAAGTAGATCTCGCCCGCGTCGAAGAGCTTCTGGAGAATGGCCTGCACGACCACTTTGTGGCGCGGCTCGGTGGTGCGGATGAAGTCGTCGTTGGTGATGCCGAGTCGCCGCCAGGTGTCCCGGAACATCGTGGCGTAGGTATCGGCATGAGCCTGCGGTGTGACGCCGGCCGCCGCGGCGGCCTGGACCATCTTGTCGCCGTGCTCATCCGTGCCGGTCAGGAAATACGCTCGATCACCGCGCAGTCGGCGGTAACGACACATGGCATCGGCCATGATGGTCGACCCCGCGTGACCGAGATGCGGCCGCGCGTTGGGATAGTAAATCGGCGTCGTCAGGTAGAAGGTATGGTCGGCCATCCGTCGCTTACTTGGCGAGCCAGACGTTCCAGAAATAGAGGTACGGGCCGGGCTTGAAGCCGCGCACCTCCTTGCGTGTCACGTCGAGCTGAAAGTAGTCGCCGAACTTGATGCGCCCCACGTCCTCGTAGAAGATGGCCTGGATCTTCTCGATGATCACGCGGCGCTTCTTGGCATCGGTCTCGCGGGCCAGGTCGGCGAGCAGCTTCTCCTTCTCCTCGTGGCACCACCAGCCGGGCCAGTTGCACTGGATGCTCGTGGCGATGGCGGGGTCGGGATTGAGCGAGAATCCCGTCGAGAAGACGTCGTAGAGCTCCGGCTTGCCACGCCGCTGGACGAGGGTCGCCCAGTCCACCACCTGGAGATCGACCTTGAAGCCCGCGTCCTCCATCTGCTGCGAGGCTACCAGCGCGGTGTTGTACATCCACTCGTACTCCTTCGTCGTGATCCAGCGCACGGGCTGGCCCGTGTAGCCCGCCTCCTTCAAGAGCTGCCGCGCCTTGGCCTTGTTCTTCTGGTTGTAGCCCGTCACGCCCGTCTGCGAGTGCATCAGCCCTTGCTCGGGGTAGAAGAGCGCGCCGTCGAGCCGGTAGAAGGCCTTGTTGCCGATGGCCGCGGCGAGGATCGGCTCCATCTCGAGAGCTGCCTGGAAGGCCTGGCGGATCTTCCGGTTGGCCATCAGCCCTTCCTTGTGGTTGGGCACGGCGGTGATCCAGCCATAGGGCTTGGCGGTTTGCGCCTCGAGGGCGGGCTGAGCCTTGACGCGATCGAACTGGTCCTGCCGGAGCTGCTGGGCGAAGTGGTATTCGCCGGTCTCGGAGCCGGCCAGCCGCACGGAGGCCTCGGGCACTGGAATGAAATAGATCTCGTCGATGTACGCCGTGCGCTTGCCGCCGTAGCCGTTGGGCGCCTCGGAGCGCGCGGAGTATTCCTTGAAGCGCGCGATCTTGACGTGCCGATCGGGCTTGTGCTCGACGAACCGATACGGGCCCGTGCCGATGTATTCCTTGACGGGCGCGTCGCCGGCGGCGGCCACAACCTCCTTGGGATAGATGGCGCCGCCGTTGTTCGGCGAGCCCAGCGCGTAGAGCAGCGAGCCCGAGGGCTCCTTGAGATAGATCACGACCGTGTACGGGTCCTTCGCCTCGATGGCTTCCACGCTCTTCCACACGGCCTTGCCCGTGGTCGAGAGCTTGGCCCAGTGCTGCAGCGACGGCACCACGTCGGCCGAGGTCATCTCCTTGCCGTTGTGGAACCGCACGCCTTTCCGAAGCGTGATGGTGTAGCGTCGCCCGTTGTCGCCGATCACGTGTCCCTCGGCGAGCATGGGAATCGGCGCCAGGTTCTTGTCGTACGTGTACAGCATCTCGTATATATGCCAGGTGATCTGCTGGGTGATCACCGCCGTCGTCGAGTGGAGGTCGAGCGTGGGCGCCTCGCCGATGAGACCGGCCTTGAGCACGCCGCCCATCCGCGGCTGCTCCTGAGCGGAAGCGGGAACGGCGATCAGCAGAAGCGCAACAAGAAGTCGAATCGTCATGTGAGCCTCTTTCAGAGCGGCTGGATGTGCGGGCGCCCTTCCCACGTCAGCGCCTCGAGCGGCACCTCGGCCTCGGTGCCGTCCTGGAACCCCACCACCACGGCCTGCTTGAGGACGCGGAGCGAGCGAACCTTGCCCGTCATGCATCCTTGCCCGCCGCAATCGGCCTGGCAGGCCGTGCCCACCTTGGGCAGGTGCTTGCGCAGCTGCTCGTAGGTCGAGAACTCGTAGAGCAGGCAGCACTTGAGCCGCCCGCAGTTGCCGAGGAGCCGGCTGTCCGTGAGCGGCATGTCCTGGCCCTTGGCCATCTTCACGGAGATCGGGTCGAACTTCTTCAAGTAGGACGAGCAGCAGAGCTGGCGTCCGCAGGGGCCGATGCCGTCCATCAGCTTGGTCGTGTCGCGCGCCCCGATCTGGCGCATCTCGATGCGCGAGTGGAACTCGTGGGCGAGGTCGCGCACGAGGTCGCGGAAGTCCACCCGCTCCTCGGCGTTGAAGAGCACGGTCACCCGGCGATGGCGCGGATCGATCTCCACGTCCACCACCTTGAGCTGGAGTCCCCGGCCGCGCGCCCGACGGCGGCACGTCTCCGCGTGCTCCAGCTCGAGGGCCCGCCGGTCGCGCCACTCGCGGATCTCGCCGTCGCTGGCCCGCCGGAGCACGTGACGGTAGAGCCGATCACGCTTGAAGTCGGGCAGGAGGCGCTTGGGCCGGCGCACCTCACCGATGCCCGTGCCCTGACCCGTCTCCACGGCCACGACGTCGCCGACATGCAGGTCGACATCCGTGGTCAGGTAGTCCTCCGCCTGGAGTGGCTCGCGCAGCCTGATCCCGATGAGGTATTGCAGCTCCGCTTCGGGAAGAGCTGCCGGCGTCGTTGCCGTCTCGGTCGTATCGCTCATGTCCTCATGCCGCCTTGTCTGTGGATTTCGTGAGGCGGCTCAGCAAGACCTCGACGCTGAGCCGCGGGGAAACGTTACCTTGAATGGCCTGCCAGGCCTCGCGACAGGCGCGAAGCCCCGCCACCACTTCGTCGAGCGTGTGGCCCGCCGCGCTCGCGCGACCGCCGAATACCGAGGCGCGGGCGTCCGCGCCACCCTGGGCGCACAGGAGATCGCGATACCAGAGCCAGCACGTCTCGACCATGGCCTCTGCCGCCTCGCGATCGCGTCCGATGGCCTCGCCAACCTGAAGCGCCGCGCCGGCGTCGCGGCTCTGTGCCTGCGCGAGCCATTTCAACGCCCGCTCGCGCTCGGGGCCGCCGCCTCCCGGCAGAAGCGCGACGGCGCCTTCCGGCACCACGGGCCGGAAGCGCACGATCTGGCAGCGCGAGAGCACGGTGGCGGGCATGGCGCGGAGCTGCTCCAGGATGAGGATGATCACCGTGCGGGCGGGTGGCTCCTCGAGGGTCTTGAGGAACGCCTGGGGCGCCGCCCCCGTCATGGTCTCGGCCTGGTCGACGATGAACACCTTCCACGGCGCCTCCGCGGGCCGCAGCGCGGCCAGCCGGCCCAGCTCGCGGATGTTCTCCACGCGGATCGCCTGCGTGCCCTTGGGATTGCTCTGGGGCGGCGTGGGCTCGATCAGACGCACGTCGGGATGCATCCCACGCGCGATCCGCGCTTCCGAGCCTGCGCCCACCAGCGTCGCCGCGAAGGCGAGCGCCGTCGTCTTTCGCCCCACACCCTCCGGCCCGATGAAGGCATACGCGTGGGCCCCGCGGTCGGTCTCGATGGCACGCCGCAGGAGCGCCAGCGCCTCCTCGTGCCCGCGGATCGACTCAAGCCCCACGGCTGGCCCCCCGCCGTTCCAGCAGCTCCTCGACGGCGCGCGTGACATCGGCGTGCAGGGTGGCGGCGTCCCGCGCGGCGTCGAGCACGCCCACGCGGTTCTTCTCCGCACGGGCGATCTCGAGGTAGCCTTCGCGCACGCGCCGGTGAAACGCCAGGTCCATCTTCTCGAAGGCGTCGAGGTCGCGGCCGCCGATACGCGACATCCCCGCGGCGGGGTCGAGGTCGAGGAGCAGGGTGAGGTCAGGAGTGACGCCGCCCGTGGCGAGGGCGTTGAGATCGCGAATCGTCTCGAGGTCCATGCCCCCGCCCCAGCCCTGGTAGGCCAAGGTCGCGTCGGCGTAGCGGTCCGAGACGACGACGGCGCCGCGCTGGAGCGCCGGCCGGATGATCTCGGTCACGTGCTGCTGGCGCGCCGCCATGAAGAGGAACGTCTGTGTCAGAGGCGTCGGCGGTCCGGACTCCTGCTCAAAGAGCCCGCGGATGGCGGAGCCCAGACGGGTGCCGTCAGGCTCGCTGGTCAGAACCACT
>QHSC01000268.1 GCA_003220345.1 Candidatus Rokuibacteriota bacterium | reverse complement strand
CTGCCTGGACCGACTCCTTCATGACGTCGCCCAGCTGGCCGGTGAGCGTGAGGGTCTTGCCCCCCTTCATGCGCGTGGCCTCGATAAAAAGGATGTCGCCTCCCGCGGGGGTCCAGGCCAGACCGATGGCGACACCGGGGACGCGGGTGCGCTCCTCGAGCTCCTCGACGAGGAACCGCGGCGCGCCGAGGAGCTCCCCGACGAGCTCCGGCGTCACTTCCACCGGCTCCGTCCGCCCCTCGACCCGGCGCTTGGCGATCTTGCGCGTGATGGTGGCGATCTCGCGCTCGAGATTCCGCAGGCCCGCCTCCCGGGTATAGTGGCGGATCAAGGTGGTGAGCGCGGCATCCGTGAAGCGGATGTGCGCGGCCTCGCCCGTGGTGGGGGATTCCTCTGAAGTCGTCAATCCATGGTCCCGGACCTGCTTGGGCACGAGGTGCTTGCGCGCGATCTGGACCTTCTCCTCCTCCGTGTAGCCGGGCAGCTCGATGATCTCCATCCGGTCGCGGAGGGCCGGCGGCACCGTGTCGAGCATGTTGGCGGTGGTGATGAAGAGCACGCGCGAGAGGTCGAACGCCACGTCGACGTAGTGGTCGCGGAAGGCGACGTTCTGCTCGGGATCGAGCACCTCGAGGAGCGCCGAGGCGGGATCGCCCCGGAAGTCCATCCCGAGCTTGTCGATCTCGTCCAGCATGAGGACGGGATTCTTGGACTCGGCGCGGCGCAGTCCCTGGATGATCTGCCCGGGAAGCGCCCCGATATAGGTCCGACGGTGCCCACGGATCTCGGCCTCGTCCCGCATGCCGCCGAGCGAGATCCGGTGGAACTTCCGCCCGAGCGCGCGCGCAATGGAGCGCCCCAGCGAGGTCTTGCCCACGCCGGGCGGGCCCACGAAGCAGAGGATGGGGTCCCGGCCGATCGGACGCATGCTCTTGACCGCGAGATATTCGAGCACACGGTCCTTCACCTTCTCGAGCCCCGAGTGGTCATCGTCGAGCACGGTGCGCGCCTGCGCGAGGTCGAGAGTGTCCTCGGTCTCCTTGCTCCAGGGCAGCGCCACCAGCCACTCGAGATACGTGCGGGCCACTGTGTACTCGGCCGCGGCGGGCGGCATCTTGGACAGACGGTCGAGCTCCCGCAGCGCCTCCTTCTTCGCCTCGTCGGTCATCCCGGCCGCCTCGATCTTGCCGCGCAGCTCGTCGATCTCCTCGGTGCGATCGTCGCTCTGGCCGAGCTCCCTCTGGATGGCCTTGAGCTGCTCCCGGAGGTAGTAGTCCCGCTGGCCCTTGCCGACCTCGGATTCCACCTGGGACTGGATGCGCGAGCCGAGCTCGAGCACCTCGGCCTCCTTGGTCAGGAGGGCGACGAGCCGCTGGAGGCGTGCCTTCACGTCGGCCGTGGCCAGCAGCTCCTGCTTGGCCAGAGGCGTGAACGACGGCAGCGACGCCGCGATGGCGTCGGCGAGACGTCCCGCGTGCGTGACGTTGGCGATGGCCTCGGCGAGCTCGTCGGGCAGATGGGGCGAGAGCTCCACGATCTTGCGGAACAGGTTCGTGGCGTTGCGCACCAGAGCCTCACTCTCGACGTCGCCGGCGGGCGGCATGATCTCCGGCACCTCTTCGACCCGTGCCTTGATGAAGGGGTGGGTCTGGACCACCTCGACGAGGCGAATACGCGAAAGACCCTGCACGGCCAGGCGCACAGGCCCATCGGGCTGCTTGATCACCTTGTGAATGGTTGTATAGGTGCCGATCCGGTGCAGGTCGTTTTCCGTGGGAGCATCCATGGTCGCGTCAAGCTGACCGAAGGTGCCGATGGGGTGGCCCGCGCGGACGGCGTCCTCGATCAAGCGCAGCGAGGACTCGCGCCCGGCGGCCAGCGGCACGACCGCGTGCGGGAACACGACGAGGTCGCGGAGGGGCAGGATCGAAACGATCTCCGGCACGGCCATGTCCGTCGGCCCGCCGTCTGTCTTCATCTTGTCGGTCATGGCCTGCGTCCTTTCCGCCCGCTCAGAAGACATCCACGGGCTTCAGCTGGGTCGAGGCGGCCCGGACCAGGGCTTCGCTCCGGCCGCGAGCGGCCGGATCGCGGATCTCGCCCATCTCGCTCTGCACGTACCGCGTCAGGTCCTCGATCTGGATCTGCATATCGAGCATCCGCCGTCTCATCTTTAGGATGATCTCGATGCCCGCCAGATTCACCCCGAGGTCCCGGGCGAGCCGGATGATCCGGGCGACCTCGTCGACGTCGTCGGCCGAGTACATCCGGGTGCGCCCCTCCGAGCGAGAGGGACGGATCAACCCCTTCTTTTCGTACATGCGCAAGGTCTGCGGGTGGACCTTCAGCATGTCGGCGACCACACCGATCATGTAGAGAGGCTTGCCCTTGTCCGTCATGGCCGCACTCCCTGGCGTGGCAGGAGCCGCCCCAGCTCGCGGAACAGCTCCTGGGTCCGCGCGTCGATGCCGCGGGGAATCTCGACGTGGGCGGTGACGAAGAGATCGCCCCGTCCCGGCCCGGTGAGCCGGGGGAGCCCGCGGCCGCGCAATCTGAGAACCTGGCTGCTCTGCGTGCCGGGCGGCACCACCAGCTCCGCCATGCCCTCGAGGGTCCGGACGGGCACCCGCGCTCCCAATACCGCCTCGGCGACCGTGATGTGCGCCTCCACGTAGAGGTTGTCGCCCTTGCGCGTGAACTCTGGATCCTCGTGCACGCGGGCGATGACGATGAGGTCGCCGCGTGGCCCACCCCATGGTCCCGCGTGACCTTGACCCGCCACGCGAATCTGGGCGCCCGAGTCCACGCCCGCGGGGATGGCCACCGGTACCGTCGCCCGCTCCGGGTGCAGCCCGCGACCCTGACAATCGGGGCACGGCTCGCTCACCCGCTCGCCGCTGCCACCGCAGGCGGGACAGGGGTCCGCGGTCGGCATCCCCTCGTGTCGCCAGACCGTGCCGACACCCGCGCAGTGCCCGCATCGAGACGCGGGCGCGTTGGCGCGGCCACCCGTGCCGCCACATGATTCACAGGACGCGAGGCGCTCGACGGTCACGTCGACGGATGCCCCGGCGGCCGCCTGGACGAACGACAGCTCCACGGCTACGTGGGCATCGTCGCCCCGGCGTCCACCGGGGGCGCCCTTCGGGTTGGCCTTCTGCGGCTGCGGGCGGCCTTGACCGCCATGGCGATCGTAGACGCCCCGCGCGGCGGGATTACTCAGCACGCGATACGCTTCGACGATCTCCTCGAACAGGGACCGGGCATCGCGGTCCCACAAGTTGACGTCCGGCGAGTACCGCCGGGCCAGGCGCTGATACGCGCGCTTGACCTGCGCGGGCGTGGCGCCGACGGCAATCTCGAGGACCGCGTAGTAGTCACGAGACATGTCGCCTCAGTTCTTGCCCTTGTCGCCGAGGTCTTCGAACTCGGCATCCACGACGTCGCTCTTGGGAGCCTGCGCGCCGCCGGGGCCGGGCGCGCCCGCCTGGCCCGCGCCTTGCGGGCCCGGCTGGCCGGAGGCCTGCGTCTCGCGATACATCACTTCAGCGAGCTTGTGCGAGGCCTTGGTCAGCGCCTCCTGCGCCCGCTTGATGCGGTCGAGATCGTCGCCCTTGAGCGCCTCGCGGGCATCGGTCATGGCCGCCTCGATCGCCTGCTTGTCCTCGGCCGGCACCTTGTCGCCGTAGTCACGCAGGGTCCGCTCCGTCGAGTAGATGAGCGAGTCGCACTGGTTCCTCGCCTCGATGACCTCGCGGCTCTTCGCGTCCTCGGCCGCGTTGGCCTCGGCTTCCTTCTTCATCTTGTCGATCTCGTCCTTGGTGAGGCCGGACGAAGCCGTGATGGTGATGTTCTGCTGCTTGCTCGTGGCCTTGTCGCGCGCCGAAACGTTCAGGATCCCGTTCGCGTCAATGTCGAAGGTCACCTCGACCTGGGGCACCCCGCGCGGCGCGGCGGGGATGCCGTCGAGATGGAAGCGCCCGAGCGTGCGGTTGTCGCGGGCCATGGGCCGCTCGCCCTGGAGGACATGCACCTCCACGGAGGGCTGGCTGTCCGAGGCCGTGGTGAAGGTCTCCGTCTTCTTCGTGGGGATCGTGGTGTTGGCTTCGATGAGCCTGGTCATGACCCCACCCAGCGTCTCGATGCCGAGAGACAGGGGCGTCACGTCGAGGAGCAGCAAGTCCTTGACTTCGCCCGTGAGCACCGCGGCCTGCACCGCCGCGCCCACCGCCACCACCTCGTCGGGGTTGACGGTCTTGTTCGGATCCTTGCCGAAGAGCTTCTTGACCTCTTCCTGCACTTTGGGCATGCGCGTCTGGCCACCCACGAGGATGACCTCGTCGAGGTCGCCGGCCGTCACCCCCGCCTGGCGCATGGCCTCGCGGCACGGAGCCAGGCTGCGCTCGATGAGGTCCGCCACGAGCGACTCGAGCTTGGCCCGAGTGAGGGTGAGCACGAGATGCTTCGGCCCCGTCGCGTCCGCGGTGATGAACGGCAGGTTGATCTCGGTCTGCACCACGGTCGAGAGCTCGCACTTGGCCTTTTCCGCCGCCTCCTTCAGGCGCTGGAGGGCCATGCGGTCCTTCCGCAGATCAATGCCGTTTTCCCGCTTGAACTCTTCGGCGATCCAGTCCATGACCTTCTGGTCGAAGTCATCGCCGCCCAGGTGGGTATCGCCGTTGGTCGCCTTGACCTCGACCACGCCCTCGCCGATCTCGAGGATCGAGATGTCGAAGGTGCCGCCGCCCAGGTCGTAGACGGCGACCGTCTCGTCCTTCTTCTTGTCCAGTCCATAGGCCAGCGCAGCCGCCGTCGGCTCATTGACGATGCGGAGCACTTCCAATCCCGCGATCGCCCCCGCGTCCTTGGTCGCCTGGCGCTGGCTATCGTTGAAATAGGCGGGCACGGTGATGACGGCCTGGGTCACCTTCTCGCCCAGGTAGGCCTCGGCGGCCTCCTTGAGCTTTCTCAAGACGAGGGCCGAGATCTCGGGCGGGGCATACTCCTTGCCCCTGGCCTCGATGCGGACATCGCCGTTCTGAGCCTTGATTAGAACGAACGGTCCGGTCCGGGTTGGTGATGGCCTGGCGCTTCGCCACCTGCCCCACCAGCGTCTCCCCTTCCTTTGTGAAGGCCACCACCGAGGGAGTCAGGCGGCTTCCCTCCTGATTGGCGATCACCGTGGGATCCCCGCCTTCCACGACCGCGACCACCGAGTTCGTCGTTCCGAGGTCAATGCCGATCACCTTCGCCATGTTTTCCGTCTCCTCTGTGAAGTCGCTCGTCAGCGGCCGACGCGGCGGGGCCTGGCGCCCCGCCGCCGGCCAGCTGCGTTACTGCACGTCGATCTTGATATCCTTGGGCTTCACCGCTTCGATCTTGGGGAGCGTCACCGTAAGGACGCCTTCCCGGTAGGTGGCGCGGACCTTGTCGGCCTGCACGGGAATGGGAAGCTGGAAGATCCTCTCGAACCTTCCGGCCCATCGCTCGGCCCTGAAGTAGGACTCCTGCTTGATCTCCTGGGTCTCCAGTCGCTGGCCCCTGACGGAGAGAAGCTCCCCGGTGATCGAGACCTGGATATCCTTCTCATTCATTCCTGGCAGATCCAGCTTGATCACCAGCTCGTCCTTGGTCTCGTACATGTCGGCGACGGGGGCCCATACGCGCTCCGACACCCCCAATTGAGCGGGGCGTCCGAAAAAGCCGTCGAAAAGGCGGTTCATCTCCGATTGCACCTCGCCGATGTCCCGAGCGGACGACCACGGCTCCAGACCCTGGGTACGCCATCTCACTACAGACATTTCCGATTCCTCCTTGTCGAGAGCCAGCCTCTAACCGGCCCAAATCTAAGTCTGTATGACTTATATCGTCTGAGCATCTAGATGTCAAGTAAGTCCCAAAAGAATTTGTAAGGGCTTGAAAAAATAGGCTGGGTGATAAGGTCTTAACCCTATGAAGATGGGCTGTGTCGGCTGCCTATTTCTCGTCATAGGCATCATCTTCTTCGCCGCGGTGGCCGGCGGCTTCCTGTTCCTGTCTGGGAACATCTTCGAGGCTCCACCCTTTGATGCCGTTGAGTGGAGCCGCGGGGATGCCTCCAGCGCCCAGTCCAAGCTCTACGAGCTCGTTCAGCGCGATGCCGGCCAATCCACGCGTCAGGATCCCGTGCTCCTTTCCGAGCGAGAAGCCAATGCCCTGGCCGCGCAGTACCTTGCCCAGACGGGTCACTTGCGCTTCGAGCCCTTCGGGATCCGGCTGACTCAGGGCCAGTTCACCCTGCGGGGACGAACACAGCTCGGCAGCATCCTGCAGGGGCCGCCATTCGCCCAGATCCGCCCGTACCTCCCCGCGGCCCAGCTCGCTCGCCCGGTGTGGATCAGCGCGAGGGGTTACGTCGCTCTGGACCAAGGCGCCCCGGGAAAGAACCCGGGGACTGCGCGCGTGGTGGTCTCGGAGTTCAGCCTGGGAAGGCAGCCGGTGGGCACCTGGCCCTTCAGTATCGTGATGGGGCCGGCGAGCCCCAAGCTCTTCCGCTGGTCGGTCCCGGGCACCGTGAGAGATGTCGAAATCGAGGACCGCAGAATCGTGATCAGGACCCGCTAATGGCCGGGGGCACCCTTGGCAGCGCGAACGAAGCGCACCTGGAGGTCATACAAGATCTCCTCCAGGAGATGGCTCTCCTGCGCCGTGCGATTCCCCTCGGTCTTGGTGCGCAGCATCACCAGGAGATCGACGGCGTCCCGTGCCTGCTCGAGGTCCACGATCCGCTCGCCGGTCGCGGGATCCGCCGCCTCGCCCAGGTTCACGAGGGCAGAGGACGCGAGCATGATGAAAAGGCCCTGGAGGTCGGGACCTCCGGCAGGCGCGTCGGGAGGGGGTGGCGATCCGGGGGAGGGCGCGGGCGACCCCTGAATCGGCGGCGCCGGATCAGGTTGTGCAGGGGGCGCCGGGGCCTCGGGAGCATCATCGTCGCGGCGGCGGCGGTCGGTGACACGGAAAGGTTGCTCGTCAGCCATGTGATGCCCTCGCGGAGAGCGGCGAAAGCCTAACACGCACTCTGAAGACCTTCAAGGAGCCGACCCCCCTTGTGTATAATGCTTGCGCGATTCAGGGATCGTTGATGGCTGACTCCGCCGGGGTTCTCTTCGAAGCCCTGCTCTCCCTCATGGGCCGCCTCAGGGGCGAGGGCGGCTGCCCCTGGGATCGTGCACAGACCCACGCCTCCCTCAAGCCCTATCTCATCGAGGAAGCCTACGAGGCCCTCCAGGCCATCGACGAGGGCAAGCCTGGTCCCATTAGCGAGGAGCTCGGGGACGTCCTTTTCCAGGTCGTGTTCCACTGCCAGATAGCCCAAGAACGGGGCGAGTTCACGATGGCAGAGGTTTTGCAGAAGATTTTGGACAAGATGACCCATCGCCACCCCCATGTTTTTGGGACGGCAGAGGTGGCGGATGTCCGGGAAGCCCTGGGCCAGTGGGAGCGAATCAAGCGGGCCGAGGGCAAGGGGGATGGATCTCCCCGCTCGGCGCTGGAGGGCGTGCCGCAGAACCTTCCGGCGCTTTTGCGCGCCCAGCGATTGCAGGTCAAGGCCGGGCGCGTTGGGTTCGACTGGCCGAGCTGGACGCAGGCATGGGCCAAGGTCCGGGAGGAAGTGGCGGAGGCCGACGAGGCCATCAGTGATGGAAACACCGCGCGGATCCGGGCCGAGCTCGGAGATCTCTTCTTCTCGCTCGTCAATGTTGCCCGGCTGCTGGACATTGACGCCGAGGACGCCCTCAGGCAGGCGTCGGACACGTTTACGCGGCGATTCAGGGAGGTAGAGGCGACCATGACGGCCGAGGGCCGGAAGCTCGACGAGGTGTCCGCGGAAGAACTCGATCACGCATGGGAGGCCGCCAAGGCTCGCGAGACTTCTCGCGGGGGCGGAGACCGGGCATGAAGGTCAAGATCGGCAGCACGACAATCTCGATAGACCGCGGCGATATCACGGAGGCTGAGGTCGATGCCGTCGTCAATGCCGCCAACGCCGAGCTGTGGATGGGAGCGGGAGTGGCCGGGGCCATGAAGCGAAAAGGCGGGACGGTCATCGAGGAGGAAGCCGTGCGTCAGGGACCCATCGAGCCGGGCGAAGCCGTGCTCACGGTGGCCGGCAACCTGCCCGCGACGCATGTCATCCATGCCGCGACCATGGGGCAAGATCTCAAGGCCGACGTCGACAAGGTCATGGCGGCCACGCGCTCGTCGCTGGCCATCGCCGAGAAGCACAAGATGTCGTCCATCGCCTTCCCGGCCCTCGGCTCGGGCGTGGGCGGCGTCCCGCCGGCGCGCTCGGCCGACGTCATGATCTCCACCGTCGTCGAGCACGTGCGCCAGGGAAAGACCAGTCTGCAGAAGGTGGCGTTCGTGCTCTACCAGGACGAGGCTTTCAAGGCGTTCAGCGATGCCTTGAAGCGTCTGGCCGGCGCCAACTAGGAGACCCCGCGGCACTTTTCACGATGGCCGACCCCAAACCCGGACAGCCACAGCCCGTCAGCCGGCGTCTCGGCGATCTCCTCGTCCGCGAGGGATTGATCGACAACGAGCAGCTCGCGCGCGCCCTGCAGGAGCAGAAGGGCTCCAACGACAAGCTCGGTAGCATCCTCGTCAAGCTCAGCTTCGTCACCGAAGAGAACCTGATCGCCTTCCTGTCCCGCCAGTACGGGATCCAGTCGATCACGCTCTCCCAGCTGGACATCGACCCCGACGTCCTCAAGCTCGTCCCGGAGCAGATCGCCCGCAAATACGAGGTCCTGCCCGTCAAGCTCCAGGGCAATACGCTGACGCTCGCCATGGGCGACCCCACCAACGTCTTCGCCCTGGACGATGTGGGCTTCATGACGAACCTTCAGGTGATCCCCGCGGTGGCCTCGCAGGCGGCGATCCGGCAGGCCATCGATCGATCATATGACAGCAAGGGCGGGGGCATCGCCGACATCGTGTCGGAGATGGAGGGCGCGGCCGCGGACGTCGAGCTGGTCGAGGGGGACGAGGAGGCGGCGGCGAGCAAGGTCGACGTCTTCGAGCTCAAGGAATCGGCCGACGAGGCGCCGGTGGTCCGGCTCATCAACATGATCCTCGTGGACGCCATCCGACGCGGCGCCTCCGACATCCACCTCGAGCCATACGAGAAGGTCTTCCGCGTCCGCTTCCGCGTCGACGGCGTGCTGCACGAGATCATGACGCCGCCCAAGCGCCTGGAGGCCGCTCTCACCTCGCGCGTGAAGATCATGGCCAGCCTCGACATCGCCGAGCGCCGCCTGCCCCAGGACGGCCGCATCAAGCTGCGCTTCAACCAGCGCGAGATCGACTTTCGCGTGTCGACGCTGCCCACGATCTACGGCGAGAAGACCGTCATGCGCATCCTCGACAAGGACTCGCTCCAGCTCGACCTGACCATGCTGGGCTTTGACTCGTGGAGCCTGGAGCAGTTCACCAAGGCCATCCACAACCCCTACGGCATGATCCTGATCACGGGTCCCACGGGCTCGGGCAAGACGACCACGCTGTACTCGGCCATCCACACCATCAACTCGCCCGACATCAACATCATGACGGCCGAAGACCCCGTCGAGTACAACCTGCGCGGCGTCAACCAGGTCCAGATCAACGAGGAGATCGGGCGCACGTTCGCCAGCGCGCTCCGCGCCTTCCTGCGCCAGGACCCCGACGTCATCCTGGTGGGCGAGACGCGCGATCTGGAGACGGCGCAGATCGGCATCCGCGCCGCTCTCACGGGCCATCTCGTGCTCACCACGCTACACACCAACGACTGCCCGTCGACGGTGGCCCGGCTCCTCGACATGGGCATCCCCCCCTTCCTCGTGTCCTCCTCCCTCACTCTCATCCTGGCCCAGCGGCTCGGCCGCAAGGTCTGTAAGGACTGCAAGCAGCCCTATGACGCCGACGAGGAGACCCTCGTGCCCTACGGGCATGTCCCGCAAGGGCTCGGGAAGATCAGCTTCTACAAGGGGAAGGGCTGCGCCACCTGCAACTTCACGGGGATGAAGGGGCGCGTGGCCATCTACGAGGTCATGCCCATCAATCAGGACATTCGTGATCTCATTATCCGGAACGCTCCCGCCGTCGAGATCGGCGAGGCCGCGCAGCGTCAGGGCATGAGGACGCTCCGGCAAAACGCGCTGCAGAAGGTGATCGACGGCGGCATGACGATCGAAGAAGTGCTGCGCGTGACGCTCGGTACATGACACCAACGAAGGAGATAGCGTAGCCATGGCCGCCACGATGCACGATCTTTTGACCATCATGATCGAACGCGGGGCATCCGACCTGCACATCACCACGGGCACTCCGCCCCAGATCCGGCTGCACGGCAAGCTGACTCCTCTGACCCAGTTCGAGCGCCTGACGCCCCAGGACACCCAGCGGCTCGCCTACAGCGTGCTGAACGAGGGGCAGAAGCAGAAGTTCGAGGAGGACAACGAGCTCGACCTTTCCTTCGGCATCCAGGGTCTCGCCCGCTTCCGCTGCAACGTCTACCGCCAGCGCGGCGCGGTGGCCGCGGCCATCCGCGTCATCCCCATCAAGATCCGCTCCTTCGACGAGCTGGGGCTGCCCCCCGTGGTCGAGCAGCTCGCCGACCGGCCCAAGGGACTCATCCTCGTCACGGGGCCCACGGGCTCGGGCAAGTCCACCACCCTGGCCGCCATGGTGGACAAGATCAACAACGAGCGGACCGAGCACATCATGACCATCGAGGATCCCATCGAGTTCGTCCACCACCACAAGAAGTGCCTGGTGAACCAGCGCGAGGTCTTCTCGGACACGCACTCCTTCAAGAACGCGCTCAAGTACATCCTCCGCCAGGATCCCGACGTGGTCCTCGTGGGCGAGATGCGCGACCTCGAGACCATCTCGGCCGCCCTCACCATCGCAGAGACGGGCCACCTGACGCTGGGGACCCTGCACACCAACTCCTGCGCGCAGACCATCAACCGCGTCATCGACGTCTTCCCCACCACCCAGCAGTCCCAGGTGCGGGCCCAGCTTTCCCTCGTGCTCGAGGGTGTTCTCTCGCAGCAGCTCATCCCCACCACGGACGGGCGCGGCCGCGTGATGTCGCTGGAGATCATGGTCACCACGCCCGCCGTCCGCAACCTGATCCGCGAAGAGAAGATCCACCAGATCTATTCGTCGATGCAGGCCGGCCAGAAGTTCGGCATGCAGACGATGAACCAGTCCCTGCTCGAGCTCGTGCAGAAGCGCAAGATCACCCGCGAAGAGGCGCTCAACCGCAGCATGCTGCCGGAAGAGCTCTCCCAGCTCCTCGGCAGCGTCCCCGGCGGCATGCCCGCCGCGGCGACGCTCACGGGCAGCGGCAGCGCCTCCCCGTTCGGCAAGCGGTGATCAGGACCGTGCGAATCGCTGCGCTAGACAGGAGGGCGTGACATGGCGGTCTTCACGTATTCGGGACGCGGCACCGGCGGCACCATGACGGGCGAGATCGAGGCCCCGGACCGCACGTCGGCGGTGGGCGAGCTCCGCAAGCGCGCCATCCTCGTCACCAAGATCCAGGAGCGGTCGGGGGGCAAGAGCCCGAGCAAGGCGGGGGGCAAGGTCAAGGACAAGGAGATGGCGATCTTCACGCGCCAGTTCTCCACCATGATCGACGCCGGCCTCCCCCTCGTGCAGTGCCTCAACATCCTGGCCGAGCAGAGC
>QHSC01000267.1 GCA_003220345.1 Candidatus Rokuibacteriota bacterium | reverse complement strand
ACCCCGCAGACGGATCCCTTCGGCGTGGTGCACAAGACCATAGACTATCCGGGCGTGCCCGTGGACCATCGCACGGTGCAGGAGACCCACGGCATCCTGAAGGACGTCCGCATTCCCATCCGCCCCCACTTCGGCGTGCTGGGGCTGGCACCCTCCGAAGCCGACATGGTCGATTCGATTCCCCCGAGCTATGTCGGAGGCAACATCGACAACTGGCGGATCGGCAAGGGCGCCACGATGTACTATCCCGTCGCCGTCCCCGGCGCGCTCCTGTCCGCGGGCGACTCCCACGCCAGCCAGGGCGACTCCGAGCTCTGCGGCACGGCCATCGAGTGCTCGCTCACCGGCACCTTCCAGCTCATCCTGCGCAAGCGCGACTCGCTGGCGGGGAGCGCGCTGGCCGGGCTCAACTATCCGCTGCTGGAGACCCAGGACGAGTGGGTCCTCCACGGCTTCAGCTTCGCCAACTATCTGGCCGAGCTGGGCGCCGACGCGCAGAGCAAGATCTACGAGAAGTCCTCGGTCGATCTGGCCATGCGCGACGCCTTCCGGAAGATGCGCCACTTCCTCATGACCACCAAGGGCCTGAGCGAAGACGAAGCGACGTCGCTCATGTCCGTAGCGGTCGACTTCGGCATCACGCAGGTCGTCGACGGCAACTGGGGCGTCCACGCCGTCATCAAGAAAAGCATCTTCGCGGGCGGCTAGCGTCCTGAGGGGCAAGCCTCAGCGCGGTAGCTGCTCTAGCTCGGCGAGGAGGGGGGCCTGGCCGCGGTTGATGCGGCGCGTGGCTTCGTCGAGGTCGAACCAGGCAGCGCGGTCGACTTCGGGGAATTCCTGGTGACGGCCGGAGCGGGGCGGCCACTCCAGCGTGAAGGTATTGCTCCGGAGCGCGCGGGGGTCGAAGTCGCCCTCGACGGCCCAGGCGTGGACCATCTTGCCGCCCGGCTGCCTGACGGGTGACAGGGGCGTGAAGGGACCGGGAAGCTCCAGGCCGGTCTCTTCGTGGAGCTCGCGCTGCGCGGCGGCGAGCGGATCCTCGCCCGGGGCAAACTCGCCCTTGGGGATGGACCAGGCGCCGAGATCCTTCTTCTGCCAGAAAGGGCCGCCGGGATGGACCAGCAAGACCTCCCGTCCCTCGGCCCGGCGTCGGTAGAGGAGTATTCCCGCGCTCTGCTTGCCTCCCGTGTTCGCGCCGCCCCTCTTCGATGGTCGCGGGCCCGGCACAGCCTGGCGTCCGTGCCTATCGGGACTTGGGCGAGGCGGGGGGCGGAGGCGTGCCCGGAGATTCTTCCGTGTCGCTCGCCTTGCGAAGGTCGAAGAGGCGGGGCAGGGATCGGCTCTCCCCTTCGAGGTACTGCACGCGGGCGATCCGCTGCATGCGCGCCACCATCTCCTGGATGCGCGCGCAGGCGATCAGCGATTGCTCGATCCACTTGCGCTCGGTGGAGTCCTCGGGCAGCCGCGGGCCCAGCATCTCGAGACGGCCCTTGACCACGAGGAGGGGGTTGTTGATCTCGTGGGCCGTGGTGGTGGCCAGGGTGGTGATCGTCCGCAGCTCCTCGGCCTCGCGCTGTGCCGCCTCTGCCTTCTTCCGATCGGTGATGTCGCGCACCACGCCGAGGGAGCCCAGGACCTGGCCGTTCGGGTCCTGCATGAGCGAGATGGAGGCGCTCGTCTCCACCCAGCGGCCGTCCTTGGCCCGAAAGCCCAGCTCTCGATTGCGGATCTTGCCTTCGGCGCGAAGCTGCGTCATGACGGCCTGGGCTTCGTCGATTCCCCCGCGGTAGTAGTCGGCCACGCGATGCCCCATGATCTCGTGCGCCCGGTAGCCGAACATGTCCTGGGCCCCCGAGCTGAAATACGTGAAGCGGCCGTGGGTGTCCGTGGTGATGATGGCGTCGGCGGAGTTCTCGGTCATGGCCTCGAGAAAGTCCCGCGTGTCCTTGGCTTCCTTGTAGAGCCGCGCGTGCTCAACCGCGATGGCGGCGTGGCTGCCGAAGGCGGTGAGGAGCGCCACCTGCTCGTCATCGAAATCATGGCGATGCCGCGTGAGAAGCGCGAGGACGCTCAGGAGCCGGCCGCGCACCGAGAGGGGAATGCCGATGAAGGAGACATAACCCTGCTGGCGCATCCACTCGCGGTTGATCGTGCCGGGATCGTCGGCGACGTCCTCGACGATCAAGATCTCGCCGGTGGCCGCCACCCGGCCCGTGAGCCCCTCACCCACGGCCAGCGCGCCCTTGAAGCCCGACTGTGGGGCCCCGTGGGGACCGTGCTCGGCGCGCAGGACGAGCCGCTCGCCCTCCATCACCCAGATGCGCGCGGAGGAGTCAGGCAGGAGCTCGGTGGCGGCATGGGCCACGCGATCGAGAACTTCGGACAGCTCCAGCGATTCGGTGACGGCGTGCGCCAGACTTGCCAGCGTCTCCATGGGCTACTCTCCTGTTCCGGGGAAGAAGAACGGCGTGAGCGGTCGGGAATCATCGCGCCCACTGCTCGGGGCGCAAAGGAGATCAGGACGCGTCGAGCACCTCGCGGACTTTCCGAGAGAGGCTGTCCGGCGTGAACGGCTTCTGCACGAAGGCGGTGCCCGGGTCCAGGACTCCGTGGTGCACGATGGCGTTGTCCGTGTAGCCCGACATGAACAGCACCTTGAGCCCGGGCCGATCCGCGACGAGACGATCGGCGAGCTGGCGGCCGCTCATGCCCGGCATGACCACGTCCGTGAGCAGGAGCTGGATCACGCCCGAGTGGTCCTGACTGACCTGAATCGCCTCCACGGGATTGCTGGCGGTCATCAGATTGTAGCCCATGAGCCCGAGGATATCGCGCGCGAGGTCCCGCACATCCTCCGCGTCTTCGACGAGCAGGATGGTCTCCGAGCCTCCGATGTGGCGAGGGGCCGGCGCGTCCGTGGGTGAGGTCGCCTCGGTCTCCTCCACCCTCGGCAGGTAGATCTGAAAGGTGCTGCCCTGGCCGGGCTGGCTCAGGACCTCGATGGTGCCGCCGCTCTGCTTGACGATGCCGTAGACCGTGGCCAGCCCCAGCCCCGTGCCGTGACCCGCGGGCTTGGTGGTGAAGAATGGCTCGAAGATCCTGGTGCGGATCTCGTCGGTCATGCCGATACCGGTGTCGCGAACCTCCAGGAGAACGGCCGGCCCCGCCTGGATCTCCGCATGTGTCCGTGCCGCCGCCTCGGCGACGCCAACGTGCGCCGTTCGAATGGTGAGGCGGCCGCCTTCGGGCATGGCATCGCGGGCGTTGACGCTCAGGTTCAGTATGACCTGCTCCATCTGGCCTGGATCCACCTTGACCCATCCCGGGGTGGCGCTGGGCTCGATGACAAGCTGGATGTGCTCGCCGATCAGGCGCCGCAGGATGCGCTCGATGCTCGCCACGATGGTGTTGAGATCGAGCACCTGGAGGGCCAGGATCTGTTTTCGGCTGAAAGCCAGGAGCTGGCGCGTGAGCACGGCCGCCCGCTCCGCGGTCTCCTGGATCAGCTCGACGTTGGGCCGCGCGGGGTGCTTCTCGGGCAAGGTGGTGAGAAGCAGGTAGGTGCGTCCGCCGATCACCGTCAGGAGGTTGTTGAAGTCGTGGGCGATGCCGCCCGCGAGCTGGCCCACCGCCTCCATCTTCTGCGATTGCCGGAGCTGCTCCTCGAGCTGTTTCTGCTCCGCGAGATCGACGAGGACCCCCATCGAGCCCGTGACCCGTCCCCGCGCGTCGACGAGGGGAGCGGTGGAGGAGATGACGTCGATGAGGGTGCCATCCTTTCGCCGCCGCTGCGTCTCGTAGAGCGTGGCGACGCCCCGGCGGTTCTGGGCGACCGCGGCGTCGAACTCGGCGCGCTTGTGATCGGGAATGGTGGGCACCGCCTGCCCGAGCACCTCGTGCTCGTTCCAGCCGAGCATGCGCGTGGCGCTCTTGTTCCACAGCACGACGCGCCAGGCCTCGTCCATGGCGATGATGGCCACGGGCGCGGCGTCGATGAGGGTCTGGAGCCTCTGGCTCGTGTCGCGGAGGGCGGTCTCGGCCCGCCGACGGGTCGAGATGTCGCGCACCACGGCGAGCCGGCCCACGAGCTGGCCATCCTTGAAGACGCTCGTCACGTTGGACTCGACGGAGACCCTGACCCCATCGCGCCGGACGACCTCGGTCTCGAAGGACGGATCCACCTCCTGACCTGAACGCACGGCCTGCAAGCGGCGCTGGGCCTCGGCGGCGCCCTCGGGAACCAGGAGGGACCAGATGGGGCGGCCGCGCTGCTCCGCCTCCGGATAGCCCGTCAGCTCTTCCCCGCGGCGATTCGTGAAGACCACGTGGCCCTCGAGATCGAGCAGGAAGACCGCGTCCATGATGTTCTCGCTCACCCAGCGATACCGCTCCTCGACCTGCTGCTTCCCCTCCCGCACGCGCCGGTCTTCGAGGGCGCGGATGACGGCGGGGCCCAGCCGCGCGAGGCGGTCCTTCAGGAGATAGTCGGAGGCGCCCCGCTTCATGCATTCAACCGCCGACTCCTCGGTGATGGTGCCGGAGACGACGATGAACGGGATATCCAGCGCGCGCTGCTGTAGGAGCTCCAGGGCGCGGGTGGCGTCGAACATGGGCAGATGGTAGTCGGCCAGGATGACGTCGACGTCCGGAGCCAGATTGGCGAGAAACTCGCCCTCGCTCTGGACCCGCTTCCAGTTCGGGTCGAATCCCGCCCTCCGGAGCTCGTGGAGCATGAGCTCGGCATCAGCCTGGAGATCTTCCAGGATCAGCGCCTTGAGCGGGGTGGTCACCGGAGCTTTCGCTTCAGCGGGCCGGAGCCGCGGGAGGCTGGTTGAGGAGCACCCAGTAGAGCCCCACCTGCTGCACGGCGTCGCTGAACTGCTGGAAGTCCACGGGCTTCACGATATAGCTGTTGACGCCCAGGCGGTAGCTCTCGATGAGGTCACGCTCCTCGCGCGAGGAGGTCATCACGACCACGGGGATCATGCTGGTCGTCGGGTCCGCCTTGATGCGCCGGAGGACCTCGAGCCCGTCGACCTTGGGCAGCTTGAGGTCCAGGAGGATCACCTTCGGCCCATCGTCCTTCTTGCGGCTGGCGTAGGCGCCGCTGCAGAAGACGTAGTCCAGAGCCTCCGCGCCGTCACGCACGACGTGGATCCGGTTCGTCAGGTTGTGCTTGCGGAAGGCGTGGAGGGTCAGCTCGATGTCGTGGGGATTGTCCTCGACGAGAAGGATCTCGACGATCTTGTCGGTCATACGCCGCCTCCGGGGAGTGTGAAGTAGAATGCCGCGCCCTGTCCCTCTTTGCCTTCGGCCCACACACGGCCACCGTGACGATGGACGATGCGCTGGACGATGGCCAGCCCCACGCCCGTGCCCTCGTAGTCCTCCTGGCGGTGCAGCCGCTGGAACACTCCGAAGAGCTTGTCCACGTACCGCATGTCGAAGCCGATCCCGTTGTCCTTCACGAAGTAGACGGGCACGCCGTCCGCCATCTCGCAGCCGAGCTCGATGCGTGCCTCCTCGCGGTTCCGGGTGAACTTGAAGGCGTTCGAGAGCAGGTTGACCCACACCTGGCGGAGCAGTCTCGGATCGCCCTCGCAGGGGGGCAGGTCGCCCTTGACCACCTCGACGTGCCGCCTCTCCTGCTCCGCGTGGAGCTCATCGAGGGCCAGGCCGACCACCTCGTCGATCGACACGGCCTGCCGGGACACCGCCTGCCGCCCCAGCCGAGAAAACGTGAGGAGGCCGTCCACGAGGTGCCCCATGTAGCCGGCGTTCTCGCGCACGAGGCCGAGATAGCGGATTCCCTCGGGCGAGAGCGTCCCCGCTTCCTCGGCGAGAAGGATCCGCGTGAAGCCGTCCATGGCGCGAAGGGGCGCCCGGAGATCGTGCGAGACGGAGTAGGAGAAGGCCTCGAGCTCCCGGTTGGCCGTCTGCAGCTCCTCGGCGCGCCGAATGAGCTGCGTTTCCTTCTCGCCGAGGGCCGCGGCCATGCGGTTGAACTCCTCGCCGAGGGTCTGCACCTCGTCGCCCGTCCGCACGTCGATGCGCTGTGCAACGTCTCCCGTCCCGATGGTCCGGGCCGCCGCCGTCAATTGCTGGATCGGGCCCGTGATGCGTCTGGCCATGACGAAGGCCAGGAGTCCCACCAGGGTGGCGAGCGCCGCCGTGCTGAGGAGGATTCCCTTGGTCAGGAGGTTGACGGGCGCGAGGGCGACGGCGAGCGGGATGGCGTACACGACGGCCCACCCGGAACCCGTGAGCGTACGGTAGGCGCCGAGCTTGACCTCTCCGTCGATGGGATTGGAGAACTGCCCCCCTCCCGCGCTCCCGCTGAGCGCGCGCTGGACGGACGGCACCGAGCTGAAGTCGGTCTGTTGCTCCACGTAGTTCGGGTTGCTCTGATGCGCCAGGATGAGTCCGTGCCGATCCGCAACGTAGCCGTACGCTCTGGACTCGCGGGAGCTCGACTCCACGGATCCGAGCTTCGAGAGCCTGGCGAGCTGAAGGCCGCCCGCCCACACGCCGATGATCACGCCGTCCGTGCCTCGCACGGGGGCCGCCACCACCACCGTCGGGCGCTGAGTGGCGGGGGAGATGTGCAGGTCGCTGACCACGGTATCGGGGGCGGCGAGCGCGTCCTTGTACCACGCCGAGAAGGCGAGGTTGCGGTGGGAAAGCTCGCGCTCCAGCCGCCTGGGTTCCAGGACGTAGACGGTTCCGTCAGGCTTGAGGAGCATCAAGTATTCGAACGCATCGGCATGCTGTAGCACCGTCGCCGCGAGGGCGCGCCGGAATCCCTCGATGGCGGCGGGGTCCACCGGCGCCGCGGAGGGGGTCAGCCAGTGGCGGGCGAACTCCTTCATGGCCGGTCGATCCGCGGTCACGCCGATGAGGCCGCGCGCCCCGCCGATGTAGAAGTCGATGGCGCTCGCGTACACTTCCCGGCGCTCCACCAGCTCGACCACGAGCACGGGAAGCTTGAGGGTGAGTCTCGCGCGCAGCATCTACCCCTTCTCCCCGAGGACCTCGGTCAGGAGGGTCTCGTCGTAGAGGCGGCGGGCGGGGATCGGCGTTTTCAGGACACGCGCCTTCACGAGGACCTGCTGCATCTGATCGAGGAGCTCGGGCGCGTTTCTCGCGTCCCGTGGCCAGTGGAGAAGGTTGATGCGCTCCGCGACCTCCCGGCCGAGACTCAGCCGCCGGGCCAGCAGGGCCCGGGCTTCCCGCGGATGGTCATTGATCCATCGAACCGCCGCGAGATGGGCCCGGAGGTAGGCCTTGACGCCCTGCGGATTGCTTCGGTAGAAGGCCGCGCCGAACACGATGAGGGAAAACTCCATTCGCTCGAATGGCGGTCCCCCCACCACCCAGGCGAGCAGTCGGCCGTCTCGCCGCAGCAGGGATTGGGTCAGGTAGGGCTCGTTCATGCCGGCGCCCGCGACATTGCCCCCGGCCATGGCCAGCCCCATGTTGGGGAACGAAATCTCCACGAGCGCGTAGTCCTCGACCCCTTCCTGCTTCAAGCGCCCGTCGACCGCCGCGGTGGAGATGCTGTTGCGAGCGTTGATCGCGATCTTCTGTCCGCGAAGGTCCTTCCAGTCACGGATGTGGGACGCGACGAGGAGCCCGACCCCCGGATGTTCCAGGTCGGCAAAGCAATTGGCCGCCACCACCACGATCCTGTCCGGGATCCACCCTTGCTCGGCGGCGGTGAGAACGGGAACCGATCCGGCGGTGGGGCCCGCGTCCAGCGATCCATCGGCGAGGCCGGCGAGGACGGCGGCGCCTCCCTGGAAGGTCTGCTCCACGAAGCGCAGTCCGTTTCGCTTGTCGAATCCCTGGTCTTGCATGACGAAGTAAGGGAGGTAGTCCTGTGCCTGAAGGACTCCGGTGCGAAGCGTGACCTGCGGCCTCCCGCCGTCGCCGCAGCCGACCAGATTGATGACAGCAAGCGAGAGAAGGGCGAGCCGCTTCACACCTCCGCCTTGGCTCTGGCGAGCCTACTGACCTCGATTGACCCTGAGGCTTGATTCTGTGGCTCAGATCAGCCACGAGGAAGGCAACCGACGACTGCAACAGCCCTCGCGAGGATTGTAACAATGCGGATTCGTTACACAGCGCCGAATTATCATGCTGGGTACTGGGCTAACGCGTCGCGCCAGCCTCAACCGAAGGCGAAGGTGGCGAGCTAGGCTTTGGCGGTGCTGGATTCGGAGAGCCTGGCCTCGCGTCCCTCCGCAGCCGCGGGAACGCCGTCGCGGTAGGAGACCCACTGACCCAGCATGGCAGGCACACGCGCGCCCGGGGTGATGATCCCCGTGAGGTTGAGCGGATCGCAGGCGGAGAGGCGTATGGCCTGGCCGCTGGCCGCCTCGCGCCGGACGGCGCGCAGCGCCTCCAGCGCTTCAGGCGCGGCGAACTGCTCCCCGACGAAGGCGCCCACCATGCGCCCGCCTCGCAGCTCGCCGCGCATCTCCAGTCGTCGGTACACGCGCAGGAGATCACGCCAGGCGGGGGCTCCGGGCTCGCGCTGCAGGATCTCGCGGAAGACGATGCCGTAGCGCCTCACGTACTGGCGGGCGCGCGCTTCCAGCACATCGTCGGTCGGTAAGGATGGCGGCGCCTCGAGGAGGGCCCAGCGTCCCGTGCCGATGGGCGCGCGCAACGAGCGCGCTCTCCCGGCCCGCGGGCGTTTTCGCTTCTCGGAGTGCATGAGGCTGCGGAGGCCGGCAAAGCCGTCGCCGGTCACGAGCCCGGCCGAGACCAGCTCGCAGAGGGCTTCCTCCACCTCGATGCGCAGCCGGCGGACCCGCGCGGCGATCTCGTCGGTGAACGACGCGCCCCCCGCCCGGAGCTGGGAGAGCACGTCGCGCGCGGGCGCCGACAGCCCCGCCTCGTCTTCGCCCTGGCGCGGCTCGAGGAGCCAGCCGAGGTTCTGGCGGCGGAGGAGGGTGATGGGCACCGTCCCCGAGAGCCGGCGGCCAGCGTGGCGCGTGCTCTCGTGACGCTCGAGACGGCCCCAGGCGACCTCGCCCGACAGGCAGAGCTCGTCGAGCCAGGCCGGCTCGTACCGCCCCACGCGCGCGGGAAGGACTTCCCGCTCCCAGCCTGCCGCGGCCACCTCGAAGCCCTCGAGCTGCTCGATGACGCGCGCGAGACCCTCTCGGCCGTGGAGCTGCAGGCCGGGCTTCACGTGCTGCCAGGCGAAGAGGAAGCGCATGAGATCGGCCGCGCTCACCGGCTCGATCTCCCGCCTCAGCCGGTCGAGCGTGCGCCGATGGATGCGTGCCAGGAGTCGCCGGTCGCACCATTCGATCGCGTCGGAGGCCAGATCGGGGGAGAAGCGCCCCCGGAGCACACCGCCTTCGGCCTCGATCTGGGCGACGGCAGAGTTGACATCACCTACGGTCAGGCCGAGAGGCGCGGCGAGCGCGGCGGCCGTCACCGGCCCGAGGAGGCCGAGCCGGGCGCGGATCATCTCGACGAGGGCGCCGTCGCGATCGGACCACACGGGCGCCCGGCGCGCAGGGGGCTCGATCACGTCGGGCTCGAGACGGCCCTCCGGCCAGATCGCGAGGGCGAGCGAGCGGCGCTCGGCGGCGACCCAGAAGGTCCGCGCTCCCGTCTCGAGCCGAGCGGCGCGCCTGGCGGCGATCAGCTCGTCGAGCCAGCCCGTCCAGCTCGCGGCCTGGTCCTCGGCAAGGTCCTCGGGGAGCGCGCCCAGGTCCAGCAGGAGATCGTGGAGCTCGTCGGCGTTGCGGAGATCGGGCCGCGCCTCCTCGACGACGGCGGCGATGGCCTCGGGATCGAGGCGCCCCACGTCGTCCGCCAGCTCCGCGGGAAGACCGCGCCGGAGGGTGACCGCGCGGGCCCGGCGCTCCTCCAGCGGCGCGTCGTCCAGATACGCATACGGGTTGGCGTTCAGGATCTCGTGCGCGAACACCGACGGCTCGGGTGTCTCGCGGGCGACGCGACGGATCTTGCCGCTGAAGAGGGCCTCGAGACAGCGCTTGAGCCCCTGGGCGTCCATCGCCTCCGTGAGGCAGTCGCGCAGGGTCTCCTTGACGAGCGGGTGGTCGGGGATCTCGACGGGCCCGACGGCGTTGTCCTGGCAGCCGAGCTGGGCGGGGAACACGGAGGCGAGCAGGTCCTCCGCGCGCATGCGCTGGAGAAACGGCGGCACGCGGCGCCCGCCTTGCCAGCGGAGAAGCGCGAGCGCGCGGCTGGCGTCCCAGCGCCAGCGCGTGGCGAACATGGGCGCCTGGAGCGCCGCGTCGGCGAGCAGCCGCTCGACGCTCGAGGGATGCACCATCTCGAACACGCTCTCGAGGGGGAAGCTGTGCTGGGGGCCGAGGGAGAGCAGGACGCCGTCGTCGGTGGCCGCCGCCTGCAGCTCGAAGTCGAAGCTCTGGCAGATGCGCTTGCGCAGGGCCATGCCCCAGGCGCGATTGATCCGGCCCCCGAACGGCGCGTGGATGACGAGCTGCTGGCCGCCCGCCTCGTCGAAGAAGCGCTCGGCGACGATGGTCTCGAGCGTCGGCACCGCGCCCAGCGCTCCCCGGCCCGCCGCGATGTAGTCACGCGCGAGAGCGGCGCCGCTCTCGTCCAGCCCACACTCGTCCACGAGCCAGCGCGCGGCGGCCGGCGGATCTCCGAGCCGCTTCTCGACTTCCTCGCGCACCGCCGCCACCTCGGCCGAGAGCTCGGCGGTGCGCGCCGGTCCCTCGCCCAGCCAGAAGGGGATGGACGGCGCAGCCCCGCCCGCGTCCTCCACGCGCACCTTCCCGCTCTCCACGCGCCGGATGCGCCACGAGTTGTTGCCGAGCAGGATGACGTCGCCGGCGAGCGACTCGACGGCGAAGTCCTCGTCCACCGAGCCGATGAGGGTCTCGTCCGGCTCGAGGATGACATCGTAGTTGGCGTTGTCGGGGATGGCGCCGCCCGAGGTCAGGGCGGCGAGGCGCGCGCCCCGGCGGCCCTTGAGCGTGCGGCCGACCGCGTCGCGATGGAGCCGCGTGCCCGCGCGCCCGCGCCGCGTGGCGATGCCTTCCGCGAGCATGTCGACCACCGCGTCGAAGTCGGCGCGGTCCAGCTCGGCATAAGGCGCCGCCCCCCGGCAGAGGGCGTAGAGCCGGTCTTCCTCCCACTCCTCGGCGGCGCAGGCGGCCACGATCTGCTGGGCGAGCACGTCGAGGGGCGCGCGCCGCAGACTGATGCGGTCGATCTCGCCCCGCCGCGCGGCGCGCACGAGGGCCGCGCACTCGACGAGCTGGTCGCGGGTGAGCGGGAAGATGCGGCCCTTGGGCGTGGCGCCCAGGGCATGGCCCGAGCGGCCGATGCGCTGGAGGCCCGTGGCGATGGAGCGCGGCGAGCCGAGCAGGCAGGTGAGATCCACCGCGCCCACGTCGATGCCCAGCTCGAGGGAGGCGGTCGCCACCACCACGGAGAGCTCGCCGGACTTGAGCCGCTGCTCGGCCGCGAAGCGGCGCTGGCGGCTCAGGCTGCTGTGATGGGCGGCCACGCTGTCCTGTCCCAGGCGCTCGGCGAGGTGCAGGGTCACGCGCTCGACGAGCCGTCGCGTGTTCACGAAGACGAGGGTGGAGCGGTGCGCGCGGGCCAGCTCGGCCACGCGATCGTAGATCTCGCCCCACTGCTCGTGGGTGCACACCGCCCCCAGCTCGTCGCGCAGCACTTCCACGGCGAGGTCGAGGTGGCGCCGCTGGCCCACGTCCACGAGGGCGGGGAGGGGACGCGCCGTGCCCACGAGGAGGCGCGCCGCCGTCTCGATCGGACGGATGGTGGCCGAGAGCCCGATGCGCTGGGGGCGGGGCAGGCCGCTCGAGGCGACGAGGTGCTCGAGCCGCTCGAGGGAGAGAGCCAGGTGCGCGCCGCGCTTGTCGCCCGCCACCGCGTGGATCTCGTCCACGATCACCGTGCGGGTGGCGGCCAGGCTTCGGCGGCCGGACTCGGAGGTGAGCAGGATGTAGAAGGACTCCGGGGTGGTCACGAGCACGTGCGGCGGCCGCTTGGCGCCCTGGCGGCGCTCCGTGGCGGTGGTGTCCCCCGTCCTCACCGCGGTACGGATGACCGGCGGGCGCATCCCCAGGTCCGCCGCCACCGCGGCCAGCTCGCCGAGCGGCTCCTCGAGATTGCGGCGGATGTCGTTCGAGAGGGCCTTGAGCGGAGAGACGTACACGATCTCCGTGCGATCTTCGAGCGTGCCCTCCATCGACTCGCGAACCAGCGCGTCGAGGCAGTAGAGGAAGGCGGCCAGGGTCTTCCCCGAGCCGGTGGGCGCGGCCAGCAGCACGTCTCGGCCCTCGGCGATGGCGGGCCACCCCATGGCCTGGACCGGCGTGGGGTCGGTGAAGCGACGCCTGAACCAGGCGTCGACGACAGGATGGAACATGGCGTCAGTATAGTCACATTCGTCGAGCCCTGCCGGAGGGGATGCGCGAGAATGGGGAGCCGGTAACCGCCACACGAGCTCATGGGAGGCCGCGTCGATGAATCGCCAGGATCTCACCCGTCGCGAGCTCTTGCTCACTGCTGCGACGGGCGCGGGAATGCTCCTGGGCCACGGCGCGATTCGCAGAGCGCAGGCCGCCGACAGCACGCCGTTGATTCCGCGCAAGCTCCTCTTCGCCGGTGCCGACCGGTCGACCGTCCGTATCAGCCCGGATGGGCGCCGGATCGCCTTCATGGCGCCGATAGACGGGGTGCTGAACTTATGGGTCGGCGAGATCGACAATCTCTCGAAGGCGCGTCCGCTCACCAGGGTGACCGACCGCGACCTGGGCCCCTGGATCGTGTGGCTCTACAACAATCGCCACGTGGCGTTCTTTCGAGATCAGGGTGGAGACGAGAACTGGCAGGCCCATCGCGTCGATGTGGACACGGGCGATATCCTCGCCCTCACGCCGGGTCCCGGCGTCAAGTCGTACATCCAGCAGACGTCACGCCACTTCCCCGATGAGCTCCTGATCGCCCACAATCAGCGAGACCAGCGTTTCTCTGACATCTTCCGCGTCAACGTCGCGACCGGCGCCAGCACCCTGCTCCTGGCCAATGATCGGTTCGCGTGGGTCTTCACCGATCCCCAGTTCCGCGTCCGCTTCGGCGTCCGCCAGACCGATGCCGGCGACACCGAGTATCTGCAGCGCGGCGCCGGCGGCGACTGGGAGCTCTTCACCCGGATCGACATGGCGGATGCCCTGACCACGCGCGCCATCGAATTCAGCGACGACGGCGCCGAGCTCTACTGGCTCGACTCGCGCGGCCGAGACAAGGCGGTTCTCGTCGGCGAGGATCTAAGGACGGGCGCCAAGCGGATCCTGGCCGAGGATCCCAAGGCAGATCTCGTGGAGGTGATGCTCGAGCCGCGGAACTATCGGCCCTTCGCCGCGGCGGCCGTCTTTGCGCGCAAGCGCTGGCAGATGCTCGATCGGGCCTATGGGAAAGATCGCGCGTATCTCGCCAAGGTCTCGCCGGGAGACCTCACCATCACGAGCGTGTCGGCCGACAATCGGCGCTGGCTCCTCTACTACGAGCAGGACGTCGCGCCCGGCCGGTACTTCGCCTACGATCGAGGGGCCG
>QHSC01000081.1 GCA_003220345.1 Candidatus Rokuibacteriota bacterium | reverse complement strand
TCGATCTCTACCAGGTCCATCATCCCGATCCCGAGACGCCGATGGACGAGACCCTGCGCGCCTTCGACGACGTGGTGCGGCAGGGCAAGGCGCGCTACGTCGGCTGCTCGAACTATCACGCCTGGCAGGTGGCGCGGTCGCTGGGGCGCAGCGAAGTGATGGGGCTCGCGCGCTTCGACTCCGTCCAGCCGCCGTGCCCAGCGTGAAGCGCGTGCCCGCCGTCGGCCCCGCCTCGCGCCGGTGCTTGCCCGAGAGAAAGCCCCCGGCCAGCGGATTGTAGGGAATCACGCCCAGCCCCTCGGCCTCGCAGAGCGGCAGCAGCTCACGCTCGATCTGGCGGAAGAGCAGGTTGCACGGCGGCTGGACGCTACCAGGAGCGCTACTGGCGCGAGCGGGAGTTCGCCACGGTGGAGGAGCTGCGGCCCCTGGCCGCCGCGGCCGGCATGTCCATGGCGCAGATGGCCATCGCCTGGGTGCTCGCGCACCCGGCCATCACGTCGCCCATCATCGGCGCGAGCCGGCCCGAGCAGCTCGACGACGTGCTGGCCGCGGAAGGCAAGGCGCTCGATGGCGGACTCAAGGCGAAGCTCGACGAGATGACCCTCGAGTACCGCTTCGGCGACGACCCGCGGTGATGCTGATCCGCTCCGGAGAGGAGTGACGATGGCGCGCGTGGCACTGCTCGACGACTACCAGAACGTGGCGATGCGCATGGCGGACTGGAAGGGCCTGCCCGCGGGCACCGAAGTGGTGGCGTTCCCGGACCACATCGCCGACCAGGACAAGCTGGCGGCGCGGCTGGGGGATTTCGACATCGTCATGGCCATGCGCGAGCGGACGCCGTTCACTCGCGCGCTGCTGGAGCGCCTGCCCAAGCTCAAGCTCCTCATCACCGCGGGCATGCGCAATGCCTCCATCGACATGAAGGCGTCCGCCGACCGCGGCGTGACCGTTTGCGGCACCTCGGGGCTGCCGTACCCGACGGCCGAGCTCGCCTTCGGGCTGATTCTCTCGCTGGCCCGGCGCATTCCCGCCGAGGATCGCGCGACGCGCGAGGGGCGCTGGCAGACCAGCCTCGGCCTCGGCCTCAACGGCAAGACGCTCGGCGTGCTGGGTCTTGGCACCCTCGGCTCTCGCGTGGCGAAGATGGGACGCGCCTGCGAGATGGAGGTGCTGGCGTGGAGCCCGAACCTCACGGCCGAGCGCGCCGCCGAGGTGGGCGCCGCGCTCGTGCCCAAGGACGAGCTGCTGGCGCGCTCCGACTTCGTCTCCATCCACCTCGTGCTCGGGGAGCGCTCGCGCGGGCTCATCGGCGCGCGCGAGCTCGGCTCGATGAAGCGGAGCGCCTACCTCGTCAACACCTCGCGCGGCCCCATCGTGGACGAGGCCGCGCTTATCCGGGCGCTGCGCGAGGGGACCATCGCCGGGGCGGGGCTCGACGTGTTCGACGAGGAGCCGCTGCCGCTCGACCATCCGTTTCGCGAGCTGCCCAGCACGGTGATCACACCGCACCTGGGCTATGTCACCGAGGAGACCTACCGCATCTTCTACGAACAGGCGCTGGAGGACGTCCAGGCGTTTCTTCGCGGCGCCCCCGTCCGGGTGCTCAAACCCTAGCCTGGCCTATGCGCGAACAAGCCTTCCCCCTCACCCACTCAGCCCTCGCCTCGTCGCTCGAAGCGAGCGTCTCAGCTCGAACTGCGGCCCTCCCCCCATTGGGGGAGAGGGACCTGAAGGAAGCTCATCCCTCTCCCCGTCGCGGGGAGAGGGCAGGGTGAGGGGGCGTACGATAGGAGCGATCCGCTCATGAATTGCCACCCAAGGAGGAGACAACGATGAGCGCACGTCGTCCGCCGGCAAAAGCCCCGAGAGCCGCGGTGGCTACCAGCAAGCCGAAGAAGTCCGGAAGCCCCTATGGCTACCCCTTCTGGGACTGGGTCGCGCAAGAGGATCCCGAGTACTTCAGGGCCCGGCAGCCCCTGAGCGACCTGTCCATCGGGGAAGGCAAGGAGCTCTCGGTCAAGCACCGCGAGATGGTCATCATCGGGATCCTCGCCTTCCGCGGCCGGCAGGAAGGGGTCGTGGCCCACATGCGCCGGGCCATCGAGCACGGCGCGACCAAGCGGGAGCTGCTCGAGGCGATCCAGTCCGCCGCGGTCCCGGGCGGGGGGCCGACGTTCAGTAGCGGCGCGCAGGCGCTCATGAAGCTCGATCAGGAGGGAGCATTCGGGAAGGCGTAGCCATGAGCGAGACCACCAGCCCGCCGTTGCCGCTCGAGGGCATCAAGGTCGTCGAGGTCGCGCAGGCCCTCGCCGGCCCGTTTGCCGGCGAGATCCTCGCCCACATGGGCGCCGACGTCGTCAAGGTCGAGCGTCCGGAAGGCGACGAGGCGCGCGGCTGGGGTCCCCCCTTCACCCTCGGCGCGGGCCCGACCTTTCACGCCGTCAACATGAACAAGCGCTCGATCGTTCTCGACCTGAAAGATCCGCGCGCCATCGCATGGCTCAAGGAGTACCTCACCGGCGCCGATGTGCTCGTGCAGAACCTCCGCCCGGGCGTCATCGAGGAGCTGGGGCTCGGAGCCGACGTGCTGCTCGAGCTCAATCCGCGGCTGGTCTTCTGCTCCCTGTGGGCTTTTGGAAACGGCGGGCCGCGCCGGCTGCGGCCGGGCTACGAGCCGATGGTGCAGGCGTTCGCGGGGCTCTTCAGCGTGAACGGCGGCGAGGAAGATCCGCCGTCGCGGTTCGGGGCGCCCGTGCTCGACATGGGCACGGGCATGTGGGCGGCCATGGGCGTGATCGCCGCGCTTCACCGGCGCGCGCGCACCGGCCGCGGCGGCGTGGTCGACGCCTCGCTCTTCGAGACGGCGCTGGGATGGCTCACCGGGCACATCGCGGGCTTCAAGTTCACAGGTGACCTGCCGTCGCGCGAGAGGACCGGCTCCCGGCGCCTCGTGCCCTTCCAGGGCTTCCAGACGAAGAACGGGACCGTGATCATCGCCGCCGGCAACGATCGCCTCTTCGCCAAGCTCGTGGCCGCCCTCGGCCATCCCGAGTGGGCGACCGACGCGCGCTTCGCCAAGAATGCCCAGCGCCGCGCGAATCGCGAGGAGCTGGTCATGGAGATGGAGCGTGTCCTCACCACGCGCACCAAGGGCGAGTGGATCGACATCCTCGAGGAGGCGGGCGTGCCGTGCGCGCCGATCCAGGACCTCCGCGAGATGCTCGCCGAGCCGCAGACGGAGGCGATGGGGCTGCTGCAGCACGTCCCGGGGCTCGACCTCGACCTGATGAGCCTGCCCGTCTCATTCGACGGGCGGCGGCCGCCCGTTCGCCGCCGCGCGCCGACCCTCGGCGAGCACACCAAGGACATCGTCGACCTGCCTCCCGCCACGGGCTGAGACGTCGATTGATCCTCGTGGACCACGCGACGAGGACCTTCGACACACCCAGCGGCGCCTTCACCGCGGTGCGCGACGTCAGCTTCACCGTGGCGCCCGGACGCTTCGTCAGCCTGGTCGGTCCCTCGGGGTGCGGCAAGACCACGCTGCTCGGGATGATCGCCGGCCTCGTGCCGCTCAGCGAGGGGCGCGTCCTGCTCGGCAGCCGGCCCGTCGTGGGCGGCGTGCCGCCGGACATCGGCTATCTCTTCCAGCGCGATGCCCTCCTGCCGTGGAAGACGGCGCTGCAGAACGTGGCGCTGCCCCTCACGATCCGCGGCCGGCCCGCCGCCGAGGCGCGGTCCAAGGCCGTCGAGTGGATGCGGCGCGTGGGCCTGGCGGGGTTCGAGAGCTACTACCCGCACCAGCTCTCGGGCGGCATGCGCAAGCGCGTCTCCCTGGCCACCACCCTGATCTACGGGCCGGCCGTGCTCCTGATGGACGAGCCCTTCAGCGCCCTGGACGTCCAGACGCGCAACATGATGGAGAACGAGCTGCTGGACCTGTGGGCGGAGACGCGCAACACCGTGCTCTTCGTCACCCACGACCTCGAGGAGGCGATCGCCCTCTCCGACGAGGTGATCGTGCTCACGGCGGGCCCGGGGCGGATCAAGGCGAGCTATTCTATCCCCATCACGCGGCCGCGCAACGTCGTCGAGATCCGCTTCCGGGAGGAGTTCACGCGCCTCTACGAGCAGATCTGGAAGGACCTCCGGGATGAAGTCCAGCAAAGCTACGCGCGCTCGACACGGCTCTGACCGGACGCGCCGCCTCGGCGGCCGCCTCGTCCTGCTCGTGGTCCTCCTCGGGGGCTGGGAGGTGGGGGCGCGGACCCGGGTCATCGATCCCTACTTCGTGAGCCTGCCCTCGGAGATCGCCCGCACCATCGGTGGCTGGATCGCCAGCGGCTTCATCTACGTCCATCTCTGGGCCACCATCCAGGAGGCGGTCATCGGCCTCGCCATCGGGATCCTGGGCGGGGTGCTCGTGGGCGTGCTCTTCGCCTTCTCGCCATTTCTCGCCGAGCTGTTCCAGCCGCTGATGGTGGTCTTCAACGCCATGCCGCGGATCGCCCTCGCCCCCCTCTTCATCGTGTGGCTCGGGATCGGGCTCGCCTCCAAGGTGGCCATGGTGGTGAGCCTCGTCTTCTTCATCATCTTCTTCAGCACGTACGCCGGGCTTCGTGAAGTCGACGTGAACCTGATCAACCACGTCCGGGTGATGGGGGGCAGCCGCGGCGATCTCGTGCGCCACGTGCTCTTCCCCTCGGCCCTCACGTGGATCTTCGCGAGCCTGCGCACGTGCGTGGGCTTCGCGGTGATCGGGGCCATCCTGGGCGAGTACCTCGGGGCCGATCGCGGCATCGGCTGGATCGTTCAGTACGGCGAGTCTCTCTTCAACTCCAACATGGTTCTCTCGGGACTGATCGTGCTCATGGCCTTCGTGGCCGTCCTGGACGGCTCGCTCGGCTGGCTCGAGCAGCGGTTCTCACACTGGAAGCAGAAGCCCCTGTAAGGCAGAGAAAGGAACGCTTATGAAAGCCGTGATGGCCGTCATGCTCGCGCTCGTCCTGCTGATCCCGTCGCTGGCGGGGTCGGCGGGGGAGCCCGTCACCTTCGCGTACTCGCAGCTCGGGCTGCTCGCGCACTTGCCGTGGTCGGTGGCCCTCGGGCAGAAGTACTTCGAGGAGCAGGGCCTCGAGCCCAAGGGGTACAACTTCGAGAGCGGGGCCAAGTCGATCGCCGCCCTCATCGGCGGCTCTGCCGACTTCGCCGCCAACGCGCTCGAGCACTCCATCAAGGCCAAGGCCCAGGGCAAGGACCTCGTCTACGTCTTCTCGAGCACGCGGCTGCCGGGGTTCGGGCTCGCGGTGGCGAGCGCCCACAAGGGCGAGATCAAGACCATCGCCGACCTCAAGGGCAAGCCCGTGGGCGTGTCCGGGATCGGAGCGGCCTCGCACGTGCTGCTCGACTACATGCTGAAGCAGCACGGCGTCGATCCCAAGGACGTCAAGGTGCTGGCCGTGGGCATCAGCACGTTCCCGCCCGCCCTCGAGGGCAACAAGATCGTGGCGGGGATGGCCGGCGAGCCCTTCTTCAGCCGCATGATCGCCAAGGGCACGGCGTTCTCCATGGGCAATCTCTCCTCACTCAAGGAGACGCAGGCGATCCTGGGCGGCGAGTACGTCTTCAGCGGGGCCATCACGCGGCCCGACCTCATCCAGAAGCGGCCCCACCTCGTCCAGAAGGTGGTGACCGCCCTCGTCAAGGCGAGCCACTTCATCCAGACCAAATCGCCCGAGGAGATTGCCGCCGCCGTCCCCGCCGACCTCGTGGGCGACCGCGCCCAGTACATCGAGTCGCTGCGGGCGAGCCGCGAGATCTACGCGCCGCACGGGCTGGTGAGCCAGAGCGGCGTGGAGGTCCTCATGAAGTCCCTCGACTCGTTCGGCGTGTTCAAGCCGGGCCAGAAGGTGGACGTCGCCAGCACCTACGACATGACCTTCGTCCGGCAGGCCATGAAGGACCTCAAGCTGCAGTGAGGGAGCGCCTGCGCTCTCAGCGACGCGCCAGAGGGACCTCGTCGTGTTCTCGAGGTGGGCGAGGCTCGTACGAGAAGAGCCGGACGTGTCTGCCCAGAAATGCTCCGAACACGTCGCCGGCATCACGGCACACCTCGCGGTCCAGGACCAGCATGGCGCCGGTGTACGTGACGACGCCGAGGAGAACCAGCTCCGTGAGATGCAGAACGGCTCCGCTATGGCCGAACACGGCATAGTTCTTGGCCGTGAACACCACGGCATACATGAACAGGCTGGCCAGAATCGGCCGGCCCATCGTTCCCAGGATGTCCGTGACGAGCACTCCCGTCAGTGACTGGGCGTAGGCGATGGAGGCCAGGAAGACGAGCGGATAGACGAGAGCCCACGCGACGCTGAGCCCGACCGGGCCCCACTGCGCGCCAACCACAAACGCCACCGGCATCGTCAGCGCGCCGATCAGGAAGGTGGAGGCGCTGGTGTCCGGCCGGCCGACGCCCCACAGGAACGGCTGAAACGCGTTCATGAGCATCCTCAGGGGCATGACGAGGCTCAGGAGCTGCAGGGGGATGGCGGCGGCCTGCCACTTGGGTCCGAGGAGAAGCACCGTGAGCTCGGGAGCGATGCTCGATATGCCGAGAAAGAACGGGAAGGCCAGGAGACTCATGAGCCGCGTCACGGTCAGCAGGTAGGATCGGGCGCCCGCGGGAGTCAACTGGGCCTTGGCAAATGCGGGGAGGGCGATCGAGTTTATCAATCCCGTGAGCTTGTTGATGGGGAGCGAGGCGAGATCATTTGCCACGGCATAGTATCCGAGCAGGACGTTTCCGAAGAGCTTGCCCCCGATGAATCGATCGCTATCGGCCAAGGTGAACCGCAAGGCACGATCCACCGTGACCGAGCGCCCGAAGAGCAGATCGCCTTTTATTCCCTCGATCGAGAAGCGGGGCCAGCACCAGGAGCGTTGAGCGAGGTTCAGACCCACCGTGCGTACGGCGGTGGTGGTCAAGGAGCCCCAGATGAGCGTCCACACACCGAAGCCGGCGCGGGCCAGAGTCCAGGCGGTCAGGCTGCCCGCCACGATGGTCACCAGCTCCACGATCGATCGGCGGCCGAAGTCGAAGTCTCGTTCCAGCTGAGACTGGGGAAGCGTCTCGAAGGCAAGCAAGACGAACTGGAAGCTCAGGACCCGAACCATGGCGGTCAATCTCGGCTCGTGGTAGAAGGCCGCGATCCACGGAGCGCCTCCGAGGAAACCCAGGAAGAGGAGAAGATTGACCAGGATCACGATGCCGAAGACCTGGGCGCGGAGCCGCTCGCTCAGGTCGCGCTTCTGCACGAGAACGGCGTCCAGCCCGACAGTATTCAGCAGATAGAAGAAGATGATCGGAACGCTTGCCATCGCCATGAGGCCGTAGTCGTCGGGAGAGAGGATGCGGATCACGTAGACGGTGACGGCCCAGGAGACGAGCTGTCCCGAGAACTTGGACAGGGTGGTCCACCGGAGAGCGATCAGGACCTTGGTTCGAATATCGTCGCGGACGATCGGCCCGGTGTGGGCGGCGACTGACGGCTGCTTGCTTGGCGCCTGTGGTGTCAGCATTTTTTACACAACGGCCCCGAATGGGATTCCCGGCAATTCTCGTGCAAGACCTGCACCACCGCAAGACCTTCACCAGCGGCAGGGGCTAGGGAATCAAGGGCCGAACCTGCGTCTTTCCACCTTGACGGGACCTTGATCGGGCACGGTCAGGATCGTGAGGTCACCGTACTCCTCCGGCGCGGTGCCGGTGCCGCCGAGCTGGTGATAAACCGCATACAGATTGCCGGTGACGTTGCCGACGTACACCACGACGCCGCCGGCGTGCTTGGACAATATCTCCTTGGCGATGTCCTTGGCGGCGAGGACGCTGATCCGAGGCGTAGTGCTGATCTCGACGCCGAGGTATGCGGCGAGCGGCCGGACCGTATCGAGATTGCGCGCCACGTCCGGGCTGTAGATCGCGGTGATGCCCATGCCGCTCACCGCGGCCACGAGGGCCTGCGCGCGCTCCCGGCCCTTGGCATTGAGCTCCGTCGACTCGTCGCGGTCCGCATGCCGGAGCAGGATCACCGTGGTGCTGGTGCCGGGGGGCGAGCGCAGCGGGCTGGCCGCGCAGCCGCTGACGAGAGCGGCCAGCGTGATCCCGAGCACGACCTGAGCCCGTCGGCCCTCTGCTCGCATCGCACTCCTCAGGAACATCCCCCGATCAGCGGAAGGCGAACGCGCGCGCGGGGTTCTCCACGAGCAGACGTCTCAGCCCGGCGTCGTCCACGCCTTTGGCCCGGAGGCGCGGCACCACGTTGATCAGAAGGTGATGGTATCCGTAGCCGCCGTACTTCACCAGGGAGGTCTTGTAGGCGATGTCGTGGGACATGAGGATCCGGTCGTGGTAGCCCGCCTCGATCAGGGCCAGGACGTGGGCCATCCGCCCGCCGTCGTTCGGCATGTCGAAGGCTGGATGGTACGGGTAGTAGGAGTTCTCCAGTCCGAAGAGGTCGTACTCGAGCCAGAGGCCGGTCTGGGCGAGATCGATCACGGCGCGAACGTCGGTGATGGTCCGGCAGATGTGGCACATGATGGCGCGCTGGAGGTCGCCGCCTTCCTTCTCGACGAGCTCGGCGATCTCCATCGGCGCGCGCGGGTTGCGCCCCGGGTGGATCATGAGGGGCGCCCCCGTCTCGCGCTGGGCGACGACGGCGGCGCGCACGACCTTCTTCTCGTTGTCGGTCCACGGCCACGTGCAGCCGATCTCGCCGATGAGCCCGGAGCGGACGCCCGTGTCGCCGACGCCCACCGTGATGTCGGTGATCATCTCGCGCGCGAGCTCGTCGACGCTCAGCCGGTCCATGTGCGGGGGATGGGAGGCGGCGACGTAGTACCCGGCGCCCATGACCACGTGAAGGCCGGTGGCGCGGGCGATGCGGGCGAGGGCGAGCGGATCGCGGGCCAGCGTGCGCGGCGTCGGATCCACCACCGTCCGGCCGCCCGCCTCCTTGAAGAGGAGGATCTCGTCCCGCGCGACCTGCTCGTCCGTCAGGCGGAGGTTGTCGAGGTTCGCGTTGAAGTTCTGCCGCACCCAGCCGAGGTTGGCGAGGCTGACCGGCTCGCGCGAGCGCTCCTTGTCCCTGGGCGCCGTCGGCTCCACGAACATCACTTCGAAGTCGATGAGCAGGTGCTCGTGGGGCAGCGTCACGCCGATCTCCTCCGCCCCGATCGATCCGAGCACGGTCTGCACCTGTCCCGAGAGTGGACTCGGCATTCGTGATTCCTTTCCGTCGGGGGATTTTCAGGCTTTCGAGCGGGGAGCGGAGTCAAGTCTCGCGGTCGTGGAACAATGAGCGATATCTGTTTCAGCTAGGCGCCGGCTGCCGGGAGCGCATGTCGGATTGTGAGGCTCGACCGTCAACGGGATTGACCGAGGACTTTACGCACCTCGAGGTACGTGGCGGCGCCTACCCCCTCCACGCGCTCAAGGACGCGCGAGATGCGGTAGGCGAAGTATCCCAGCACTACGACTTCGAGCCCCACGAGGACCAACATGGCGGCCAGGAAGCCGTGCTCGATCATCATGGTCCGGATTGTCATGCGGTCCGAGCGGCGTGTCAACGTCGACCGTTGGATACCTTGCGGGTTGTGGCCGTGGCTGCTTGCCGATCAGCGACATCCCCGATACTCTCTGGGTCCGGAGGTCATCCAGATGAAAATTGCCAAGGTCGAGTCGCTCCACGCCGATGCCGGGTCACGTAATTTCGACTTCCTCAAGGTCACCACCGATACGGGGCTCGTGGGCTGGAGCGAGTACAACGAAGCGTTCGGCGGCCCCGGTCTCTCGGCGGTGATCGACCGGCTGGCCCCTGCGGTCATCGGCAAGGACCCGCGCGCGTGGGAGGCGCACGTCACCACCATGTACGCGCTGAGGCGGCAGTCCTCGGGCGGCGTGGTCCAGCAGGCCATCGCCGCCATCGAGAACGCGCTGCTGGACATCAAGGCGCGCGCTTTGGGGATTCCCGTCTACGAGCTCCTGGGCGGCCCCGTGCGCGAGCGCGTCCGCCTCTACTGGTCCCATTGCGGAACGTACCGGGTGCGCAACGCCAAGGAGCTGCAGATCCCGCCCGTCCGCACGCTCGACGACGTGGTCAAGCTCGGCAAGGAAGTGGTGGCCAAGGGCTACACCGCGCTCAAGACCAACGTGCTCCTGCTGGGGGACAACCCGCGCACCTATACGCCGGGCTTTGCCCGCGCGAGCGAGGGCTTTCCCGAGCTGAACGCCGACCGCTACGTGGTGCGCGCCATCCGGGATCAGCTCGCTGCTTTCCGGGAGGGCGCGGGGCCGGACGTGGACATCCTCGTGGACCTCAACTTCAACTACAAGACGGAGGGCTTCGTCACCATGGCCCGCGCCATGGAGCCTTTCGATCTCTTCTGGGTCGAGATCGACACGCGAGACCCGAAGGCGCTCGCCTATATCCGGAGCCGCGCGCCCATGCCCGTGGCCTCGTGCGAGTGCCTGTTCGGCCGGCGCGACTACCGCCCGTACTTCGAGAACTACTCCATGGACGTGGCCATCATCGACACGCCGTGGAACGGGGTGGGGGAATCGGTCAAGATCGCCAGCATGGCGGACGCGTACGAGATCAACGTGGCCCCGCACAATTTCTACGGACCGCTCGCCACCATGATGAGCGGGCACTTCTGCGCCGTGGTGCCCAACCTACGCATCATGGAGACCGACCCCGATCAGGTGCCGTGGCACGACGAGCTCGTCACCGTGAAGCCGGACGTGAAGGACGGCTACCTCCACCTGCCCTCGGGCGCGGGCTGGGGCACCGAGGTCAACGAAGAGGTCGTGCGGGCTCATCCACCCCGGACCGCTCGTTAGCCCGGTGGCATCCTGGCGGCGGTCGGCCTTCCTGGCCGCCGCCTGCGCGCTCGCCATCTGGAGTCCTGCGGCCGCACCCGCCGCGGACGTCCCGCTGACGTCCGCCGCCCTCCGGCAGCGGGCCGCCGACATCGTGGTCACCCTCCGCGAGTATCGAGCCAGCCTCGAGAAGCTCCTGGCCATCTACGAGGCGAGCCTCGCCAAGGCCAAGGATCAGCGTGATCAGCGGCAGGAATTTCTCAACCGCGGGATCATTTCGCGTCGAGAGTTCGAAGATGCCGAGCGCGCGGTGACCGAAGCACAAGCCAAGGTCGACGGCACCCGCCGGGAGATCGCCGGCGCCGACCATGCCATGGCCGAGGCGACGACGGCCCGGGCTCTCGCGGGCCTCTCGCCCTTGAAGAGGGGTGGCTACGAGCAGACGGCGGTGCTCATCCGGTTCAACGGGCCGGCGCCCTGGTCGCTCAAGCCCGGCACGGCAAAGCTCCAGGAGTTCTTCACCGCGCGGTTTCATCATCCGCTGCCCGTGAGCGCCTACGGCCAGACGCCGCTGCACGACCGGATGGGCTTCGACCACCGCGACGCGCTCGACATCGCCCTCCATCCCGACAGCATCGAGGGCCGGGTGGTCATGGACTACCTGCGTGAGGCCGGCATTCCCTTCATCGCCTCCTGGGGCGCCGTCGCCGGCGCGGCCTCAGGGGCGCACATCCACGTGGGCCAGCCCTCCCCGCGCATCGTGAGCAAGCGCTAGCAGGCGGGCGTACATCATCCCTCTCCCCTATTGGGGGAGAGGGTAGGTTGAGGGGGCAACCTGCGCGAGGTGGGGTGTGCCCCTCACCCCGCCCTCTTCCCAGAGGGGAGAGGAACACTTGAAGAGATCCTCCAGCGGCCGATCGTCTCGGGGTTGACGCCGCAGGCGGGCGGCTCCCCGCGTCCCGCGGCCAGGATCTGCTCGAGGGCGAGCTGGAGATTGGCGCGGCGGCCCGCCTCGCTGTGACTCACGTTGTGCGGAGTGAGGATGAGCTGCTCGGGATCCACGTGGCGTAGCGAGCTCGTGGGCTGGAGCGGCTCCTTGACGAAGGCGTCGACGGCGGCCCCGGCGATCCAGCCCTCGTCGAGAGCCCGCGCCACGGCCTCTTCGTCCATCATCTCGCCCCGCGCCGTGTTGATGATGAGCGCGCTCGGCTTCATCTGCCTGAGCTCCTTCTCGCCGATGAGGCCGCGCGTCTCGTCGGTCAGCGAGGCGTGGAGCGATACCACGTCGGACTCGGTCAGGAGCGTGGGCAGATCGACGAGGGTGGCGCCCAGGTCCTGCGCGACGAGCTGTGGCACGTAGGGATCGGTGGCGAGAAGCCGCACGTCCCAGTTGACGAGCCGTCGCGCCACGTGCGAGCCCACCCGACCCAGCCCGACCAGCCCCACCGTCTTGCCGAAGAGGAACTCGCCCCGGTCCTGGCGCTGCGCCCACTCCCCGCGGCGGAGCTTGGCTTCGTTGTGCTTGATGCGCTTGAGCAGCATCAGGAGGAGGCCGATGGTCGCCTCGGCCACCGCGATGAAATTCTCCGGCGTGGGGCTGTTGGCGACGAGGATGCCGAGCCCCGAGGCTGCATCGACGTCGATCTTGTCGGTGCCGATGAAGGGCACGATGACGAGACGGAGTGTCGGGGATGATTCGAGGACTCGGCGGCTGATGGTCTCGAGGTGCGAGGCCAGGATGACGTCGGCCTCGCGCGCGGCTTCGATGAGCTCGGCCTCGGTGTAGGCCTGGCGCGCGGGCTGATCGAGCGGACGCCCGATGACCACCTCGTGTCCGGCTTCGCGGAGGAGCTGGAGCTCCTCGGGCGATCCGCTCGGGCCCGTGGCCAGGATTCTCATGGCTTCTTGCAGATCACGTTGAGGAGGGCCTGACGCTTCTCCTCGCGGACGACGCGGAGGGCCCGCTGGAGCGCCGCCGCGAGGTCGGCGGGGTCCTCGACCCGCTCGCCGTGCCCGCCGGAGGCGCGGCAGATCATCTCGTAGTCAGGGGCGGGCTCGAGGCGCGTGAGGGGCATGGAGTCCGTCTTGACCGCCCAGCCGTCCTTCGCGTGGGTCTGCACCGCGCGCTTGACGGCATTCCATGTCCGGTTGTTGAAGACCACGAAGAGCACGGGCAGGTTGTGGGCGCGGGCGACGAAGTGCGCGGCGGTGGGCGCGCCGAAGATGTACGAGCCGTCGCCCACACAGCAGATGACCGTGTGATCCGGCGCCGCCAGCTTGGCCCCGAGGGCGGCGCCCAGTCCCCAGCCCAGCCCGCCCGAGGGCGGGGCCCCGAAGAAGCTGCCCGGCCGCGTGAAGCGGCACTGGGTCGGATCCAGATCGTACTCGTTGACCACGATGGTCTTGTCGTCCACGAGATCGCCCACGCAGCGCGAGACCCACGCCATGTCGATCGGCGTGTCGGACTGCACGGCCTTGGCGCGCGCCGCCGCCGCCTGCTGGACGCGGGTGTGCTCGGCCTCCCAGCGCGTCCGTCGCTTCGCCCGGCTCGACGCATCCACGCGCTGGACCACGGCCTCGGCCAGAGCGGCGAGGGCGAGACGCGGCGTGCCCGCCAGGGCCAGGTCCGCGGGGAACCCGCGTATGGGATAGCGGGAGAAGAGGGGATCGACGCCGAGGTGAATGATCTTCGTCTCGGGCCGGGGCCGCCTGAGATTGGGGAACCACGGCACGTCCGACTCCACGACGAGGATGACGTCGGCTTCCTCCAGGTGCGGCGCGGGATCGAAGCCGGCGTGCAGGGCATGGTCCTGGGGGAAATTGATGTAGGTATTGGCCTGCTCGAAGACTGGCGCGCCGAGCGCCTCCGCCAGGGCCACGAGGGCGGGAACGGCGCGCGGGTCGCGCCCGGCCGCCTTGACGATGATGAGCGGGTTGCCGGCGGCGGCGAGGAGCTGCGCGGCCTCTGCCACCACCTCGGGGGCGGGGACGACCGGGCCCGGCGTCACCGCGCGGGCGGGGTCGGCATACTCGAAGGTCTCGTGCCGCTCGGACAGCACCTCGCGCGGCAGGGTCAGGTACACGGGGCCCTGCGGCTCCGCCTGGGCCAGTGTGAGGGCGCGATCCACCACGGTCTCCAGCTGGGAGAAGCCGCGCAGCTCGTAGTCCCACTTCACGTACTCGCGGACCATGCCTGCCTGGTCGAAGGACTCCTGGGCCCAGTGAATGTGACGGTCACGGCTGCCCGGCAGGCCGTACTCCGTGATGGGATTGCGTCCCGCGCTGAAGAGCATGGGCACGTTGCATCGCGCGGCGTTGATGATGCCGCCGACGGCGTTGCCGGCGCCCACGATGACGTGGACCATGACCGCCTGCGGCCGTCCCGAGACCATGGTGTAGCCGTGGGCCATGGCCACGGCCGGGGTCTCGTGCGGGATGGTCAGCGGCCGCGGGCTCGTCTGCCCCTGCGCGCCCCGCTTGGCGTACGCCTCGATGAGGGGCGCGAAGTCCGTGCCCGCGTTGGCGAAGAGATACTCGATACCTCGCGCGGCCAGCAGCTCGAGATAGGCCTCCGCGGTGCTCTCCACTGCTGCTCGCTTCACCATAGCTGGCCTCCGTGGTCTGGGACCCTGTGAGAGGGGAAAACGAAGCGAGAGTAGCCCCGGCGCGGTGGCCGGTCAAGGGACCGCCCTCTGTTTCGCGCTCGCTCCGCTCGCTCTCAACGCAGTAGAATGCGAGCCGCGATGCCTCGATCGGATGAGCGCGCATTCCCCGATCCCGTGACCGCGGGCCGTGACGTCGACGTCATCGTGGTGGGCGGCGGCCCCGCGGGAAGCGCGACCGCCACCTTTCTTGCCCAGGGCGGGCTCCGCGTGGCCGTGGTCGAGCGCGAAAGCTTCCCGCGCTTCCGCGTGGGCGAGTCCCTCATCCCCACGTGCATGCAGATCCTCGAGCGCATGGGCGTGCTCGAGCGCGTGCTCGGCCACGGCTTCCAGGTCAAGTACGGCGCCGCCTTCCACGACCAGGAGACGGGCGAGTCGACGATGTTCGACTTTCGCCCGGGGCGCCCCTGGCCGTCCTACACCCTCGATGTCCATCGCGCGGAGTTCGATCAGATCCTGCTCGAGCACGCGGCCGCCCAGCCCGGCGTGACGGTGTGCCAGCCTGCCACCGTCGAGGCGGTGACCTTCGATGGGGACGGCGTGCGCGCGCGCATCCGCGACGGCGCCGGAGCGCAGGAGCTCCGCGCGGCCTGCCTCGTGGACGCGAGCGGGCGTGACTGCTTCCTGACCACGCGGCAGGGCCGGCGCCGGCCGCGGCGGGGCACCGGCAAGGTCGCCCTCTACGCCTACTACCGAGGGGGCCGTCGCTTCCCGGGGCGCGAGGAGGGACACGTCCGCATCTACTATTTCCCGGAGGGATGGTTCTGGTACATCCCGCTCGCTCGCGACGAGACGAGCGTGGGCTGCGTGCTTCATCAGCGCACGGTCAAGGCGCGCCCGGGCGACCTCGAGGCGCTCTTTGCCGAGATGATCGAGCGCTGCCATGCCGTGCGCGACAACCTGCGCGGCGCCGAGCGCGTCACCGAGCTCTACTCCGCGGCGAACTTCGCCTATACCGTCGATCCGATGGCGGGTGACCGCTTCGTGTGCGTCGGGGATGCCGGAGGCTTCGTGGATCCCATCTTCTCGCCCGGCGTCTTTCTCGCTCTGCAGTCCGCGGAGCTCGCCGCCCAGGCCATCTGCCGGGGCGTGCGCGCGGGCCGGTTGGGGGCGCGGCAGTTCCGCGGCTACGAGCGCGCCATTCGTCGGGGTACCCGTCACTTCGACCGCTTCATCGAGTCCTTCTACGACCGCGCCTTCGTCGACGTGTTCCTCCGCCCCCGGAACAAGTTCAAGATGGTGGACGCGGTCACGGGCGTGCTCGCGGGCGGCTCCTTCGGCCTCCTGTCGCCCACCCTGCGGCTGGCCCTCTGGGGCTTCTTCCACGTCGTGCGCATCACGCGCTGGGTTCGCCGGCGCCAGGGCATCGTGCTCGAATCACGCCTCGACTGGTAGCGTACGTAGCGCTGGGCTCAGTATCGGCGCGAGGGTGCGCAAGGGGACGAGCGTGGTAGGATGGCCGGGACATGCGGGCATTGCTCACCGTCGCTCTCCTCCTTGCAGGCTTCGCGGCGCCGGGCGCGGCCGCGGACACCGACACGATGTTCAAGATCCGACGCGCCAGCACCATCGCCATCGGCTACAGCGAGGCCGCGAAGCCTTTCTCTTTCCTCGGGCCTGACGGCAAGCCGGCTGGCTACTCCGTCGATCTCTGCCGGGAGATCGCTGCGGGCATCCAGCGCGATCTGAATCTTCCCAAGCTCGAGATCAAGTGGGTCAAGCTGCCCCCGGACGCCCGCATCTCGGCCGTGGTCAGCGGACGCGTGGACATCGAGTGCGGGTCGACCACGCGCACGCTCTCGCGCGAGGCGCAGGTTGACTTCACCAACTTGACCTTCGTCGACGGCGCCAGCCTGCTCGTCACGGCCGCCTCGGGCATCCAGCGCCCGGCCCAGCTCGCGGGCAAGCGCATCGCGGTCGTCCAGACCTCGACCACGGAGCGCGTGCTCGGAGAAACACTCAAGCGGTTCTCCATCACGAACGCGACGATCTTCGCGGTCAAGGATCATCCCGAGGCGCTCACCGCGCTGGAGGACGGCAAGATCGATGTCTATGCCTCGGACCGCGTGATCCTGGCCGGCCTGCGTGCCGGCGCCAGGGATCCCGCGAAGCTCGTCCTTCTCGACGACTATCTCTCCTACGAGCCCTATGCTTTCGTGGTGCGACGCAATGATTCATCCTTCCGTCTCGCCGTCAACCGGGTGCTCGCCCGTCTGTACCGCTCGGCCGAGGTCGTGCCCATCTACGAGAAGTGGTTCGGACCGATGCCGGAGGGAGGACTGATCCCCGCCGTCTTCGCGCTGCAGAGCGTTCCGGAATAGCCGGAATGTACGGCGGCGTCGAGCAGGGGCGCTGGGTCGGCTTCTGGTACGGTCTCACCAGCGCCGTGAAGATCCTCTTCTGGCTCGTCCTTCTCGGGGTGATCGTCCAGCAGGTCTACGGGCCCAGCCGGCTCGCCGCCAAGCGCGCGCAGGTGCTCAAGCAGTTCGAGCAGGAGCGCAAGTCACGGGTCATCGCCCTCATCCACCGGCAGGAGGTGGTCAGCTTCTTCGGCGTTCCCGTGTCGAGCAGCATCAGCATCGAGGACTCCGAGGCCGTCCTGCGCGCCATCCGGCTGACGCCCGAGGACCAGCCCATCGACGTCATCCTCCACACGCCGGGCGGACACGTGCTGGCCGCCGAGCAGATCGCCAAGGCCCTCGTGGAGCGCAAGGCCAAGGTCACGGTGTTCGTGCCCCACTACGCGATGAGCGGCGGCACCCTCATCGCGCTGGCCGCCGACGAGATCGTGATGGACAACAACGCCGTGCTCGGTCCCGTGGATCCGGTGGTGGGCGACATGCCCGCCGGCTCCATCGTCCGCATGGTCCAGGCCAAGGGGGTGGCCGGCGTGAGCGATCAGATGCTGGTGCTCGCGGACGTGGCCCAGATGGCTCGGCTCCAGGTGGCCGTCTTCACGGCCGAGATCCTGCGCAAGCACCACCCACCGAAGAAGGCCGTCGAGATCGCCAGGGTGCTCTCGGAAGGGCGGTGGACCCACGACTTCCCCATCATCGTGGTGACGGCGCAGCAGCTGGGACTTTCCGTGAACACCAAGATGCCGCTCCTGGTCTACGACCTGATGGATCTCTACCCGCAGGGCGGCAAGAACCGTCCCTCGGTGCTCTTTGTTCCCGTCAAGCCCGGCGCTGCCGAGCGCGCGACGCCGGCCGACTCGTCTTCGCCCGCGCCCACGCCCTGATTCCCTGGCCGTGGTAAGTTTTCCCGCGATGATGGTCACGGAGACCGGCCTCGATGGGACGCGCACGGAATACTTCGAGGTCGAGTGTGCCGAGCCGACCCTCCTCGCGCTCCTCCGCGAGCTCTTCGAGGAGCACTGGGGCGAGGTGATCTTCGGCCCGTGCATCGAGGGCGCGGTCTTCGAGGGACGCTTTGCCTCGCGCCCCAGAGTCTCCCTGCTCGACGGCTATGTCACCGTGCAGGTGGACGGCGACGAAGGCTGGCATTTCCACCTGTGCATCGGAGAGAACCGGGGCAGCGCCGGCCTGCCCACGCCGCCCGCCTTGGCCGCGCGCCGGCGGTGCGCGCGCGCGGCCTTCTTCCGCAGCCTCGACCGGGCCGGCCGCCCCGGCTCGTGGGGGGTGCGCATGTGGAACGGCGCGGGCGAGCAGATGATGACGGTCTTTCTGCCCAATCCCTGGATAGATCCGGAGAGCCGGCGATATGTCCGCGAGCCCGACTGGGCCCGCCTCACGCTCTGGATGCGACTCCGCGAGCGCTTCGCGAGCGTGCCCTCAGAGCCGCCTCCGGCCCATGCCGAGCCCCCGGTGACTCACTGAGCCGGGTGAGCGCCGGAGGCTTTACCTCGCTCGAGCTTCGGCGCCTGCGTACGCTCAAGACTCCCCGGGGCATACAGCGCGCGCTCGACGCCATGCCTTACCATCTGGCGCTGACCGCGTGGTCGCCGCGCCGCGTGCTCCGGGAGGGCACGGCCCACTGCCTCGAAGGCGCCATCTTTGCGGCCGCCGCCCTCCGCGTGCTCGGCTTCCCGCCCCTCCTCCTCGACCTCGAAGCCGTCCAGGATATGGACCACGTTATCGCAGTCTTCCGCGTCCGGGAGCGTTGGGGGGCCATTGCTAAATCGAACCACTCGGGGTTGCGCTACCGTGAGCCCGTCTACGAGAGCAAGCGCGAGCTGGTCATGAGCTATTTCGAGGGCTACCTCAACTTTCGCCGAGAGCGGACGCTGCGAGCCTATTCACGCCCGGTCAACCTCGCCAGCTTCGATCGACGCCGCCCCGGGTGGATGGTTTCTGAGGCTGACCTCTGGTGGATCCCCGAACACCTCGTGGACATTCCACACGTGCGCCTGCTCACCCCGGCTGTGGAGCGCGCCCTCACCCGTGCGGATCGGCGCTCGCTCGAGGCCTCCCTCGTGGGCCATCGCCCACACTGAATTCGCGAGAAGCGGAGATGGCTTTGGAGGGGGGCGTCGACCGCCCCCTCCGAATTTTCGTCCGTCAGGGGCGCGCTTCGAGCACGAGGTTGAAGGGAGTCTCCGCGGCACGCCGGAACCGTGTGAAGCCGGCCTCCGTGGCGACCTTCTTCAAGCGGGCTTCGCCCGCCTGGGCCCCGAGCGCCGTCCCCACTTCCTGCGACAGGGAGTTCGGCGTGCAGAGCATCGTCGACGCCGCGTAGTACATCCGTCCGACGGGGTTCAGGTTTTCCTCCAGCCGGTCGTGCGCGAATGGCTCGACGAGCAGCCACGTCCCCCCGGGGGCCAGGGACTGGCGCACGTGGCGCGCGATGCCGACGGGATCGCCCATGTCGTGCAGGGAGTCGAAGAAGGCCACGAGGTCGTAGCCGGTGCCCGGATAGTCCTTGGCGCTCGCAACCTCGAACGCGATCCGGTCGCCGACCCCCTCACGCTTGGCGGCCTGCCGCGCGGAGTCGATCGAGGGGCCATGGTAGTCGAAGCCCACGAAGCGCGACGCCGGAAACGCCTTCGCCATGAGGATGGTCGAGGATCCGTGACCGCAGCCGATGTCGGCGACACGGCCGCCCTTCTCGAGCTTGGCCTGGACGCCTTCGAGCGCCGGGATCCAGGCCGGCACGAGGTTGACCGCGTACCCGGGGCGGAAGAATCGCTCGGTGCCTTCGAACAACCGGTGATCGTGCTCGTGCCAGCCCATACCTTCGCCCGATCGGAAGATCTCGGTGATGCGAGGCTCCGACTTCACCGTCGCCTGCGCCAGCACGAAGGCACCGGGCAGGTCGGCATCGAGGAGGGCCAGCGCCTGCTCCTCCGAGAGAGAGAACTGCGCGGTGCCGGCCTCGTAGGTGACGTAGCCACCCGCGGCCATGGCGGAAAGCCATTCCCGAATGTACCGCTCGTGGGTTCCCGTCCGTTTCGCGAGGTCGGCCGGGGTGGTCGGCCCGAGCTCGCGCAGAGCGCGGAAGAGCCCGAGCTTGTCGCCCGTGACCACGAGAGCCGCATGGAAATTCGCGCCGATGTCGACCACGGCGCGGCCCAGCAATGCCTGAAGCTTCGCTTGATCGATTGCCATGGGAGGACCTCCTCAGAATAGGGAAGACTGCCCGAACCGGGATTCCTGAAAGGGACTGCGTGTTGCCACGGTGCCGATAAGTACCGAGCTCGCGATCAGCTCGTCACCGCACCCCGCCATTCGCCTCCCACGACTGCTCCGGCTCCGCGCCAACGGTGGTGGTTGCCGTGGACTCCTGTGGGGGCTGAGCCGGATGAGTTCCGATCTTCAAGGAGGCAACGCCGAACAGGATGATCGTCACCACGCTGCTGACGGCGAGTCGCCACCACAATGCCCGCATGTCCGTATCCTCCTCGTTGCTCTCGGTGGTCCGAACGCTCTCGAGCGACGAGTCACGCTTCCGACGGGCTTCGCGAGGTCTGCCTGGGACTCGATCCATATCGGACGATCCCTAGAGCAACAGCAGTGCCACACGGCAAGCCCGCGAAAAACGGCGGGATCCGGAGCGGCGAGTCCATGGCAAAGGGCATCGTGCCCGGCAGCCGGAAACAGGGACCCGGGCAGGGAGGAGAAGACTGCGGGGACGGCTTCAGGGGCGGGCGGGCTCCAGGGCGGCCACGTCCACGCGCGTGTCGTTGTAGCAGGCGCCGCCGCAGATATCGGCGTGGTGGCTCGGGGCCAGCGCCGAGACGGTCTGACCGTTGTCGCTCGTGCGGAACCAGGCGCCCTTGAGCGAGGAGACCACGCCTCGCCGCACCGTCTCGGTGATCTCGAGGGGCAGGTGCACCTCACCCAGATCGTTCCAGACGCGCACGGTCATGCCGCTCCTGAGACCGCGCGCCCGCGCGTCGTCCGGATGCATCTCGAGGGGCGGCGTCGCGTCGCTCGCCGCCAGCCCGCCGAAGGTGGAGGTGGTCCGCTTGTCCGAGGCGGGCGTGATGAGGATGAGGGGGTAGCGGTCCTCGAACGGCCGGAAGTCTGGCAGCCGCGCGCCGTACTTCTGGTCGAGATAGCTCGAGGCGAGCTCGACCTTGCCCGAGGGCGTGGCGGGCATGACGTTCTTGAAGAGGATGGCCTCCTCGCCCTGGATCTGCATGGGCAGGGCGCGATCGGTCGCGATGCGGCTCGGCTTGAGGCCGCCCAGCCGCGCGTCGGCGCCATCCATGGCCTCGTCCATCAGCTCGCTGTCGCTGGCCGTGAAGAGCGGCTCGGTGAAGCCGAAGCGCCGCGCGAGCCGGCGGAAGATCTCGGTGTTGGGAAGCGATTCACCCACGGGCGGGATCACCGGCTCGGCCCGCTGGAGCCAGTGCTGGCCGTAGGCAGGGTAGAGATCGGCGTACTCGAAGTGGCTCGAGGCCGGCAGCACCACGTCGCAGTAGGCCAGGCTGTCCGTCATCACCACGTCGATGCCGACGGCGAAGAGATCCTTGCGCGCGAGCCCCCGCTTCATGCGGTTCTGGTCCGGATGCACGATGACAGGGTTGTGGTTGTAGATGAAGACGGCGGTGATGGGTGGCGAGAGCGCTTCGTCCAGCAGGTGGCCTCCCACGTCCACGATGTTGAGCGTGCGGGTGCCGGGCGGGACGAGGTCGGGGCGCTGGAGGCGCTGCGGCGTCTTGGGGAAGACGAAGCCCGCGCCGTTGATGCATCCGGCCCCGGGGACGCCCCATCTCCCCGCGAGCGCGGGCAGGGCAAAGATCGCCCGGATGCCACTGCCGCCGTTCTGGTTGCGCTCGAGCCCGTTACCCACGCTGATCGCCGCCGGCGTGAGGGTGGCATACCACTCGGCGAGCGTCTGGATCTGGCTCTCGGGAACGCCGCAGATCCGCGCGGCCTCGGCCGGCGGGTAGCGCCGCGCGCGCGCCATGAACTCGTCGAAGCCCTGAACGTGGCGCTCGATGAAGCCGTGGTCGAGGGCGCCTCGCCGCTCCAGCTCGGCCGCCACGGCCCAGGCGAGGACCACGTCGGTGCCTGGCCTGAGCGCGATGTGAAGATCGGCCTGCTCGGCGATCTTGATCCGCTTGGGGTCGATCACCACGACCTTGGCGCCGCTCCGCTTCGCCTGGTTGACGATGGGCATGAAGTGGAGGTTCGACCACGTGACGTTGTTGCCCCACACGATGATGAGCTTCGAGTGCGCGGCCTGCTCGGGCCGGATGCCCGGCACCGTGCCGTAGGTGCCCGTCCAGGCCTCGGTGCGGATGCCGCCGCACAGGGGCTTTCTGTCGAGCAGGGTCGCGCCCAGGCGATGGAAGAAGCGCAGATCCATCGAGGCGTAGGCGAGCATGCCATGCGGCCCCGCATAGTTGAGGGGCAGCACGGTCTGCGGCCCGTGGGCGGCGATGGCGGCCGTCACGCGCGTGTGGATGAGGTCGAGCGCTTCCTCCCAGGTGATCCGCTCGAAGCGTCCCTCGCCCTTGGGCCCCACCCGGCGAAGCGGCGTCGTGAGCCGGCCCGGCCCGTGCACGAAGTCCGGATACAGCGTCTGGACCTTGGTGCAGAGCACACCCGCGGTCAGCGGGTTGGCGCGCGAGCCGCGCACCTTGACCACGCGATCGTCCTCGACCGTCACGGTGAGGCTGCACGTGTCAGGGCAGTCGAGGGGACAGACGCTCGGTTTCTCGGCGATCATGGGACCTCCCGGGTCGTGCGCATTGTACCGCGATGGATGGCTCGGGAGCTCGTCGACGACGGGCGCGTTATCTGATCCCGAAGCCGCGGGCCATGAAGCTGGCCACGAAGACGATGAGCACGACCAGCGCCATCTCCACGTGATTCACGAGGTAGAGGGCGCGTGCCCGCGAGGTCTCCGGGATCTGCCCGCGGCGGAGCTGCGTGCGCCAGCGGATGAAGGTGGCCATGGGCCATATCTCGAGGAGAATGACGGCCGCGAACAGCGCCATCTTGGTCCAGAAGAGGGGGGACGCGAGGTAGAACTGGCTGCCCTTCTCCAGGCCGGCAAAGGCCCGGAGAAGACCCGTGACGACCCAGAGGGCCGCCGCGATCCCCCAGACGGTGTCGGCGGCGAAGAGCTTCCGCATGGCTTCCCGGTCGAGCCGTCCCTTGAGAGCCCGGCCGCGCAGGTAGACGGCGGGCAGGCCGAGGGCGAGGGCCAGCACGTGGAGGGCGGAGACGATGGCCGAGGCCATCTAAGGTTCGGGCTCTTTCTCGACGCTGTGGGCGCGCACCTCTAGGCCATCTTGTACTTCTTTTCCGCGTCGGCCGTGAGCGCGATGCCGTGGCCCGGTCGATCGGTGATCCGGAACGCGCCCGCCTCGCACTTCGGCATGCCCTCGAAGAGATCGGCGGGGACCCAGTCGATCCACTCCACGAGGAACGAGTTGGGGAGGGCGGCCGCGACGTGGAGCGAGAGCTCGTGGACGACATGGGGCGACAGCGCGACCTGGTGCGCGGCGGCGAGCTGGCCGATGCGCATGGTCTCCGTGTAGCCGTTGGCGCGGCAGACGTCCGGCATGAGGTAGCGGGCGGCCCGCCGCTCGATCAGCTCGCGGAACTCGAAGCGCGTGTAGTTGTTCTCGCCGGTGGCCACGGGGATGCGAATGGCGCGCGCCACCTCGGCGCAGGCCGCGAGGTCGTCGGCGAGGGCCGGCTCCTCGTACCACACGAGGTCGAGATCCTCGAGGAGCTGCGCCTGGCGGATCGAGCTTTGCACGTCGAGCTTCTGGTTGACGTCGACCATCATCCGCACGCCGTCCCCGAGCGCCTTGCGCACCGCCTCCACGCGCTGGCGGTTCACGCGAGGATCGGGGTCGTGGACCTTCATCTTGTAGTAGTGACAGCCGGCGGCGGCGTACTTCTTGGCCTCCCCGATGAGGTCGTCGAGCGAGTAGGAGCCCCAGCCCCCGCTGCCGTACGCGTCCACGCGATCCGTCGTGGCGCCCCACAGCTTGGCGAGCGGGAGGTTGGCCGCCTTGCCCGCGAGGTCCCACAGCCCGATGTCGAGGGCCGACAGCGCGTAGCCGGCGATGCCCACGCGGCGGATGCCGCGGTCCGCGCGGTACATCTTGTCCCAGAGCCGGCCCACGAGGAGCGGGTCCTCGCTGATGAGCAGCTCGGCGAGGCGGCGGGCGTAAGCCTCGACGGCCTCCGAGCCGCTGCCCCCGAAGACGAGCGAGTAGCCCAGCCCTTCCGAGCCTGCATCGGTGTGGATGCGGGTGACGACGAGGCGGTGCTCCGGCAGATCGAGGGCGATCGGCTTGGCGGTCGGGACGCGGAGTGTGAACGTGTCGATGGCGGTGATCTTCATCGGTGAAGGCCCTTTCGCGTTCAGCCCTGCATGAAGTTGTTCAGCTCGGGCGTGGTCAGGGAGCGGTCGAGGTAACCGAAGGTACCCTTGTCCTTCACCTCGCGGGCGGCGTTGACGAGGCCGGACATGGCTTCGCGGTAGAGCGACGTCGCGAGGCTGATCCGCTTGACGCCGGCCGCCGTCAGCTCGGCCACCGTGAAGGACTTGCCCTTGATGCCCACCATGAAGTTGAAGGGCTTGGAGACCGCGGCGCAGACCGTCCGCACCGCCTCCAGATCGGGCAGGCCGGGGGCGAAGAGCACGTCGGCCCCCGCCTTCTCGAACGCCTGGAGGCGCTTGATGGTGTCGTCGAGATTGGGATTGCCGCGCAGGTAGTTCTCCGCCCGCGCGGTCAGGGTGAAGGGGAAGGGAAGAGCGCGCGCCGCCTGGACCGCCGCGGCCACGCGCTCCGCGGCCAGGCTCAGGTCGTAGAGCGGCTTGTCCTTGTCCCCGGTCGCGTCCTCGATGGAGCCGCCGACCAGCCCCACCTCGGCAGCCAGACGAATGGTCTCGGCCGCCACGGCCGGCGCGTCGCCGAAGCCTTTCTCGAGGTCGGCGGAGACGGGCAGGTCCGTCGCACCCACGATGGCGCGGGCATGGGCCAGCGCTTCCTCGCGGGTCACCTTGCCGTCGCGCCGGCCGAGGATGCCGGCGGAGGCGCCACTGGAGGTGGCCAGGGCCTCGAAGCCGAGCCCGGCCAGGATGCGCGCGGAGCCCGCGTCCCAGGGATTGGGAATGAGGAATGCCCCGGGACCGTGGTGTAACGCGCGGAAGCGTGTGGCCTTGTCGCTCTGACTGACCGCCATGGAGTCCCTCCGTGCCGAGATTGTTGTCCCGCAGACAATGCCATGAAATGGATCTTCGGAGACGTGAATTGGCGCGCGGCCGCCCTCAGGCCTCGTATTCCTGGGCGGCGTCGAGCAGGACCTCGCCGTCGTCCTCGATGGTGAGCGTGATGAGGTTCGGGCGGCAGCAGACCGTGCAGTCCTCCGTGAAAACCTGGCGTCGACCCCCGCTCGGGTCCACGAAGACCTCGTTGTCCTCGCCGCAGAACGCGCAACTATACGTCACGCGCCTCATTCTACGCGCTATCATGCCGGCCAGGAGGGACTCGCCATCATGGAATACACGATCCACGAGTACGCGATCCACGTGATCAAGGTGGTGGGGGGGTCTGGGGGAGGAGCGGCGCCGCTCCCCCCCAGAACTTAAATGCCCGAAGAGCAGGTTGTCCAGACGGCCACAGGGCTCGAGTACGTCGAGATCCTCGAGGGCACGGGCGCCCAGCCCAAGGCGGGCGACTCCGTGAGCGTGCACTACACGGGCTGGCTCAAGAGCGGACAGAAGTTCGACTCCTCGCATGATCGAGGGCAGCCGCTGGTCTTTCTCCTCGGGCGTGGTCGCGTGATCAAGGGCTGGGACGAGGGCGTGGCGTCGATGAAGGTGGGCGGCAAGCGCAAGCTCATCATTCCGGCACATCTCGGGTATGGCGATCGAGGGGCGGGCGGTGTCATTCCGCCCGGCGCGACGCTGATCTTCGAGGTGGAGCTCGTCGGAATCGGCTAGACGGAAGCATCGCGGTCCTCACCACCCCTCTCCTGGGGAGAGGGGTGGGAGAAGAGACAGCCTCTTTCGGTCGCCTGCCTAGAGGATCACCGTGTGGACGACGCGTCCATCGTAGATGAGGCTGACACCGCGGCTCGATCCGACCTGGAACTCGAAGAGGAGCCCATCGCCCGCGTTCCGTCGTACCGCGCCCTCCGCCCGCGCTGCCTGAGCGAGGAGCTTTTCGATCTGGGCGGGGAGACTCGCATCCGGAGAATCTTTGGGCGGTGGGAGGCGGTACGCCTCGACGGCGTGCGCGCGCAGGAGCTTGGGCCACTCGCGCGTGAAGAGGCTCGGCGAGTGGAAGAGATCGAGGCCGGAGAGGGTCCCGCCCGCAAAGACAGCCGCCCCGTGCGCGCCTGAATGCATGGGGGGGACGGCCCGCTCGACCTCCTTCAGATGCGTCTGGATCTTCTCGTCATCGTAGATGGCCTGGTAGCTGCCCGTCGGGGAGGGGGGCGCGCTCGGATTGGCCTCCCGCGCCGCCCTGGCCACGCTGTCCCAGACGCGATTCTGGCTGGCGCGTCCGAGAAGCTGCTGGCGCACGCTCGGCTGGGCCACCGTGCCCTTGCTGTCGAAATCCTTCCGTGACTGGTTCCAGCGCCCTTGCTCCACGCAGTACACGCCGATGGGGCGCGGGCCGGATAGCGGTGGCAGCAGGATGTCCTCGCGGAGCACGCGATTCTGCTTGCCTCCGACGAGAATCTCGCCCGCGAGGAGGAGAACGTGGCTCTTGGCGCGGTTCTCCACGACCAGCTCCGGCACCGACGCGTCCGCGCGCTCGGTGATGAGGAGGGAGCCCTCCTTGCGCGCCTCGTCCAGCGTCAGGACGCCTAGCGGTGGCGCGGGCTCCTTGGCATGGAGCCAGAAGACCTGCAGCGCGCCGTGAGTCGCCGCCTGGCCGACCCGGACCCCGCGCATCCAGCGCTGGAAGTCCGGGCTGACCTGATTCATGACGGGCGACGACCCGAGATCGACGGAGCCGTCGAGGATGCGCACTCGACTCTCGCCCCACACCCGCGCCGGGCCCGCTGCCGCTCCCAGCACACCCACACCACAGCCGAAGAGAAAACGTCGCCGATTCGGTTCCATGTCTCCCTCCTGGCCCGGCTTCCGCCGGGCATTTACACGCTTAGACCTGACCGGAGGGAGAAAGTTCCGGGGTACTGGGCCAATTCGCTTCGCCATGCTTCGTTGCGAGCGGGCCGGCAAGCCCTCAACGTACACGAACGTACGCCTCGGGCTGCCGGCCCGCTCGCGCCTCGCCTGGCTCGCGACTTGACCCAGTACCGGGGATTTATTTCTTGCTGGTGGCCTGCTTGGCGATGATCTGGTCCTTGATGCCCTCGTAGGTCGACTTGGGCACGATCTTCTTCGAGACCAGCTCGTCCTTTCGCTTGTACGGGCGGTTCTCGATGATCTTCTTCGAGTAGGCCTCCCCGATGCCCGGCAGCGCCTTCAGCTCATCGGCCGAGGCCGTGTTGAGATCGAGGAGTCCGCTTTTCTTTTCCTCGGCCTTGGTGTCAGCCTTGGCCGGGGCAGTGGCAGGAGCACTCTTCTTGGCCTGGGCCCAAGCGTCCGGGGCGCTCAGGAGACCCCCGGCAATCACCGCGACCGCGAGCAGCGTGACCAGTCGGTTGAGCATGTGTGTCCTCCTTGCCGCGGCACGCTATGGCGCAAGGGGACGGCTGTCAAGCGCTGCTTGTCGGCTATCCTGTCAGCGTGAATGCTCCCGTGCGGACCGAGCTTCTCCAAGCCGACGAGGCGGGCATCCGCCGCGCGGCGGATGTGATCCGGGCCCACGGACTCGTGGCCTTTCCCACCGAGACCGTGTACGGGCTCGGGGCCAATGCCCTGTCCGAGCCCGCCGTCCTGCGTATCTTCGAGGCCAAGGATCGCCCGCGCGGGAATCCCCTCATCGTCCACCTCGCCGAGGCCGCGCAGCTCGCGACCGTGGCTGCTGACGTGAGCACGCGGGCCCGCGACGTCGCGGCCCGGTTCTGGCCCGGCCCCCTGACCCTGGTGCTGCCTCGCGCCGCCGCCGTGCCTCTGGTCACGACGGGTGGCCTCGACACCGTGGCCGTGCGGGTTCCGGATCATCCGGTGGCGTGGGCGCTCATCGAGGCCGCGGGCGTGCCCATCGCTGCCCCCTCGGCGAACCGCTCCGGTCGGCCCAGCCCCACCCGCGCGGGGCATGTGCGCGACGATCTCGACGGGCGCATCGAGTTGATCCTGGACGGCGGGCCCACGCCGGTCGGCGTCGAGTCGACCGTGCTGGACATGACGGGCGAGTCCCCGCTGCTCCTGAGACCCGGCGGCGTTCCACTCGAAGCGCTCCGGGAGGCCCTTGGCCCTGTGCGCGTCGTCGCGGGCGCGGACCACGAGGCGGCGGGCCGATCGCCCGGCCTGCGCTATCGTCACTATGCCCCGCGCGCGGAAGTCGTCCTCGTCGATCCTGGCGCCGGCGAGACGGCCGTTCAGCCGTGGCTCGCGGCCGGCCGCCCCGTTGCCCTCGTGAGTCAGCGTCTCATAACCCTTGAGCGCCCCCGACTCACCGTCCGTGTCATGCCCGCCGATCTGGTTGCCTATGCCCGTGATCTCTTTGCGCTTCTTCGTGAGCTCGATACCGCCGGGGTCGAGATCATCGTCGTGGAGGCCGTTCCAGAGCGGGGTCTCGGCCGGACCATCATGGACAGACTGAGGCGGGCCGCCGCGCCCTCTTGACGCAGACGCCCTGTCTATCGTCTATACTGGGGCCGAGGCACCGTGAGTGGTGCGGGGCCTGGCAAGAGACACCCCCTAAGAAGGAGACCTCCATGAGGCGATCGCTCGCGTTGGTTTGTCTGCTCGTGATGGCGCTCGCTCCAGTTTTGCTTGTCACGGAGGCATGGGCCCGCGCTGGTGGCGGAAGCTCGAGCGGCAGCCGAGGAACGCGCAGCTACTCCTCGCCCGCCAAGCCCTCGACCTCACCGAGTCAGCCCGCCTCGCCGGTCGCTCCCGCTCCGCAGCCGCAGCGCTCGGGCTGGGGCTCCGGCATCATGGGCGGGCTCGCCGGCTTCGCGCTGGGCGGCCTGCTCGGCAGCATGCTTTTCGGCCATGGCATGGGCATGGGTGGCGGTATCGGCTTCCTCGAGATCTTGCTGATCGCCGGCGGCGCGTTTTTCTTGTGGCGCATGTTCCGGAATCGGCAGGCGCAGCCGGCGCCCACCTATGGCCAGGGCGCGGGCGGCTCGTCGTGGCAGAGCCAGCCGCAGGCCTACGAGCCCGCCCCCACGGCGCCCATGGCGTCAGCGACGTCGGGCGATCTCGACCGTGGTCTCTCCTATATCCGTCAGATGGACGGCGGCTTCGATCCCGCCCGCTTCTCGGATCAGGCCTCGGACGTCTTCTTCAAGGTGCAGGCGGCGTGGATGCAGCGTGACATGCGCAGCGCCTCCGCCGTGCTCACGCCGGACATGGCCGATATCCTGCAGAAGGACTGCGACCGTCTCCGCGCACAGGGTCGGATCAACCGCCTCGAGAACATCGCCGTGCGTTCGGTGACCCCGACGGAGGCCTGGCAGGAGGGTGGCCAGGACTTTCTCACCGTGTGCTTCCTGGCGAGCCTGCTCGACTACACCGTCGAGGAGAGCTCGGGTCAGGTGGTCGACGGCAGTCGCAGCGAGCCCGTCAAGTTCGAGGAGTACTGGACCTTCACCCGGCCGGTGGGACCCAATGCCTGGAGGCTCAGCGCCATCCAGCAGGCCTAGCCACGGCATCGTTCACGGGATCTCTCACGCCCCGGCCGGACGCTCGGCCGGGGCGTTTCCTTTCATTGACTTTGCCGAAAGCGCTCCTCTAACCTCGAATCATGGAGCTCCCTTCCAACCTCGCTCCGCGGGGCGAGCCGTCGGGTGCTCTCGACTTCGCCCCGGCTGCCGAGCGGATCCTCGCCACGGCGCTTCGGCTCCTCGGCGGCCGCCGTGCCCATCTGTACCGGCTCGATCCTGACGGGGAAACCTTCACCCGTGTGGCCGCGGCCGGTGAGGGTGATGCGAAGACGCCGCACGGTGGCGCCACCAGCGCCGATATCGCCATGAGCGGCCGCGCGGTCCGAGAGCGCCGGGCGATCTGTACGCCGGACGTCTTCGCCGAGCCGGACCTTTCTGTCGAGCCCTCCGCGCTGACCGCAAGCGAGGGTGCGGCCGCGCTTGCCGCCGTGCCTCTCCGCGCGGGCGTGCAGGTGGTGGGCACCCTCGTGCTCGCCGACTGGGCGGGGCGGCGCTATACGGATCAGGAGCTCGCCCTTCTGTCCGTCTTCGGCGACCAGGCCGTTCTCCTCTTCGAAAACGCGCGAGGTCGGGCCGAGCTCGTGCAGCAGCAGCACGAGGCCTTCGCGCTGGCTCGCGTCGGCCGACTCATCAGCGAGACCCTGGATCTGGCCACCGTGAGTGATCGGATCGCGGAAGGCGTGCTGGGGCTGCTGGGCGTGCACAGCTCGGCCATCCGGCTCTCTCGGCCTGACGGGATGCTGGGGGCCCTCGCCCTGGGAGGTCTCGCCAAGGAATATGGGGGAGCCGGTGAAGTCGTGCCCGCGGGCATCGGGCTCGTCGGGCGGGCGGCCATCGAGGGGCGTCCCATGTGGACCAGCGATATCCGCAGCGATGACCGCTTCCAGCTCAGCCCCGAGATTCGCGAGCGGAACGTCAGGGTCGGCATCATCGCCGGCCTCGCGGTACCCCTGCGGGTGGGAGGCGAGGTCATCGGCGTGCTTTCCGTGGGCAGCCCTACGCCTCGGATCTTCACCGCGGAGGACATCGCGCTCCTGCAGACCTTCGCCGATCAGGCGGCCATCGCCATTCACAATGCCCTGGCGCGGGAGGTGCTCGCCAAGCAGGCGGAGCGCCTGCGAATCCTGCACGAGATCGACCGCGCCGTGATCACCGAGCAGGCGCCGGTGGCCATCGCGGAGGCGGTGCTCGGACGGCTGAGGGACCTGCTCGGTGTGCCTCGAGCCATCGTGAACCTGTTCGACCTCGAGACGGGGGAAGTCGAGTGGCTGGCCGCGGTCGGACGCCACCGCATGCATCTCGGACCCGGCGTCCGCTACCCGTTGTCGTTCGCCGGGGACATCGGAGCCTTGCGGAGGGGCGAGCCACAGGTGATCGACGTGCATGCGCTGCCTTCGAGCCCCCACGCCGATGCCCTCCTTGCCTCGGGCGTGCAGGCGTACATGGTCGTCCCCATGAGGGTGGGTGGTGAGCTCATCGGATCGGTCAGCATTGGCGGAGAGCGGGCAGACTTTCCCCCCGAGCAAGTCACGATCGCGCAGGAAGTAGCGACTCAGCTTGCCATCGCGATCACGCAGGCGCGGCTCCACGAGCAGGTCGCGCGGCAGGCCGCCGAGCTCGAGCAACGGGTGCAGGAGCGCACCCGCGAGCTCGAAGCGGCCAACCGCGAGCTCGACGCCTTCGCCTCCATGGTGTCGCACGATCTCAAGACCCCGCTGCGGGCCGTGGCGGGATACGCGCACACGGTGGAGGAGGAGTACGGGGATCGCCTCGACGACACGGGACGGCGGTATCTCGCGACGATCCGGAGCTCGGCCGGTCAGATGGGGCAGCTCATCGACGACCTCCTCCGCTATTCGCGGATCGAGCACCACGCGCTCGAAAGGAGACCGGTGCTCCTGAAGCCGCTCCTGGATCAGCTCCTCGAGGCTCACGCGGCCGAGCTTCGGGAGCGTGAATTGACGGTGACGGAAGACCTGGCGGTTGCCGAGGTCACGGGAGAGAGGGAAGGCCTACGAGAGGCGCTGGCCAACCTCCTCTCCAATGCCGTCAAGTTCAGCCCGCGGCGTGGCGGGAGCATCGCCGTCCGCTCATCGCGAGAGGGAGACGATGTCGTGATCGCGGTGGCTGATCGTGGCGTGGGCTTCGACATGCAGTACCATGACCGGATCTTCGGCATCTTCGAGCGCCTGCACCTCCAGGAAGAATATCCGGGCACGGGCGTCGGTCTGGCCATCGTACGCAAGGTGGCGGAGCGCCACGGCGGCCGGGCGTGGGCACAGTCGGAGATCGGCAAGGGCAGCGTGTTTTTTCTGGCGATCCCCGCTGCGGCGCCGTAGAAGCGTGGGCCAGGGGCGATCACGTTTCCGCAACCTATCGGTACAACGGATCTCGAAGGGAGATTGAGATGAGACTGGGTGGCAAGGTGGCGCTGATCACGGGCGGGGCGCGGGGCATGGGACAGAGCGAGGCGAGCATCTTCGCCAAGGAAGGCGCCAAGGTGGTGGTGGCCGATGTGCTCGAGGCCGAAGGCCGGAAGGTGGCGGACGGCCTGGGCGACGCCGGACGGTTCGTGCGCCTCGACGTGACGAGCGAGGCGGCATGGCAGGAGGCGATCGCGGCCACCCTGTCGAGCTTCGGCAAGCTGGACATCCTCGTGAACAACGCGGGGATCAGCGGCACCTTCGATCCGGATACCCTGAGCGTGTCGGCGTGGGACCGGCTCATGGACGTCAACGCCAAGGGCGTCTTCCTCGGGATGAAGCACGCCATTCCTCTCATGGAGAAGGCGGGCCGCGGGGCCATCGTGAACATCTCGTCGGTTTCTGGCTTCGTGGGGCAGAAGGGGATCCACATGGCCTACAACGCCTCCAAGGGCGCGGTGCGGCTCATGACCAAGTCGGCGGCCGTGCAGTACGCCCGGAGCGGCATCCGGGTGAACTCCGTGCATCCGGGCGTCATGCCGGCCATGAGCACCTCGAAGGCCACCGCCGATCCCGCCTTCCGCGAGAAGATGCTCCAGGGCGTGCCCATGCGGCGCGAGGGTCGCGTGGAGGAGGTCGCCTACGCCGTGCTCTTCCTCGCCTCTGACGAGGCCTCGTACATCACGGGGACGGAGCTGGTTGTGGACGGCGGCTGGCTCGCCGTGTAGCAGGCTGCTGAAAAAGGCCGCCTCGCATGGACCTTTTTGAGCCGCCTGCGAGCTTTTGCTCTTGCCTAGGGAGGGGACTTCATGCGCCTGAAGAAGAAGGTTGCTCAGCTCATCGCGCGCGAGCGCGTCTGCCGGGTCGCCACCGTGAACGAGCACGGTGTGCCGCACCTCGTTCCCGTCTGTCATGTGCTCGCGAATGGGAAGATCTGCTTCGCCTCCGGCGACGACGGGCGCAAGGTGAAGAACATCGAGAGGAACCCGCACATCGCGGTGACCGTGGATCTCTACAGCGACGACTGGGCGCACATCAAGGGGGTCATGGTTCAAGGCACGGCCAGGCTTTTCTCGCGTGGTCCGCGGTTTCGAAGGATACGCGAGCTGCTCTACGAGAAGTACCCTCACTACCGGACCGATGCGGCGCTGAGCCCGTCGGACTCGGTCGTCGTGGAAGTCACGCCGATCGCGGTGTTCGACTGGGAGCTCGACTAGCGTCGGAAGGCAGGCTCGTTCGGTCGGCCGCGAGAGTCATGCGCTTGCTATATTCTGAGGCCATGAGCGTGACGGGCCACATCCCCGGGGTGCCGTCCGGCCGGCGCCGGCTCAGCGCCTGGCTGCAAGAGAAGCTCTTCGAGCGGCGGATCGTGCTGATCACGGGCCCGCTCGACGATGACGCCGCCGCCGAGGCCGCGGCCGCCCTCATGGCGCTGGATGCGGCGGGCGCCGCGCCCATCGAGCTGCATCTGGACAGTCAAGACGGCACGCTCGAGTCCGCCTTCCTCGTCATCGACACGATAGACCAGCTTCGCGCGGCGGTGCGGATCCATGGCCGCGGGCAGGTGGGCGGGCCGGCCCTCGGCCTCATGGCGGCCGGGGCCCACCGCTCGGCCACTCCCCACACGCGCTTTCGCTTGCGTCAGCCGACGGCGCGCCTCACGGGGACGCCGGACCAGATCGCCGCCTACAGCCGACAGCAGCAGGAGCTGCTCTGGAGACTCCACGCGCGCCTCGCGCAGGCCACGGGCCGGCCCGCCGAGGAGATCGCAGAGGACATGCGCCGCGGCCGCTCCCTCGACGCGCAGGAAGCGCGCGAGTACGGGCTCATCGACGAGATCAGCGCCGCCCGATGACTCTCGCCGACGCGTCCGTCCAGAGGTTTCTCGCGACGAAGCAGATTGCCTTGCTCGCCACCGTGCGGGCCGGCGGAGCGCCCCTGGCCATGCCCATGTGGTTCCTCCACGACGCGGCCACCCTGACCATGATCAGCGAGGAAGGTACCAAGAAGGTCCACCACCTTCGGCGTGACCCGCGCGTCTGCGTAGTGGTCGAGTCGGGCGAGGACGCCGCGCACATCCGGGGCGTGACCGTGCTCGGGCGCGCAGAGTTCCTGACCGACGGGCCCGGGCGTCGCGCGCTCGCCGAGCGCTTTCACGAGAAGTACCCGAGCCTGGCGGGCTTGTGGGGTGGCCGCGCCATGCCCTCCAACCGCGTCATGTTCAGGATCGTCCCGGAGCGCGTCAAGAGCTGGGGGCTTGCCTGAGCGCATCTCCCGGCGGTTCGACCATCCAGTTTCCCCTCGCCCCCATGAGCCTCGATATCCGCATCACTATGGTTGGGGCTATCGCGTGGGCGCCGGGGGCTGTGGGGAGGCTTCGGGCTCCTCGTCGCCTCGCGCGAGAGCTTCGCCATGTACGTCTCGCGCACGGATCGCTTCGTCCTCGTGCGCCTTCGGGCCGGGCGGTCGCTGCTCTTGACGCCTGCGGAGCCCGAGCGCTTCGTGGCGGCGCTCCAGAGCGCGGCCGCCGCGTGACGCCGTGGCCGCCAATGGCTGCAGTCTCGGAGTGACGGAATTTGTCTTCGGGACCGTAAGACACGGATCAGAACCTGCTGAATTAGCTCGCCTGATGGTTTGGCAGGTCTCTTGCGCGCAGATCGCGACATGGGGCCCATTCCGGCGATCTGGCGGATAGACGTCGAGCCGGATGAGCACGAGATTCGCCCGGATCCCAACCTGCAGCCCTGGCATGGCTTCGTCGCGATGGCCAAGCTCGTGGAAGATCTTCGTCCCCGGCTGGCCGATCGCGCCGGCGCCCAGGTTCACCCGGCCTGGTTCCTGCGACTCGACCCGATCATAGAGCGCTGCTTCGGGCAGGCCGATTTCGTCGTCGAGCGTCATCGCGGCCTCATGGACCGGCTCCTCGCGCACGGCGATCCCCTGGGGATCCACGTGCACTGCCACCGCTGGGACGAGCGGCGTCAGGCGATGTACTCCGACTACGCCGACCTGGACTGGGCCACCTACTGCTTCAACGTGGCCGCGAAGACCTTCGAGCGGTGCTTCGGCGAGCCCGTGCGCCGGTCGAGCCAGGGCGGTTACTTTCTCGACGAAGCGGTGGTGGAGCGCGCCATCAGCGCGGGCATCGAGGTAGACGTCACAGTGGAGCCCGGGCTCGCCCCGCGCACCGGCGACCCGTCGTTCGGAACCTACGCCACAGCCCCATCGACGGATTTTCGGGACTTCCCGCGCCGGCCCTACTACCCGTCGCGAAACGCCGTGGGCATGCCCGCCACCTCGTCAACCGACGCGCGTCCGATCTTGATCGTACCTCTCACGGCCTACGACTACCGGACCGCCCTCGCCCCGTGGCACCGCCGGATGGCCAAGAGAGCTCTGGGGCGCCCGCACGCGCACTTGCCTCTCAATCCATGGAGAGGGTGGTCTCATCCGCGGACGTACTGGGACCTCGTCGCGCGTGCGGTGGACGAAGGTCCCGCGCGCTACATTGCGTTCGCCATCCGCACCGACGGCCCGAGCTCGTACATGTCCCGCCGCGTGCGGGCGCTCCTCGAATATCTGCCCGACCACCCGATCGCCGCACGCCTGCGCTTCGTCGACCCCCTCTCGCCCGAGATCCGGGCGCTCGCGAAGGTACGCCCCAGCTCCACTGCCTGACCCCTCGGACGGCCGGTGTACCATGCATCCGACCATGCCGCCCTCTTCTGACGTGATCGACGCCATCGGCGGTCTTCTGCCGCCGCTTCTTCACACCCTCGAGCGGATCACGTGGGTGCAGCGGCACCTCTATCCGCCCCTGGCCCCGCGGCTGGCCGAGGAGCTCGCTTCCAGCACGGATGCCGTCGCGGGACCTCTGCGCGCCGTGGAAGCTCTCGTGTGCCCGGACGAGCTTCGCTTCATGCGGGATCGGCTCGTCGAGGTGGCGCGGCAGACCCTGGACCTGGTGGCCGACTTCGTCGAGGCGGCCCGCTCGCCGGGCGAGCCGATTGGCCTGTACCGGGCCCTCCGCCGCTTCGCCCGCATCCAGGAGGCGCTCTATCCTCTCGCCCCGGCGCTCGAGCCGGTGAGTCGCTGGTTCCTCGAGCCGGCGCGACGCGACGACGACGCTCTCGTCGAGCGCCTGCGCGCCGCCGCCCTGCGCGACGACGAGACGCGCCGGGGCGTCCTGCACGCATCGAACGAGCGCGAAGTCCGCGGCGGGTTCTCCCTCTACGTTCCCGAGGCGTCGGACGGACAGGCGCCCATGCCGCTCGTGGTCGCCCTTCACGGCGGTCACGGCCACGGCCGCGATTTCCTGTGGAGCTGGCTGCGGGAGGCGCGCGGGCGCGGGGTGCTCGTTCTCGCTCCCACGTCCCGCGATCGCACGTGGTCGATCATGGGCGGTGAGGACGTCGATGCCCCGCTCCTCCAGGAGATGGTCGAGTCGGTGGCCGCGCGCTATCCCGTCGACCGCACGCGCGTCCTCCTGACGGGGATGTCAGACGGCGCCACCTACGCGCTCCTCTGTGGATTCCGCGAGGGGATGCCGTTCACCCACCTCGCCCCGATGTGCGGCGTGCTCCATCCCATCCTGCTTGCCAACGGAGACCTTGGGCGAGCGCACGGCCGCCCCGTCTATCTGGTCCACGGCGCGCTCGACTGGATGTTCCCGATCTACACTGCGCATCTCGCGCGCCAGGCCCTGGAGGGCGCGGGCGCCCGACTCGTCTACCGCGAGATCGAGGATCTCTCGCACACCTATCCGCGCGACGAGAACCCCCGGGTCCTCGACTGGCTGGCGGCCGACGCTACGGCTTGAGGATCACCCGGGTGGCCGCCGTGCCCGCGCCCTTGCCCTGCCACTCGGCGAAGGCGAAGGCCTTGTTGACGTCGGCGAGCGGGAAGCTGTGCGAGACGATCTTCGAGAGCGGGTACTTGTCCTTGGTGCGCACCAGGAAATCGAGGGCGGCGGGCATGATCCACGGGTTGTAGTGCATCAGCCCCGTCCAGTGGATCTGCTGGGTGATGATCTTGGTCGCCGGGAAGGAAACGGGCTGCGGCACGATGTTGCCGATGTCGACGAACTTGCCGTTGATCCGGACCATGTCGAGCCCCTCGACGGTGGCGGCCGCGATGCCCACGACCTCGACGACCACGTCGGCCCCGCGCCCGTCCGTCAAGTCCTTCACGCGCTGCACCCGGGCCTCGGGGGTCGTCAGCTCGTTCATGTCGATGACGTCGGTAGCCCCGCACTTCCGCGCCATCTCCAGGCGCGGGGTCTGGCCGTCGATCGAGATGATCCTGGAGGCGCCCTTCTCGGCGGCCACGGCCGCCGTGTAGAGCCCGAGGCCGCCCGCGCCCTGGACGACCACGACGTCGCCGAACTTCATGTCCGCGTACTCGAGGCCGTGGAGCACCTGACAGAGGGCGCAGTTCACGGGCGGGATCGCCTCGTCGGGCAGGACGTCGGGCACCTTGAAGACGTAGTGGCCGGGGGGCAGGAAGTAGTACTCCGCGTAGCCGCCATCGCAGTACGGGTACTGGTCGAGGTTGAACTGGACGCTGCGCCGCTGGCGAGAGGGGCAGGCGTGATGCTCGCCGCGAACGCACCAGTAGCAGCGGTTGCACGGATTGAAGAACGGGAAGGCGACGCGATCGCCTTCCTTGAGGGGCCGCTGGAGCGAGTCGGTCTTGATGCCCTGACCCAGGCTGTGGACGACGCCCGTGAACTCGTGACCGGGCACCCGCCGGAGATCCGGCCCCTGGTAGTTGCCGTCATTGCGCCAGTAGTGCAGATCGGAGCCGCAGATGGCCGCGGCGGTGTTCCTGATGAGGATACCGCCCGGCTCGACCTCGGGGGTGGGCAGGGTCTCGAGCTCGAGCGGCTTTCCCGGCTGGTTGAGCACCACGGTCAGTCCCTTCGGCACGGCGGTCTCCTTGTGCGGTAATCGGTGAGCGGCATCCGTTGAAGTACCATCCTAGCCGATCAGGGCATGAAAGTGAGAGCCCGTCATCGAGTGGCGGCGGCCGCCACGTGGTGGAGGTCCACGTCGTCGTCGGCCAGCTTGGCGGGCTCCACGGGGACGCGGTCGCGGATGAGCCCGGCGACCAGCTTGAGCTCGCTCTCCCCCTTCGGATCCTCGGGATCGCCGCCGCGGTCGAGTCCGACTGCCGCGCGCACGATTCCTTCCTTGAGGTAGAAGCCGAGGAACTTCCGGCTCTCCGGGCGGCCGCGAAAGACGAGACGGTCCCAGCTGGCCGCGAAACCGACGTACTCGATCACGTGCTCGTACTGGTCCGACCAGAACGAGTGCAGGTAGTCGTAGGGCTCCTCTCGGCCCAGCATCGACCGGGCGGCGGCGCGGCCTTGCTGGAAGGCGTTGTTCCAGTGCTCCACCCGCAGGCGGCCGAAGATGGGATGCAGGTGATTGGCCACGTCGCCGGCGGCATAGACATCGGGTAGCGAGGTCCGGCATCGCTCGTCCACGAGAACCCCGTTGTCGACGGCGGCCCCCGCGGCCCCGAGCAGCTCGCTGTTGGGGGCGATACCGATGCCGGCGATCACCAGGTCGCACTCGAGGCGACGACCCTTCTTGGTCCGCACGCGCTCGACCCGACCCGCGCCTTCGAACGCGGCGACCGAGTCCTCCAGGACGAGCTCCACGCCCTGGTCACGGTGAATCGCCGCGAGCACCTCGCCCACCTCGGGACCGAGGACTCGGGCCAGCGGCACCGGGTTTCCCTCGACGGCGGTCACCTCGACTCCGAGCTGCCGGAGCGATGCCGTGACCTCGGAGCCGATGAACCCGAGACCGATCACCACGGCGCGGCGCCCGGTTTGCGCGGCGGCGCGGATCCGATCGCAATCCTCCACGGTGCGGAGCTGGAAGATGCCGTCGAGATCGGCGCCGGGCACCGACAGGGCCCGGTTGCGCCCGCCCGTGGCGACGAGGAGCCGATCGTAACCAACGTGCTTGCCGCCCTCGAGCTCGATGGTCTTGCGCGAAGGATCGATGGCGGTCGCGCGGGTCCCGAGCCTGAGCTCGATGTCGTGCTCGGCGTAGTAGGCGGCGGGATTCACGAGCTGATCCTCGAAGCGCTCCTGGCCGCGCAGGTATCCTTTCGAGAGCGGTGGCCTGTTGTAGGGCGGCTGTCTCTCGGCCCCGATGAGCAGGACTTCCCCGTCGAATCCTTCCTCTCGCAGCGCGGCCGCCGCCCTGGCTCCGGCCAGCGAGGCGCCGATGATCGCGATCCGTGCGTTGGCCAATTCTCTTCTCCTACGAAAGTGTCGAGATCTCCAGCGCCAGCGGTCGTCACGCCGCGGAGCTGAACAGCCTCGGCTTCTGGTATAGCGCGGATGCGGGGACTGTCAAGGCGGGCCGTCACCGGCCGAGAGAACCGCGGCGGGACGCTAGGCGGCCGAGGGCAGGGGCTTGCAGCCCGGCCGGTCGTAGCGGTGGAACTCGCCGCGGGCGTTGATGGCGACGCGGATGGTCGGCTCCGTTCCCACCGGCTCGAGGTGGTGCCAGCGATTCTTGGGTCCGAGGACGAAGTCGCCCGCGCGCGCGTGGATGGGGCCGGGCTCGTCCTCGATGTACCAGTCGATCTCGCCCTGGAGCACGATCCACCATTCGTCGTGGAGATGATAGTGGGTGTCGTTCAGGTGACCGGGCGGGTGACAGATGATGAAGGCCTGGATGTCGTCGGTCATCACGAGCGTGTCCGACCAGGGCGGCGGGCCCTTGTGCGCGCGAAGCTCGTCGACACGGGCCCGGAGCTTTCCGATGTCCAGGAGCGGCATGCGATCGGCCATGCTTCCTCCTACCTAGAGACTTGCATCTCGGAGACGATGAGCCGGTAGTCCGCGCGCGGCCTGAAGGCGACGCGACGGCTCGTGCCGTAGACCACGACTTCCTGGAAAAGCTCCAGCCACGGCTTTTCCTCGTGGATGATGGCCGTGGCTTCCGCGTACAGCGCCTTGCGCTTCTTGGGATCGAGCGAGTAGCGGGCCTGCTCCATGAGATCGTGGAAGCGCTGTCCGGGCTGGCTACCGATCCAGTACTTCCCGTTGAAGCCCGTCGGATGGAAGATGCGCCAGAGGCTGCCGTCGGCATCGAGCAGGGTGGATTGCGGATTGCCCAGCAACAGCCCGGACGGCGGCACCGCGCGCTCGTTGTTCATGCGCTGGCGGGCGCCCATCTCCATCATCTCGATGCGGCCCCGGATGCCCACCCGGCTCCACATGTCGACGATGGTCTCGATGAGCGCCTTGTCGTTGACCATGGTGCCCGTGCCCGCGTGGACGGTGAGGTCGACGCCGCCGCCATAGCCGGCCTGGGTCAAGAGGGCCTTGGCCTTGCCTGGATCGTACGGGTAGGGCTTGAGGGCCCCGTTGTAGCCGAAGTCGGTGTCCGCCACGCCCCCGCTGAAGGGCTTGCCCATCCCCGCGTAGAGATTCTTGATGATGGCCGGGACGTCGAGGGCGTAATGCATGGCCTGGCGCACCCGCTTGTCGGAGAGGGGGGGCTGAGTCGTGTTCATCGAGAGGACCACGTAGCGCGTGGCTTGCACCGTGACGAGACGCGTGGCGCGCCCGTCCGCGATGCTCTTCATGCGGTCGGGCGGGACATTGGTGATGATGTCGGCCTCGCCCTTCTCGAGGGCCACGATGCGCGGGAAGTCATCGGGGATGGGCTTCCAGACCACGCGCTCGATGGCGGGCGGCTTGCCCTCCCAGCCCCACCAGTCGCGATTGGCCTCCATCACGAGCCGCTCGTCCTTCACCCATTCCACGAAGCGATAGGCGCCCGTGCCGATCGGGCGGCGCGCCAGCTCCTTGACGCCGTCGTCGGTGGTGAGGCGCGCGGGCAGGATCTGCGAGCCCATCTGGGCCATGCGCACCGCGATGAGCGGGTCGGGCTTCTTGGTGATGATGCGAATGACGGTCGGGCTGGCGATCTGGACGGCCTCGATGGTCGTGAAGCCCGGCGTCACCACCGTCTTGCCCGGCTGCAGGTTCCGCTCGAGCGTGGCCTTGACGTCCTCGGCGGTGAGGGGCGCCCCGTCGTGGAACTTCACGCCCTGCCTGAGCGTGAACTCCCACGTCGTCTCGTTGACGTTCTTCCACGAGGTGGCGAGCCCCGGCTGGAGCTGGAGCGAGGTGTCCCACCGCGTCAGCGTGTCGTAGAGGTTGACGAAATAGTTCACGGTGAGGACCTGGGTCGAGCGACCCGGATCCATGGTGGTGGCCTCGGCCGGCTGCGAGATCACGAGCTGCGCGGGCTGGGCCGACGCCGCTGCCGCCACGAGGAGCAGGGCGAGCGTGGCCGTGAAGATCTTCATTGGTTTCCTCCCGCGGCGAGTCTACAGCGCCCCGGGGGCCGAGAGCAATCCGCGCGCCGCCTAGAAGACGATGAGACCGCGCCCGAGCTCGCCCGCCGCGAGCGCCCGGAAGGCCTCGTTAGCCTCCTCGAGCCCGTAGCGCTTGGTGATGAGCTCGTCGATCTTGAGCTTGCCTGCCTGATAGAGCGTGACCAGGCGCGGGAGGTCCTCGCGCGTGCGCGCGCTCCCATAACTCGATCCCACGATGGCGCGCTCCCCCGTGACGAGCGGGCGGAGGTCGAGCGGGAAGGTCTGCCCGGTCGGCGGCACGCCGATCACCACGCAGGTGCCGCCGGGCGCGAGAGCGTCGGCGGCCTGGCCGACGGCGGGCGCATTGCCCACGGCCACGAAGGTGAAATCCGCCCCGCGCCCCGTGATCCGCCGGATGGCGGCGGCGGGGTCCTCCTTCGAGGCATCCACGGCATGTGTGGCCCCGAGGGCCAGGGCGTGCTCGAGCCGAGCCGGCTTGACGTCCACGGCGATGATCGGATGCGCGGCGACCATGGCGCCGCCCTGCACGACGTTGAGACCGACACCGCCGGTGCCGAAAACGGCCATGGAGGCGCCCGCGGGCACACGCGCGGTGTTGAGCACGGCGCCGACGCCCGTCATGACAGAGCAGCCCACGAGGGCGGCGCGGTCCAGCGGCATGGCGGGGTCGATGCGGATGGCGGACGACTCGTGGACGACGGTGCGAGAGGCGTAGGTGGCGACGTGGCCGTAGTGGTAGACGGGCTTCCCGCCGAGGGCCATCCGCGTGGTGCCGTCGGGCAGGAGCCCGCGCCCCGGCAGCCTCTTCTCGCAGAGGTTGGGGCGGCCGATCACGCAATAGTGGCAGCGGCCACAGGTCGGTGCCCACGAAAGGATGACGTGGTCGCCGGCCTGGAGCTCACGAACGCCCGCTCCCACGCTCTCGACCGTGCCCGCGCCCTCGTCGCCCAGCACGATGGGCACGGGCACCCCTTTCCAGCTTCCGTCGGCGGCGTGGAGACAGCTGTGGCAGACGCCGCTCGCGGCCATCCGCACGAGCACTTCACCCTCGCGCGGCCCCTCGAGGTCGAGCTCCTCGACCCGGAGCGGCGCGCCTTGCTCGAAGAGAACCGAAGCTTTCATGGACGTCTCCGTGGCATGTGCGGCCGCCCGATCAGCTGTAGCGGATGCGGGGATCGAGCCAGCTGTAGAGGAGGTCGACGGCAAGGTTGATCATCATGAAGAGCGCCGCGATGAACAGGATGGTGCTCTGGGTCAGCGGGTAGTCGCGCTGATAGATGGACCAGAGGACGAGGCGGCCGATACCGGGAAGCGTGAAGACCTCCTCCACCACCACGGCACCGCCGAGGAGGATGCCTATCTGGAGCCCGGCCACCGTGACGATGGGGATGAGGGCGTTGCGCAGGGCGTGCTTGAGGATGACGGCGCCGGTGGCGAGCCCCTTGGCCGTGGCCGTGCGGATGTACTCGGAGCGGAGCACGTCGAGCATGCAGGCGCGCGTGGTTCGCGCGATGTTGGCGGCCGCTGCCGTGCCCAGGCAGATGGCGGGCAGGACCATGATGGTCAGGTTGGCCCGGGGACTCGTGGCGAAATCGACCCACACCACCGACGGCATCCAGCGCAGGTAGAGCGAGAAGAAGAGGATGAGCATGGTCCCCTGCCAGAAGACGGGAACGGAGAGGCCGAGGAGCGTGCCGATGCGCGTGACATTGTCGAGGGGGCCGTCGCGTCGGGTCGCGGAGACGATGCCCGCGGCGATGCCGATCAGGAGCGAGAAGCCCACGGCGAGACAGGTCAGCTCGAGAGTGACGGGCAGTCGCTCGAGGATGAGGGAGAGCACGGGCTTGCCCGTGCGCCACGAAGTGCCGAGATCGCCGTGGGCGAGCTGGCCCATCCACCGGCCGTACTGGACGTACCACGGCTGATCGAGGCCGAAGAAGCGCTTGAGCTGAGCGACCATGGCGGGGCTGGCAATGGCGTCGGCGCCGATCATCTGCTCGACGACGGTGCCGGGCACGAGGCGCAGCATGAGGAACACGAGCAGGGTCAGCCCCAGGAGCGTCAGGGCCATCGAGTACAGCCGCACGAGGAGATACCGGGTCATTCAGCGCCATGCCGAGGCAGCAATGCTTTCTCGTCTTCGCTGGCTCTGACGCTCGAGGAGCACCCCTGATCTACTCAGCCCTCGCCTCAGGGCTTCGCCCTTCAGCTCGAAGTGCGGCCCTCTCCCCTGAGGGGAGAGGGATATCAAATGCGGGGGCAGTGCCCCTTTTATCCCTCTCCCCCATCGGGGGAGAGGGCAGGGTGAGGGGGCAGCCCGGTCGCCGAGTGTCACGCCTTGTCGAGCCAGACGTCCTCGAAGCTGTAGAGGAGAGTGGTCGGGTGCTGCTTGAAGCCCTTGACCGAGGCCTGGGTGAAGTCGATCCGGTCCGCGGAGAAGAGCCAGAGGTGGGGCACGTTCTCGAGGATCAAGATCTGCACGCGGTCATAGATCTCCTTGCGCTTCTTCTGGTCCATCGTCTTCCGGCCCTGCTCGAGGGCGGCATCGACCTCGGGCACGCTCCAGGAGTTCCAGTTCTGCCCCTTGGTCGAGTGGAGCGCCCGGAAGAAGGCGGTGTCCGGATCGGCGTAGCCCGGGGTGGTGTTCATGGTCATGTCGAAGTCGTGGGCGAGCCACCGCTTGATCCAGATGGCGTACTCCACGTTCTCGATCTCCATCGTGATGCCGATGCGCTTGAGGTGGTTGGCAATGACGGGCGCCCCCGCGACCATGGTCGGGAAGGTGGGGATAACGGAGCACTTGACGGTGAAGCCGGAGGCGACGCCGGCATCGGCCATGAGCTTCTTCGCCTTGTCCAGATCGGGCTTGTAGTAGCGCATCCACTGCTCTTCGGGCAGCTGCCACTGCTTCATGGGCGCGGTGGCGGGCGCGGTCAGCCGGCCGAAGCCGGCCGCGGCCACGCGCAGGACCTGGCTCCGGTCCACCGCCCAGGAGATGGCCTGGCGCACGCGCACGTCCTTGAGCGGACCGCGGGTGGCGTTGATGTTGAGGTAGTCGTAGCCGAGCCGCGAGCTGCGGTAGCCCAGCAGCGTCTTCTCTTCCTTGAGCAGGTTGTAGTTCTTGTTGTCCTCGATGAAGGCGTGCTGGATCTGGCCCGTGCGGAGCGCGGCCACGATGTTGGCCTCGTCGGGAATCACCCGCAGGACCATGTCGTCCACGTAGGGCTGGCCCTTCTTGAAGTAGTTGGGATTTTTCTTGAGGACGAGCTGCTGCTCGACCTTCCAGTCCACGAGCATGAAGGGGCCGGTGCCGACGGCCGCCTTGTTGAGATCGCCGTGCTTCTTGATCCCCGCCTCGCTGATGATGTAGCCCCAGAAGCCGCCGAGGGCGGCCAGGAGGCCCGCGAAGGGCTCCTTGGTGATGAACTTGACGCCGTACTTGCCCGCGGGCTCGACCTTGTCCACGGCGATGAAGTCCGACTTGCCGGGCGAGCTCTCGAAGAGGCGGTCGAAGGTGAACTTCACGTCGGCCGAGGTCATCTCCTGCCCGTCGTGGAACTTGATGCCCTCCCGGAGCTTGAAGGTCCAGGTGTGCCCGTCGGGGCTGATCTGCCAGGACTCCGCCAGCTCCGGTCTCGGGTTCATGTCGGCGTCGTAGCGCACGAGCTGGCTGTACATGAGGGGCGAGCGCCGGCTGCGCGAGAGCGCGGGCACGAGCTGGGGATCGAGGCCCGTCGCCTCGGTGGTCTGGGCGGAGACGAGGGTGCCCCCGGCCTTGGGCGTCTGGGCGGCCGCGGGCGTGCCGAGAGCGAGCGCGCCTAGGGTGAGGCCGCCCGCCTTGAGAAGGTCGCGCCGAGTGAGGGCGTCTGGGGTCGAGGACTCGCGTGTGGTAGTCATGCGTTCTTCCTCCTGTGGCCGGTGACTACTGGGCACTGGGATCGAGGATGTCGCGGAGGCCGTCGCCGATCAGGTTGAAGGCGAGCACGGTGACCATGATGGCGATGCCGGGAAACACGGAGATCCACGGGGCGGTCTCGAGATAGGTCCGCCCCTCGTTGAGCATGTTGCCCCACGACGGCGTGGGGGGCTGCGCGGAGAGGCCGAGGTAGCTCAGCGAGGCCTCGATCAGGATGGCCTGCGACAGGGCGACGGTGCCCTGCACGACGAAGGGGGAGAGGACATTGGGTAGGATGTGCTTGACGGCGACGACGAGTCGCGTCGCCCCCAGGGCCCGGACGGCCTCCACGTATTCCTTCTCGCGCTCCGCGAGCACGGGGCCGCGCATGACGCGGGCGAAGATCGGCGTGTAGACGATGGCGATGGCGAAGACGGCGCTGTTGACGCCGGGGCCCCGCATGGCCGCCACGCCCACGGCGAGGAGCAGGCCGGGAATGCTGAAGAGCACGTCCATGACGCGGTTGACGGCATTGTCCCAGGCGCCGCCGAGATAGCCCGCGGAGAGCCCGAGGGCGCCGCCCACGAGCATGGAGACGGTGATGGACGTGAGGGCGACATAGAGGGAGATGCGGGCGCCGAAGATGACCCGGCTCAGCACGTCGCGGCCGAAGCGATCCGTGCCGAAGAGGGCCTTGGCGCTCGGCGCCGATTCGATCAGGTCGAAGTTCTGCTCGTCCGGCGGATGCGGGGCGATGGCGGGAGCGAAGACGGCGGAGGCGATGATGACGAGCGCGGTGACGGCGCCGAGCGCGACGAGGGCATTGCGCAGGACGCGGCGAAGCTGGCGTCCCAGTCGCACGTCACGGACCGCGACGGGCGGCGCGCCGAGCATCTCGTCCATCCTGGCTTCCACGTCAGGAGACTAGGCGGGCGCCCGCAGCCTGTCAAGCGCACGCGCCGTCGGGCAGGGTAGAGTGTGCGGATGAAGCTCATCTCCTGGAACATCAACGGCATACGGGCGGCGTGGAAGAAGGGCTTCCTCGACTTCGTCACGGCCGAGCAGCCCGACATCCTCTGCGTGCAGGAGACCAAGATCCAGCACGAGCAGCTCACGCCCGAGATGAGGGACATGGGCGGCTACCGCTCCTTCTGGAGCATGGCCGAGAAGAAGGGCTACAGCGGGGTGGCGACGTATACCAAGCCCGAGCCCCAGACCGTCCACACGAGCTTCGGCTCGCCCGCCCTCGACATGGAAGGTCGCATCGTCCACACGGAGTTTCCGGACTTCCACCTCTTCAACATCTACTTTCCGAACAGCGGCATGGGACCCGAGCGCCTCGCCCACAAGCTCAAGTTCTATGACGAGTTCCTGGATCTCGCGGAGCGCCTGCGGAAGTCGGGCAAGGGCGTCATCGCCTGCGGCGACGTGAACACGGCGCACACCGAGATCGATATCGCGCGGCCCAAGGAAAACGAGAAGACCCCGGGCTTCCTGGCCGTCGAGCGAGAGTGGGTGTCCAAGCTCATCGCCCACGGCTACCACGACACCTTCCGGATCTTCGTGGCGGAATCGGGGCATTACACGTGGTGGGACATGCGGGTGGGCGCTCGGGCCCGGAACGTCGGCTGGCGCATCGACTACTTTTTCGTTTCCGATGACCTTCGCGGCCGTGTCAAGAGCGCCACCATCCTGCCGCACATCCTGGGCTCAGACCACTGCCCCATAACCCTGGAGCTCGGCTAGGGCTTCACGACGAGGTCGATCTCGACGAGGCCCCCGAGGGCAAGGCCGGTGACGCCGACGCAGGTACGTCCCGGGAGCCGCCCGGGCTTGAAGTAGGTGACGTACACCCCGTTCATGGCCGCGTAGTCCTGGAAGTTCACGAGGTAGACGCGCGCGAAGACGGCCCGCTCCAGACTCGTGCCCGCTCCCGCCAGGACGGTCTGCAGATTGCGCATTACCTGGTGCGTCTGCTCCACGATGCCGCCGGCCACGAGGCGGTCGCCCGTCTTCGGATCAGCGCCGAGCTGCCCGGTGACGAAGAGATACTCGCCCGCGCGGACGGCGTGGCTGTAGGGCGCGGTGGGCGGCGGAGGCGGGGCGCCCGGCACCATCAGGAACTCGAGGTCCATGGCCCGCGAGTCTAGCATCGTCTGGCCAAGGGCGGCCGAGGCTGGTATTCTGCCCGCCGTGAGCCAGGCCTGCGACATCACGATCATCGGCGGCGGCATCCTCGGGCTGGCCACCGCCATGGCCTTGACCGAGCGCTACCCTCGCGCGCGGCTCCGCATTCTGGACAAGGAGCCGAAGATCGCGGCGCACCAGACCGGCCATAACAGCGGCGTCATCCACTCCGGCATCTACTACAAGCCGGGCTCGCTCAAGGCCAAGCTCTGCGTGGAGGGCGCTCGGCTCATGAAGGCCTTCTGCACCGAGCACGGGATCCACTGGGAGCCTTGCGGCAAGCTCATCGTGGCCACCGACCACAACGAGATCGGCCGCCTGCAGAACATCTACGAGCGCGGCCAGGCCAACGGCCTTTCGGGGCTCAAGATCCTCGAGGCCGAGGAAGTTCGCGGCCTCGAGCCCCACTGCCAGGCCGTCCGGGCCATCGTGGTGCCCGAGACCGGCATCGTGGACTACATCCAGGTTGCGGGGAAGATGGGCGAGCTGCTCGAGAAGCGCGGGGTCGAGATCATGACGGGAGCCGGGGTCACCGCCATCCGCCGGCCGTCGGGGCAGGGGCTCGTCCTCGAGACGCCGCGCGGCGCCGTCGCGACCCGCTTCCTCGTCAACTGCGCCGGTCTCTACTCCGACGAGGTGGCGCGGCTCATGGGCATACAGCCGGAGGTCCGCATCATTCCCTTCCGCGGCGAGTACTACATGCTGCGCCCGGACCGGCGCTCCCTCGTGCGCAATCTCATCTACCCCGTACCCGATCCCGAGTTCCCGTTCCTGGGCGTGCATTTCACCCGCACCGTCCACGGCGACGTGGAGGCGGGGCCGAACGCCGTGCTCGCCTTCGCGCGCGAGGGCTACACGCTCGGGACGATCAGGCCCGGTGAAGTGCTCGGCATGCTCGGCTATCGCGGCTTCTGGTCGATGGCGGCGCGCTACTGGAAGATGGGCACCTACGAGATGTATCGCTCCGCGAGCAAGGCGGCCTTCGTGCGCTCCCTGCAGAAGCTGGTGCCGGACATCCGCGCGGCCGACATCGCGCGCGGCGGCGCGGGCGTGCGCGCCCAGGCCGTGGCGCCCACGGGCGCGCTCGTGGACGACTTCAAGATCAGCGTCACCGAGGGCGCCGTCCACGTGGTCAATGCGCCTTCACCCGCGGCCACGGCCTCGCTCGCCATCGGCCGCCACATCGCCGGCCTCGCCAGGGACACCTTCGGCGAAGCGCTCTAGAGACGCGGGCGGTGGATCAGAGCCTCCGCGTCTTTCTCGACGATCTCAAGCGCACCGTCGATCTCCACGTCGTCGAGCGCGCGGTGGACCCGCGCTTCGAGCTGGGCGCCGTCCTGTCGTTCCGGC